>JAZSHK010000091.1:0-19718 GCA_045533185.1 Acutalibacteraceae bacterium | reverse complement strand
ACTACATTTTGGCGCGTAACCTAAACAATATGTTTGTGACCATGTATAACAGCAATGCCAATATCCGCAAGACCGTACAGAAGTACACCGCGGACGTAAATAAGGAGCTCGCACGAAAGCGCGAGGAATTTGCTGCACTCGGTAAATCCTGAAGCGGAGGTGAAGGATCGTGTTGAGTAAAAGAAAAGTAAAAACGCCGAAGATTCGGCAGATGATTCGGTTGAAGGACGATCTGATCAGCTACGGCATGATGTCTCCCTTCCTGCTGATGTATCTGCTGATGGTAATTGCCCCCATTCTGGTGGCCATCCTGTACAGCTTTACCAGCTACGATATGTTCAGCGCGCCGCGCTTTGTGGGACTGTCGAATTTTGTTTATCTGTTTGTTTCGGACAGCGTCTTTATTCAGGCGCTGGTCAACACGTTGAAATTTGCGGTGGTGACCGGCCCCATCAGTTTTATGCTGTGTTTTTTGCTGGCATGGATCATCAACGATCTGCCCCCAACAGTGCGTGCCCTTGTCACGTTGGTGTTTTACGCGCCGTCTATTTCAGCCAACGCGTATGTGATCTGGCAGTACATCTTCAGCTCGGACTCTTACGGCTTTGCCAACTCGTGGCTGATGAGTCTTGGCTTGATCGACGAGCCCAGCCTGTGGTTTTCCGACCCCGAGATCAGTCTGGTACTGCTGATGGCGGTACAGCTGTGGCTGTCGCTGGGTGTGGGCTTTCTCTCCTTCATCGCGGGCCTGCAGAACGTGGACCGTCAGTTATACGAGGCGGCGGCGATCGACGGTATCCACAACCGTTGGGAGGAGCTGTGGTATGTGACCCTGCCTTCCATGAAGCCGATGCTGATCTTCGGCGGATTGAATCAGATCGTCACCGCTTTTTCGGTAGGCGATATCAGTATGACCTTGTGCGGGTTTCCCAGTGTGCAGTATTCAGCGCACACGGTGTCTCTGCACGCCTATGACTATGGTATTTTGCGCTATGAGATCGGATATTCCGCGGCTATATCGCTGGTTCTGTTCGTGATCGTGCTGTTTTCGTATAAGCTGTTTGCTTTTATCGTTTCGCGCATCGGCCGCTAAGGTGCCGCAGCGAACAGAATTCAAAGGAAGGTGGGTGGATATACCGTGACACGACCAAAAGTAAAGCGTCTGAGCCGTTCTGTCGGTGGTGACGTACTGCTGACTTTCATCCTGTCGTTGATGGCGGTGGTGATGGTATTACCCTTTGTGTATGCGGTGGTCAATGCCTTTAAGCCGTTGGAGGAGTTTTATCTGTTTCCTCCGAAGTTTTACGTTGTCAATCCCACGGGTGATAACTTTCGGGATCTGCTGACGCTGACCAATAACCTGTGGGTCCCTTTTACCCGTTATTTGTTCAACAGCATCTACCTGGCGGTATTGAGTACCGGTATCAGTGTGGCGGTGTCCTCTACGACTGCGTACGTGCTGGCGAAGAAGAATTTTCACGGTAAGCATTTCTGGATGTCGCTGATTACGATTTCCATGTTGTTCACCAGCTCGATCATCGGCATTCCGCAATACGTCATCTTGTCCACGCTGGGCTGGATCGATACCCACTGGGCGATCATCGCACCCGTACTGGGCTCGACTATGGGCGTGTTCCTGATGAAGCAGTTTATGGAGGGTGTACCGGATTCCATCATCGAGAGTGCCCGCATCGACGGTGCGGGAGATCTGCGGATATGCTGGCAGATCGTTATGCCGTCGGTGAAGCCCGCTTGGATCACGCTGGCCTTCCTCTCCTTTCAGAGCGGATGGGCCAACAGTGGGGCCAGCCTGATCTATACGGAGAATTTGAAGCTGCTTCCCACCATTTTGGGGCAGATATCTGCCTCCGGTATGGCCCGGGCCGGCGTGGGTGCTGCGGCGACACTTCTGCTGATGATCCCGCCGATCGTGACCTTTGTGTTGACTCAGAGCCGTATTATCGAGACCATGGCATCGTCCGGTATCAAGGACTAAGTACTCTATGGAAAGGACGGATGATGAATGAAAAAGTGGGTCGGGATATGTGTGATCGTATGCGTTCTGCTAAGCTGTGCCCTGCCGGCATCGGCGGCGGTGTCGTCTGAGCCGATCGGTTCGGTGAGCAGCGGCCTGTATTACAGCTATAACTATGATCTGCAAGGTAATTCGGTACCGGCTCCGGAAACGTATCTTCCCGTCAGCGAGGTGTCCGGCACCAACGAGGATCGTTGGTCGTCGCCGACGGATCTATATGTGCGGGATGACCGCGTGTATGTGTTAGATGCGGGCAACAGCCGTGTCGTTGTGCTGGACAGCAGCCTAGAGCAGGTGGGAGAGATCCGCCCTGTCGGGTATTCGTTGGAGGATGCTACCGGTATTTTTGTGGCGGAGGACGGTCGGATCTACATCACGCTGGCCACACAGCAGTTGGTGCTGGTGACGGATGCCGACGGTCAGGTGCTGTTTACGGTGGAAAAACCGGACGACAGCGTGTTCGGTGCCGATGTGATGTATACCCCCAATCGGGTCGTGATTGGTTCGGATGGCTGCATTTACGTGGTATCCGCTAACGTGTATCAGGGCATTTTACAATTCGATTCTCAAGGAGTGTTTAAGCGGTTTTACGCCGCTAATACGGTGGAGACCACTGTCAGCGCGGTGTTGTCCAGTTGGTTTAAGAATCTGTTTTCCAACGCACAGAAGGAAAAGATGGAAAAGGTGATCCCCACCGAGCTGACGGCCATTGATATTGACGACCAGGGCTTTTTGTACAGTTGCTCCGCGGTGACCGAGTCCTCGAAGGAGGAACTGAAGCGATATGACGTGCAGGGCAATAACATTCTGGGTTACGATACCGAGGGCGCGGCCGGTATTGTTATGGGCACCGGCGATTACGGTGACATTGAAAACACCTATGACACCCAGAATATTCAGTTGTCCGGCCGTGTGATCGACACCGCCTTCATTGACGTGGCGGTGGATGAGGATATGCTGCTGTACGCGCTGGATCAGCAGCGCAGTAAGATCTTTGTGTATGACAATAACAGCAATCTGTTGGCGGTATTCGGCGTGGCCGGACACCAGAAGGGTACCTTCCGTGCGCCTGTTGCAGTGGATACGTTGGATGATAAGGTGCTGGTGCTCGATAAGGGTAAAAATAGTCTGATCGTGTTCGACGCATCGGCGTATATGTTGGCACTGAAGGAAGCGGTGGCACTGTATAACGAGGGCTTGTTCAGCGAATCCCGCGCCGCGTGGGAAACGGCCAAGAGTTATAACGAAAATCTGGCCATCGTGTATGAAGGTCTGGGTAACGCCTGGATGTCCGAAGGTGAATACGAAAAGGCCATGGCCAACTTTAAACTGGCAAACGATAAGAAAGGCTATGACGAAGCGTACACCATGCAACGGGACGAGTGGATCGCACAGTATTTCTACCTGCTGTTTATCGGTGTGATCGGCATATTGCTGTTGGCGTGGGTATACATTGCCAAAAAGACGGATGTCCCCGCGGCTGACAGCAACAAAGGACAGTATATCTCCCCGTTTTATGTGATCCTGCATCCGTTCAACGGCTTTTACGAGATCCGTTTCAAGGAGCGTGGCAGCATCGGTATCTCCTGCGTTCTGTTGGCGGGCACCTTCTTGGCACACGTCATTGGGATGCAGTTTACCGGGTATGTGTTTAATGACCACAGCGGCGAGATCATCAATATTCCGTATCAGATATTTCAGGTGCTGCTGCTGTTCGGCGTGTTTACCGCGTGTAACTTCGCCGTGGGCGAGCTGAACAACGGCAAGGGCTTTTTCCGCCATGTGTTTATTTCCACCGCCTATGCGCTGTTACCCTTTATTCTGTGCTCGCTGGCTTCCACCCTTCTGAGCAACGTGCTGACCCTGCGCGAGGGAGTGTTGCTTACATTCCTGTCGCAGTTGGGCATTTGGTGGTCAGTCCTGCTGATCATCGTTTCGCAGATACAGATCCATATGTATTCCTTCGGGAAAGCACTGCTGTCCTTACTGTATACGGTGTTCGGCATGGTATGCGTGGCCTTTGTGGCGATCACCCTGTTCAGCCTGACAGGGCAGTTGGGCAACTTCCTGACAAACCTCTACAACGAGGTCATCTTCCGTATGTAGAGAGATATAGTCGTCTTATTGGATAAACGTTATCATATTGAGGTGAAAGAGCATGGCGCATCGCTTTGCAGATAACCCGGAGGTGCTGGCCTTCGCCCGGCAGGAGTTAGAGAAATACTACCGAGCCGTTACCGGTGTGTCACTGGAAAACAGCCGTTTTGGGCGATGGACCTGTCAAAAGGACCCGATGCTGGACGCTGCCTTGGACGAGTGGGCTGTTCGTGTATCAGCAGGCGGGGTGCAAATTGTCGGTGCGCACAATCGAGCCATTCTATATGGTGTGTACGCTGTGTGTACACAGGTGCTGGGTATCTGCTTTGTACGTCCGGGGTATGAGGTGGTTCCTTCGTTGGCGGAGGAGAGGCTCTCCCTTTCGTCTTTCGGGAGAAAAGCGGCGTTTCCGGTGCGTGGGTATACGGTGGACCGTCCGATCTCCTGTTCGGATGCGTTGGATGCCCTTGCCAAAATGGGCTATAACACCTTTGCGCTGTCGGCAACCTATTGGGAGGCACATAAAGAAGAGATGCTGCCTCTAATGCGCTGTCGTGGTATCGAGCCTGCCATTTCGGGACATGATTTGCCATTCTTTCTACCGCCGGAAGACTATTTTGAGAAACACCCCGAATGGTTTTCTCTGTATAAAGGCAAACGCATTCCTCATCAGCTGTGCTTTTCTTCCGTGCCGCTTCGGGAAGAGCTGGCGGGGCGTCTGACGGCGTATTGCCGACAGGAGGGGATCCGAGAGCTTACCCTAATGTTCAATGACAACGCCTTTCAGTGTCAGTGTGAGCATTGTCGGCAGAAGAGCTTTATGGCCACCTACTTGGAATTTACGCAGGCCATTCAGCTATCGTTACAGAAGCAGGGTCTGGATGTACATCTATATCATATTGCCTACAATGCGGCACTCGCGTGGAATATGCTGGAGGAGATCCCGACACAGGCGCAAAATCATTGTATGATCGCCTGCTGGGGGAGGGACTATCGGTATGCCCTGTCCGAATCGGCGGACGCTTGGTCGCAGCGTTTCCATCAGGCGTTTGAGCGCTGGGGAGCGCATACCCGTCAACAGCAAAAGAAAATGGCGGTGTTTGAGTACTACGGCGATCATTGGATGATGAGCAGCTTGCTGCCGCCGCTCCCTCGTGTTATTCGACAGGATATGCAGTATATGCATAGGCTTGGCGTGCATCGGGTGGATGTGTTGCATTACAGTTTTGAGGGAGCGGTGGATACGATTCTGGAAGTGATTGATCGACCGCCGTCCACGGCCGTCTATGAGGTCAATACCGAGGGACAGATCACCTGGCTTAATCTGCATTTAGCCGGTATGCGGCTTTGGAATACACAGTTAGAGGATGAAGCGCTGTTGCGTATGATTGCGCAGAGACGCTTCGGTGCGGCTGCTGCTGCGGTAGTGGATTTTTGGCTTGGTGCAGAGAATGCTTTGGCACCGCTGACCCGATTTGCGGGGGATATGTTTAAGCTGCGTATCACGGACGCTTGGCATCGGGACGACTTTTCTCTGCGTGCCACCCGTAGGACACACGTTCATGAGTGGGAGCCTCAGGCAGAGGATCCTCTTACCCGTGGTGCGCTGGAGGCCTGCGAGCAGGCAGAAGGGAAGTTGCTTGCGCTGGTTGACCGGATGGAAGAAGCTGCCCGACAAGCGGATTTTCTGTCGGATAGTCAACAGGATGATTTCGGCGAACTGCTGCGTTGCGGGAAATATCTGCGGGATAAGGTCCGGTCCCTTACCTGTCAATATCGGGCCCAGATCGCCTTGGAGGATCATGATCCTGCACAGGCCCGTGCCTGTCTGCGGACGGCGTGCGCATTAGAAGAGCGCTATCACGGTCTTTTACTTCCCGACTGTGAGCGTTGGCTTCGCAAGATTGAAGCCGTTGACACGATTTGAGTGACGAGTGATAAAGGAGAAAGGCACATGAAGAAGACATTTCCATGGGGCCGTTGCGTATTGACTGTGGTGCTGGTAGCGGTGCTCCTGACGGCGGTTTTGGGCGGTCGGAGCGACTCGGCCACGGATGATACAGCGGAGGTGCCAGAGGTATCTTATGAGCGGCTGCATACGCAGGGCTTTGAGAAGGTGGCGGAAAACGCCGCCTATGCGCTGTTGACTAAGTGCGATACGGCGGAGATTGCCGTGCAGTGCAAGGTAAGCGGCAGCATTTGGTACAGTAATCCGCAGGATCGGGAGACCGATACCGTCAGTAACGGCAAATATCGCAATTTGCTCAACTGTCAGCTGACAATCCAATATGCCAATAAGGATAAATCCATTCAGACGGCGAACAATTATGTGTCCAGCGTAAAGAAGGAGACCTATTCCTGCCAAAAGATCGCCAATGGCGTTCGGTATACCTTCCATTTCTCCTCTGAGGGTTTCCTCATCCCTGTGGAGTATGTCCTGTGTGACGACGGATTGCGCGTCTCGGTAGTCAACGAGGAGATCGAGCAGCACGGAAAGAATACGCTGCTGAAATACGGGGTACTTCCGTATTTCGGCTGTGCCGGCTACGATGAAGAAGGCTACTTGGTATTGCCGGACGGCAGCGGCGCCATTATGACGTACGATGCCGATGCGATGACGGCAAACCGTTACAAGGAGTATTATGCCGATGTGTACGGCCGCGATCCGGCGTACACCCTGAAGGCGGTACAAAACAATACGGAGCTCGTGTATGTTCCCACCTTCGGCATCTGTCGCGGGCAGGGAGGGATGTTCGCGTGGGTGGAGCAGGGAGATGCCCTGTCCGCTGTGCTGGCCTATCCGGTCAATTATGTAACCTCTTATGCCAACGCCTACTTTGAGGGCACCTATCGCGGAATTGACGAGGTGATCCTGCAGGAGATGACCGCCAGTGAAACGACGGTCAAGGTGCTTAGTGAAAAGCCGGTCTCTCTGACCCGCTATACGGTGTATTACGGATTTGTGGATCAGCCGTCTCCCGATTATGCCGCTTTGGGCAGTGCGGTGCGCGCGTATATGGTGAAACGTCTGCAGCTCAAGCAGGTTGCCGCTGAGCAGGCACCGCTGTATCTGGAGCTGATCGGCTCCGTCGCCGGCACCAAGAACTTCTTGGGCGTGCCCTATGAGGCGCAGAAGGCGCTGACCGACTACGCCGAGGCCGCCGACCTGATCTCCCGCCTGCATCAGCAGGGGGTAGGACCTGTCCGCCTAAGCTATGTGGGCTGGTCGTCGGATATTCCCTATCGAAAGATGGAGGTATCCGCGAAACCGTCTTCCGAATTGGGCGGTGCCAAGGAATTGGAGAAGCTGGTCTCCCTACTGCATCAGAACGGGGACAGCCTGTTTCTAACGGGTGAGCGGGTGCGCTTGTACCGCAGCGGAAACGGCCTGTCTACAAGCACCGATACAGCCCGCAATCTGAGCGGCGGTATTATGCGTAGCAGCAATTATCGGTACAGCGTATACCGCAAGGATATCGACGGACCTCAGTGGAATTATTTGAAAAACGACTTGCTCGCGACCATCTCGGAAACGTGGAAAGCGGCGGTGAGCGATTGGGAGGCGGATGGTGTCGGCGTGTGGGGCTTGGGCTCCACGCTGTATTCGGACAGCCATAAATCCGTGCTGGTGAAGCAGGAATCGGTGGACCGTCAGCGGGCATTAGAGATGTCGCAGGCGGCATTGGCGATTCTGGCAGGGGAAGACGCCCTTCTGGTGGAGAGAGGCTTTGCCTACACCTACCCCTATGCCACCGACCTGACCGCTTTGCCGCTGACCTCCAGCCGCTATGACGGCTTTCAGGCGGACGTGCCGTTTTTGCAGATACTGCTGCACGGCTATGTCTCCTATTCTTCCGAGAGCATCAATCTGCAAAGCGATGACGACACCTATTTCCTGCGTATGGTGGAATACGGTGCGTTGCCGATGTACACCTTTGCTGACACCTCGGAGCGGTCTCTGCTGAACACCGAATTTTCCTGGTTGACCAGTCCCGACGCGGAGGCGTGGCTGCCCACGCTGACGGCACGGCAGGCGAAGGTGCAGACGGTGTACGAGCAGTTGTTGGATCAGCCCATCGCGGGTCACTGCTGCTTGGCGGAGGACGTGTATCAGACCACCTACGCCAACGGCGTACGCGTGATCGTTAACTACCGAAACACGGAGGTCACGGTTGAGGGCCATACCGTACCGGCACGGGATTTTGTGCGCCTTTCCGCATAACGGGAAACGCCCTGTCGCTGCGAGGATGTATGCGTCTGGGATAGGAAAAATTCAGGAGGATGAGCATTGATGCGGTGGAGTTGTGACATCAGTTGGGGACGTTGGTCTGCCTACTATAACCCGAAGTATTTGCCCACCCAGGACTTCAGCGGCGAACTGAAGATACAGGGCGGTCAGATCGTGGAGGTGGAGCGTATTCGCTTTCCTGAGGGCTGGCAGGGCCCCTTTATATTCAGTAAACAGTATGAGCCGTACGGTAAGACCACCGTTGATTCGGTGGTACAGAATTGGTTTGACGGTCTGCGTGTCACCTGTGAAGGGGACGCGCAGACCTGTCTTGCCTTAGTGACCCGTATGGGAGAGATCTCCTTCACAAAAGCGCAGTTGGATGAGCAAAAGCATCTCTCGAAGCTGGTCGGCGGCAAGTATTCTATGACGCTGATCCATGTGGAGGGGGAGCAGCCGTGGTATCGGGAAGAATTTCCCGCGGACGAGCAGATCATAGAGCCGGAAGACTTCGTCGGCGGCGAGATCCGCTCTTTTTTCTGTATGAGAGGTGTCTGCACAGATCCTCACGTGACGGCGACGGCGACCTTCACGTTGTCCGCGCTTGAGCTGAACACGCGATGCCGTCTGCGCTATCGGTATTTGGTCAACGGCGATCCGCATCGCGAGGTGCAGGTGCGTACGGTGCCTCATTTGGAGCTACGTGTCAACGGCTACACGGTGTGGAGCAACGCGCATTTCTGTATGTACCACGACGATGCCTCGCAGTTCTTGGATGAGGTATTTGTAGAGGTAGAGTCCCGCCATCTGCAGCCGGGCGAAAATCGGCTGGAGATCGTCAATCTGGATGACAACTGTACCGTGCTGACTACCTTGGTGGGCCTGCGCTTTGACGAACAGCGACCGCTGGAGTTGGCGGGTTGTCCCGCGTGGGGACTGGTGAACGAGCCGGTCATCGTGACCTTGCGGGTCAATGAGCCGGCGGCACTGGTGGATATCGCATACGATCGGACACAGTTTACCATGGCTATGTCTCCCGAAACGGCGAGTACACAGCCGTTGCGGCAAAAACTGTCCGATCTTAACTGCATCAATGTCAACGAGGAGAGCTTTCGCGCTCTGTCCAAGGGCCTGCATACCTTTTATTTTCTGCCGCTGACAGCGGCGCACAATGCCGCCGTCACCTTCCGCGACCGTTGGAGCGGCGACAGTGTCACGGCCACGGTAGCGGAGATCTGGGACGTGCCCGAGGGCAGTACCTGCCATGCAGGCGCCGAGGTGCGCACCGGTAATCCGCACGAGTATATTGAAGAGATCTCTCGGATCCGCGATGAACAAAGCGCAGACCTGATCGTGTTTCGTGACTATCACAACGACAGCGGTCATCTGTCTTCGCTGTGGGAGGCGGCCGCATTCTGCCGTCAGAACGGTCTGTACACGGACGCGATCATTATGGACGATCAGGGCGTGATCGCCGCCGCCTCGGCGGATAAATGCCTGTGCGTCGGCACGCATGAGCATACGGGCATCTTCTACGGACGTGATAAGATGCGGGATGCCGGTTACACTATGGAGGAGGCGGAGCGGGAAGCGGTCGCCTCATTAAAAACGGTGGCGGATGCCTTCCGCATACCCGGTGTGCCGGTGGCGGTGGGCGATGCCTCGGGCGGTAGTCGCTATGCGTATATGGCGGGCTTTGATGTGATCCGCCACGAAACATTTGTGGGACACAGTCAACTGCTGCTGCCCAACGCTCGCGGTGCGGCCCGTGCCTTTGACAAGGTGTTGTGGGGAGCGCATATCGCCTCACAGCACAATGCTCAGCCGGAGCTGGAATACGGCATCCGACGGTATTACCTAGGTGTGTATCAGCCCTATATGATGGGTGCGGGCTTCTTGTTCGAAGAAGATTCCCAATTTCAGTATTTCTGCACCGATAAGATGGTGCGAGGGGATTATCTGCCGCGGGAAAAGAATCGGATTATGAAGGAGTTTCTTAAATACAGTAAGACGCATCCTCGCAAGGGTCGTCCGTTGGTGGATATCGCGGTACTGCAGGGTCGGTTTGCCCCGCCCATCAGTGGCCTGAGCTGTGCCAATAACGGTGGCGTTTCGGGCGATGCCTTCGAAAATGAGAATTATCCCGTGTGGGCTCACTACGGTAACGGCCGTTGGAGCTGGGGTTATCGCCAACCGGAAAAGGGCCTACACCTGTTGGAACAGTTGGCGCCGGGGATCTTCCTAACTCCTCTTATGCAGGACACGGTCAATAACCGCAAATTCTTCAGCGGTTCGCCGCGGGGCGAGTTTGATTTTCTGCCGGTGCAGGCATCGGCAGAGTGTATGAGCGATTATCGCCTGCTGCTACTGTTGGATTGGCATACTATGAAGGTGGACGGCGAGGATTATGAAAAACTACTGTCTTACGCACAGCGGGGCGGTACGGTGTTCCTGAGTGTGCCGCAACTGACCACCCGTGTGGATCGGGAATTCCTGATGGATATGAAGGACCTACAGCTCTACAATGGTGGCGATGTTCGCACGCTGTGTGGTGTTCGTGTGGGTGCTCGCAGCAACGCGGAGGTCTCTGACGGCGTGTTTTGCGGAGAGTGGCAGGGCACGGCTCCCTTAGATTTTGCGGGTATTCGCCGTCCGAACGTGGATGAGAATGAGGACGGTCCCTGCCGCTTGGCAGAGATCGAGCTCTGTGGCGCCGAGGTGGTGGTAGAAGATCGCGTCGGCGGTCAGCCGCTGGTAGTGCGCCACCGTGTGGGTCGCGGTTGGGTGTATCTGCTGTGTACCTATGCCTATCCGGGCCACGAACGGCTCAAGTCGCTGATGCCTGCCGTTTTGGATAAACTCATCACCCAAACCGCGGAGCATCATGTCCGCCTGGCGGGGGATTGCGAGGATATCTATATGTCTGTGTGGGGCGAGCCGGGTTGTCCGGATAAACTCTATTTGCTTAATACCGACTGGACGGTGGCCGATAATACGAAGAATGTGCGTGTGATCACCCCCGGCGCCGTCGCCGACTTTACGGTGACGGAGGGACAGATGCGGGAGATCACCCTCTTGAAGGACGGCTTCCTCTGGACGGAAGACACCGCTGCTTCGTTGACCAAGACGGCTGAGAACGACTATACCTTGTGCTGTATGCAGGACACTGTGCTGCATCAGCAAACCGCGAACAGCCGTGTTTTGTTGAACGGTGTTCCCGTGATCGGCTCGGCGGCGGTCGCGGCGGGGAATCACATGGTAACGGTGGAATAAATTGAACGCCGATATGCGCAGCTGGAATTAAATTTTAAGCAACGAACTGACTTCGTTTTTTCGACGGAGTCAGTTTTGTTTTTAATGGATGTGCCGATGGCTGTAGAAATGAATGTATTTATCTACGAGTCAAGGGTCTTCAGTGAACGTTTGCAGATTAACACTATAAATAATAGATTTGTTAAAAAGCGTTTTTGAAAAATGGTAGAAAAATAACGGAATGACAGGCATAACAAGATTGAATGAGGAATGAATTGTTTTGATTCGTTTGCTGAGAACCAACAGATAGTAGTCGAGGTACACGTGTTGGTATATTTTTCTCCATCCGGTAAAAAATGAAAATATATCACCAAGAAGGGGGTGCAAAAATGAAGAAAGCATTGCTGAACGATGAGCGAGAGAAGCGCTTGGCAGAGGATATCTGGCTTAATTATTTTAATCGTTATCTGCTGGAACACGGTACAATCTCCGAAAAAGAATACAAAAAAATGACCGAGAAGATCGCTGCGCGAAAAGCAACGCTTTCTTCCGATAAAAGAATTGTTTAAGCACACGAATGAAAATTTTTAACAAAGTTCGATTTATTATTGCGCTTTTGGGTTGTTTTCTGTATAATCAAAATACGGAAGATGATACAACGAACTTTGAAAGGCTGATTAAATGGATATTTTGAATATTCGCACGTTATTGCGGACGAAATCAATTTACGATATTCCGCTGAGAGTAACGTATTATGCCCGTGTTTCTTCGGATACCGATGAACAATTAAATTCTTTGGATAATCAGATTTCGTATTATGAAAACTTCATTAAGAAAAATAAATCGTGGACATTCGTTCCGGGTTACATTGATGAAGGCCTCTCGGGCATCTCGACAAAAAAGCGGAGGCGTTTCAATGAGATGATTTCCGATGCCAAGGGCGATACGTTTGACCTGATCATCACCAAGGAGATTTCCCGTTTTGCCCGTAACACGCTCGATTCTTTGCAGTATACAAGAGAACTTCTCAATTTGGGCGTTGGTGTATTCTTTCAGAACGATAACATAAATACACTGGATGAGGATGCTGAACTGCGACTCACGATTATGTCGTCAATCGCGCAGGATGAACTGCGTAAACTGTCGTCTCGCGTGAAGTTTGGTCATCAACAGGCTATTAAATCTAACGTGGTGTTGGGCAACAGTCGTATTTTTGGTTATAAGAAAGACGATAAGCGTCTGGTCATTGATGAAAGTCAGGCGCCTATGGTGCGCGACCTGTTTCAGCTATATGCTACCGGAGAGTATAGTATGAAACAGCTTGAGACGCTCTTCTATGAACAGGGGTATCGCAATTATAACGGGAATAAGATCGCACACTCGACGATGTCGGGCATCATTTCAAATCCCAAATACAAGGGGTATTATGTGGGCAACAAGGTGCGTATTGTCGATATGTTCACCAAAAAGCAGAAATTTTTACCTCCTGAGGAGTGGGTGATGTTCAAGGATGAAACGGGGGAGATCGTTCCCGCGCTGGTGTCCGAAGAGCTTTGGGATAAGGCGAACGAGGTTTTAACCCGCCGAAGTGAAGACGTTAAGACGCGTAAAGGCGTCTGTAATCACGCTAACCTGCTCACGGGAAAGCTGTACTGTACCCATTGCGGGGCACCGTATTACCGTAGAGAGTCCAAAAGCAAAGACGGCACGGTCAACTCCAAATGGGTATGTTCCAATAAGATCAACAATGGTGCAGATGCTTGTCCGTCTTTCCCGATTTATGAAGCGGAGATCAAGCCGGTTTTGTTTGAGGTGTTCAGCGAAACGAGAGTTGACGTAGAAGCGCTGTTGACGACCTACGAAGAGATGTTTCAGTCGTTGGAAACGGATGATGAAACGACTAAGCAAATGGAAGAGCAGAAACGCATCATCGAGCTGGCGGATCAAAAGAAAAACAAGCTGTTAGAGCTGGTAACGACCGGAGCGATTACAACCGCTAATTTCAAGGCGATGACTGACACGTGCGATCGGGAGACGGCGGAAGCACAGAAGGTGCTTTTAGAACTCGAGGAAGAGATGTTTACTCGAGACGAGTATCAGAAGCATATAAACGAAGTAAAAAAACGTCTTGATGCTGCTGTCAGAGATGCAAGCACCGGTATAATTACTAACGAATTTGTGGCTCAGTACATTGGTAAGATCTTTGTTACTATGGAAGAGGACGACCTTGCAAGACTTGAAATCAAGATATTTACAGGCAAAAGTACGGAGAAATGGCTTCAGAAATTAAGAGGTCGTACGGGTCACACGTTGAAGAAGATGATCAAGGCTTACGAGGAGAACAACCTGAAATAAGCCGTATTCCATTCGCCGTCCGGGGGAGTGATCCCCCGGATGCTTTTTTATTACGCGTCACTTGTCTTAATCGGATGCAGAGCGCGTACAAAAAATCCTAAAAGCCCTGCCAAAAGGTCAAAATGGTGCTTGCAATAAAAGCGCATGTGTGCTAGTATCTTATTAAGCAAATGAGCACTTAAGGAGAAGATAACTATGAAAACGTTAAAGGTTGCTGTGATCGGTTGCGGCAGTATTTCGGTTATGCATCTGGATTCGATCGCCGCGGTGGAAGAGGCGCAGCTGGTCGCGGTCTGTGACAACAAGCCTGACCGTGTGCAGGCGGCGGCGGAGAAATATCACGCGAAAGCGTACACCGATTATAAGGAAATGTTTGCGAAGGAAGAGCTCGACGCGGTACATATCTGCTTGCCGCACTATCTGCACGTGCCGGTGGCGATGGATGCGATGCGCGCGGGTCTGCACGTCATCTCTGAGAAGCCGATGAGCATCCGTTATGAGGATGCGGTCGCGGCGGTGGAGCTGGCGGACGAGCTCGGCTTGCAGTACGGCGTTATTTTCCAGTGCCGCTACAATACGCCGTCGATGCTGGTCAAGCAGCGCATTCTCGACGGCCGCCTCGGCGCGGTGCGCTGCGGCCGCACGACGCTGACGTGGTATCGCCCTGATAACTATTATGATAAGTCCGACTGGAAAGGCACGTGGGATAAAGAGGGCGGCGGCGTGATGATCGATCAGGCGATCCACTCGTTGGATCTCGCCAACTGGATGATCGACAGTACCCCCGTCGAGGTGCAGTCCTCGTTGCACAACCGTAATCACGCGTGTATGATCGTCGAGGACACCGGCGAGGGTCTCATCAAGTATGAGAACGGCGCACTACTGTCCTTCTATGCGATGAACAACTACCTCGTTGACGATCCGATCGAGATTCGCCTGCTGTGTCAGAACGGCAAGGCGACCTTCTCCTACGATCACGCGAAGATCGCGTATGCGGACGGCACGATCGAGGAGGTCGATAACCGCCCGCAGAAGCTTGTCAGCTATTCGGGCGGCAAGGAATACTGGGGCTTTCAGCACGCGGCGCAGATCCAGCAGTTCTATCGCTCGGTGCTCGGCTTGGAGACCCTCGAGATCTCCGGCCGCGAAGCGCTGAAGATTCAGAAGATCATCTGCGACATCTACGATAACGGCAGCGCAGAGCTGAAAAAGGGTTAACCGAACAGGCGGTCTCATCCGATAGAGGTGAGACCGCCGATTTTCTTTGCCGAAAAGTTTTCGAAAGCCTTGTTTTTCGCGGCGCGGTGTGATACAATAGCCACAAAAGGGTGGCATCTGCGCTATGAAACACGTTACTGTTAATTTCAATAACACCGTCGGCAAAGTGAAGCCGTATCACGCGATCAACAACGCGCCGATTATCGGGACGAACGACAAGCTGTACCACTATCTGAAGGATGCAAGCATCCCGTATTCCCGTCTGCACGATACGGGCGGCAACTACGGCGGTTTCCGCTATGTGGATATTGAAAATATCTTCCGCGATTTTGATGCGGACGTGGACGATCCCGCGAGCAAAATTGTGATGCCGGAATGCGTCAAGGCTTAATCATATATTCAAGGAAAGGAGACGACGGCTATGCTGCATCGAGTCTGGGCGAATGTGCATCTGGATGCGCTGGAGCACAACGTGCGTCTGTTGCAGAGCTATCTGTCTGACGGCTGTCGGGTGATGGGGGTTCTCAAGGCGGATGCTTACGGTCACGGCGCTGTTGCGGTTGCACGGCGGATGGCGGCGTGCGGCGTGGATTATTTCGCTGTCTCCAATCTGGACGAGGCGGTGGAGCTGCGCCGTGCCGATATTACACAGCCGATCCTCATTTTGTCTTACACGCCGCCGTGCGAAGCACCGCGTCTGGCGGCATACCGCATCGCGCAGACGGTCGTCTCCAAGCAGCACGGCGAAGAACTTGCCGCCGCCGCCAGGCAGGCAGGGGTAGAGGTCACCGTTCACGTCAAGGTGGATACGGGGATGTCCCGCGTCGGCTTTGCGTGCCGTAGCGTCGACGACGCTCCCGTAGTGGCGGGGGTGATTGCCGCACTCGGCTGTTTGGACGGTCTGAAGCTCGAGGGCATCTTCACGCATTTCGCCTCGGCAGATGAGCAGGAGGACGACGGCTTCACCCGCGAGCAGTTTGCACGGTTTACGGCGGTGATTGACGCCGCCGAAGCGCTCGGCGTGTCCTTCGCGCTGCGCCATTGCTGCAACAGTGCAGCTCTGGTGCGTTATCCTGAGATGCACCTCGATATGGTGCGTTCCGGCATCATCCAGTATGGCTATTATCCCGCCGAGTGGCTGCGGGAATTTCTGCCGGATATACGGCAGGTGATGGAGCTCAAGACCGCCGTGTCGCAGATCAAAGAGCTGCCCGTCGGCACGCCGATGAGCTACAACCGCACCTGTGCGACGGATCGTGTAACCCGCGTCGCGACCGTGCCGATCGGCTATGCCGACGGCTACGCCCGCGCGATGTCCAATACGGCGTATATGCTGGTGGGCGGACAGCCTGCGCCGGTGGTCGGTCGTGTGTGTATGGACCAGTGCCTGCTGGATGTGACCGACATCGACGGCGTTGGGGTCGGCACCGAGGTGACGGTGTTCGGCGCGGACGGCGATGCGCGGCTTCCGACCGAGCAGGTCGCCTGCTGGGCGGACACCATCAGCTATGAGATCGTCTGCCGTGTCAGCCGCCGCGTCCCTCGCCGCTATCTGGATCACGGTGATGAGCTCATGCAGATCAATTATCTGATCGATTAAGAATCAAGCATCATCCGTTGTATAATAAATAGGAACGAATTTGCCATCGGCAGAAAGAAAGGGACGGTGATCTTATGGACGGCAATCCTGTGCCTAATCCCACCCCGCGACAAACGAACGATCCGCAGCACGCCCATAGGCTCGCCGCGCGTATTCCCACGCTCTGAAACAGGGCGCGGATGCGCTTGTGCCTGTGTGCCTCGCTGTCGGATCGAGATAGGAGGAACACACTATGGCAGAAGAAATGAATAACAGCCTCCTCCCGCAGGAGGAGGCCGCCGCGCCGACCCGCCGCGACTATGCGGGCGAGCTTCTCGAACTGCTGCAAGGCGGCCGCACGCTCAGCGAACTGCGTGAGCTGCTCGACGACTACCACGACGGCGACCTTGCCGACGTGCTCGAACAGCTTGGTGAGACTGAGCGTAAGCGGCTGTATCGCGTGCTCGGCACCGAGCGAATGAGCGACGTTTTCGCGTATCTCGAGGACGTCGGCACGTATCTCGAGGAGCTCGGCGACGAGATTGCCGCGGACGTCATCGAGGGTATGGACGCGGACGATGCGGTCGATGTTCTCGAAGAGCTCGATGACGAAAAACGGCAGGAGCTGCTCGAACTCATCGACCCCGAGGTCGCCGAGGATATTCAGCTCATCGACTCCTACGAGGACGACGAGATCGGCAGCAAGATGACGACCAACTTTGTCGCCATCGGGAAAAATCTTACCATCAAGCAGGCGATGCGCTCGCTCATCCGTCAGGCGGCGGATAACGACAATATCTCTACACTCTACGCCCTCAACGAGGATGGCACCTTCTACGGCGCGATCGCGCTGGGGGATCTGATCGTCGCCCGTGAGGATGCCAATCTCGACGATCTGATCGTCACGTCCTATCCCGCGGTGTACGCGCGTGAATCGATCGCCGCCTGCATTGAAGAACTCAAGGACTATTCCGAGGACTCCATTCCCGTGCTTGATGAGGATAACCGCTTGCTCGGCGTCATCACCGCGCAGGACATCGTCGAGGTCGTCGACGAAGAACTCGGCGAAGATTACGCAAAGCTCGCAGGTCTGACCGAAGAGGAGGATCTGCAGGAGCCCTTGTTTATGAGCATCCGTAAGCGCATCCCATGGCTGCTGGTGCTGCTTATCCTCGGTATGGGCGTGTCCGGCGTGGTCGGGCTGTTCGAAGGCGTTGTCGACGCCCTGCCGCTCATTGTCGGCTTCCAGTCGCTCATTCTCGGTATGGCGGGCAACGTCGGCACCCAGTCGCTGGCGGTGACCATCCGCGTGCTGATGGACGACGATCTGACGGGTGCACAGCAGGCAAAACTGGTCTTTAAGGAAGCCCGTGTCGGTCTGCTTAATGGCTTGATTCTCGGCACGCTGTCCTTTGTGCTCATCGGGCTGTTTCTGTGGCTGCTGCAGGGAAGAGAGGCGACCCTCGCCTTTGCGGTGTCGGGCTGTCTCGGCATCGCGCTGACACTCGCGATGATGGTATCGGGCATCACCGGCACGGCGACCCCCATCCTGTTTCGCAAGCTCGGTGTCGACCCCGCGGTCGCGTCCGGTCCGCTGATCACCACGGTCAACGACCTTGTCGCCGTCGTGGCCTATTACGGTCTCGCGTGGCTGCTGCTTATCCAAACACTGAATTTAGCATAAGAAGGGATATTCCTATGAACATCGTAGTTGCACAATCCGGCGGTCCCACCAGCGTTATTAATGCGTCGTTGCTCGGCGTGTTCCGTCAGGCGCTTACCGAAAAGGAGATCGACACCGTTTACGGCTCGCTCAACGGCATCGAGGGCATCATCTACGACCGCCTCGTGCCGCTGAACGATCGCCTTGCCACCGAGGAGGATATGGCGTTGCTGCGTCAGACCCCGTCCTCGGCGCTGCGCTCCTGCCGCTACAAGCTGCCGAGCGCGGACAAAGACCCCGCCGTGTACGAAACCATTCGCCGCACGCTGGAGAGCCGCGACATCGGCGCGTTCTTCTACATCGGCGGCAACGACTCGATGGACACGGTGCATAAGCTGTCGGCGTATTTCGCCGAGGTCGGCTGCCCGATTCGCGTGATGGGCGTGCCCAAGACGATCGACAACGACCTGATGGAGATGGATCATACCCCCGGCTACGGCTCGGCGGCGAAGTTTGTCGCGACCACAATGGCCGAGATCATCCGCGACTGCACGGTGTACGATCTCGACTCGGTGCTCATCGTCGAGGTTATGGGTCGCGACACGGGCTGGCTGACCGCGTCCGCGGCGCTGCCGCGCTTGCTCGGCGAGACCGCCCCGCACCTCGTGTATCTGCCCGAGGTCGCATTCTCGGTCGAGGATTTCCTTGCGGATGTCAAGCGCATCCAGCAGACCAGCCGCACCGTCATCGTCGCGGTGTCTGAGGGCGTGGAGATCGACGAAGCGGGTGAGTTCCAGTCGGGCAAGGTCGATAACTTCGGCCACAAATACCTCTCGGGTGTCGGTAAATGCCTCGAGAACATCATCAGCACCCGCCTCGGCTGTAAGGTGCGCTCGGTGGAGCTGAATATTCTGCAACGCTGTGCCGCGCACATCGCGTCCGCGACGGATGTCGCCGAGGCGGAAGCGGTCGGTATGGCGGCGGTGCGTGCCGCAATGGCGGGGGAGACGGGTAAGGTCGCCGCCATTCAGCGCGTGAGCGCCGATCCCTACAAGGCGGATTATACCTGCGTCCCCGTTGAGCGGATCGCCAACCGCGTCAAGTACGTGCCGCGCGAGTGGATCACCCCCGCGGGCAATAACGTCACCGATGACGCGCTCGCATATATCCGCCCGTTGGTGCAGGGCGAGCCGACCGTGCTGACCGAGAACGGCCTGCCGCGCCATTTTGTGATTGAATAATATTTTCTAAGAGATCCGCGTTATCTGTGCGATAACGGGGATCTCTTAAA
>JAZSHK010000058.1:0-14462 GCA_045533185.1 Acutalibacteraceae bacterium | reverse complement strand
TCCCGTGTGGGTGCATAAGATGGATTGACAAGCTTCTGTATAAAATGCGGACAGGCCGCCCATACTGCTAATGCAAACGCACAACAGAGAGGGAGAAGAAAGATGATGGTGCATCGCGGAGATATTTATTATGCCGACCTCAGCCCCGTGGTCGGGTCGGAGCAGGGAGGGATCCGTCCCGTACTTATTGTACAAAACGATGTGGGCAATCGGTTCAGCCCCACGGTCATCGCGGCGGCGATCACCAGCCAGACGGGCAAAACGAAGCTGCCCACCCATATCCAGCTTCACTCGGTCGGCAGCGGGCTGGCGCGGGATTCCATTGTGCTGCTGGAGCAGATTCGTACATTAGATAAGCAACGGTTGCGTGAGCGGATGGGGCGGCTCGACGAGGTGTCGATGAACCGCGTCGACCGTGCCCTGCAGGTGAGCTTCGGGCTGGGAACGGACACCCCTACCGAGGGGTGAGGAGAGGATCGGCGGGCCGCCGAGGACGTCGCCCCCACAACCGTATTTATGGCTTGTGCAAACTAATTACAGCATCGTAGGGGCGGATGCTCACATCCGCCCGTTAGGGTTCGCACAAGCCTTAACGGGACGGGAGACCCGTCCCCTACGATTCTATTTTCGGTTTTTGCAAGCCAGCCAAGCCTCTCCCTTCGGGAGAGGTGGCACGGCGCAGCCGTGAGGGAGAGGGCTTTGTCGGTCAACTCGAATTTGTGCGGTTCTTCACCCTCTCACCCGCTTACACGGGAGCTCTCCCAAAGGGAGAGCCTTTGCTGCGGATACGGGGCGGATGCCCACATCCGCCCGAAAATAACACAGAGGCGCAGGCTGATGCCTGCTCCTCTTACTGCATTTGTTATTCCTTCTCTTTCAACCTCGCAATGATCATCCGCGCGCATTTGTACACGTCGCCGCCCCCCATCGTCAGCACGAGGTCGCCCGCCTGCACGTTGGCGGCGACATAGTCCGCGATCTCGGGGAAGGTGGCGAGGTACACGCCGTTTGTCATCTGCTCGGTGATCTGGGTGGAATGCACGCCGTAGGTGTTCACCTCACGCGAGCCCATAATATCGCTGACCACGGCAACGTCCGCAATGGACAGTGCGGCGGCGAACTCGTCGAGATGCCGCACGGTGCGGGAGAAGGTGAAGGGCTGGAAGATGCCCCACACGCGGGTATGCTCCAGTTTTTTCGCCGCCTCGAGGGTGGCGACGATCTCGGTCGGGTGGTGGGCGTAGTCGTCCGCGACCGTCACCCCCGCGTAGGTGCCGAGGAACTCAAACCGCCGCCCCGCGCCGTGGAAGGCGCGCACGCCCGCGGCGATCTGTGCGGGGGTCATCCCGCAGAGGGTGGCGGCCGCCGCCGCGGCGAGGGAGTTGAGCACGTTATGCCCGCCGGGGACGCCGAGCTCGATCTCGCCGAGGTATTCGCCGTTGTGATAGAGGTCGTACTGTCCGTACGAGCCGCGCACGGTGCGCACGTTCCTTGCCTGCCAATCACAGCCGTCGGAAAGCCCGTAGGAGATGAGTTGCTTGCCGACAAGACCCGCGACCGCGCGGCGGGTGTTCTCGTCGTCGGCGTTGTAGATGATCGCACTACTTGTCTGTTCGGCGAAGCGTCGAAAGGAACGGATGACCCCGTCGAGGTCGCCGAAATAGTCGAGGTGATCGGCGTCGACGTTGAGGATGATGCTGATGGCGGGGGTCATCTCAAGATAGTGATCCTTAAACTCGCACGCCTCGCACACCATCGTGTCGTTGGTACCCGCGTGGCCGTTGGCGTTGATGACGGGCAGGCGACCGCCGATGAAGATGCTCGGGTCGGTGCCGCCGTCGAGCAGGATCTGGCACAGCATCGAGGTGGTGGTCGTCTTGCCGTGGGTGCCCGCGACCGCGACGGTGTTCGGGAACTGCCGTGTGATCCAGCCGAGCAGAATGGCGCGCTCGATGAGCGGGATGTCCTGCTCGCGGGCGGCAACCAATTCAGGGTTGTCTTCGGCGACGGCGGCGGTATACACCACCATATCCGCGCCCGCGATATTCTCCGCCGCGTGTCCTATCGACACGGGGATGCCGAGGCCGCGGATGCGGGTGAGATTGTCGGACTCGTTATTATCCGACCCCGACAGCGCATACCCCTTTGCGTGTAAGATCTCGGCGAGCGGGCTCATCCCCGAGCCGCCGATGCCGACAAAGTGGATGCGCCGCACATCGGCGAGCAGATTGGTTTTATCCGTCATCGTTGATCGTTCCTCTCACATTCATTATGTCTATTATATGACCTTTGCAAGAAAAAATAAAGGGTTTTCCGCCAAAACAGGAAAAATTTTCATCAAAAGGGGATATATATGAAATAAATCTATGAATAAAGGGTGATGTTGCGTGATATTCAAACGATCGGTCGCCGTGCTGTGTGCGACGGCTTTGCTGTGCGGCGGGATGACAGTGCGCGCCTCGGACGGAGGCACGGTGCTGTACGACGAGGACAGCGGCGAGAGCTTATCCGCTCTGCTCGCAGAGGACGACGCGGCGTGGCCGACCGTCGCGGTGCCCGACTCGGCGGCAGGGCTGACGGTGAATGCCAAGGGCGCGGTGCTTATGGAGCAGGGCAGTGGCGAGGTGTTGTATGAAAAGGGCTCAAAAGAGCATCTGCCGATCGCCTCGGTGACCAAGGTGATGACCCTGCTGCTCGTGATGGAGGCGATCGAGGGCGGAAGGCTTAAATGGGACGAGACCGTCACCTGCTCGGCGAAGGCGGCCTCGATGGGCGGCTCGCAGATCTGGCTGGAGCAGGGCGAGGTGATGACGGTGGAGGAGCTGGTCAAGGCCGCCGCCGTCGTGTCGGCGAACGACGCCTGTGCCGCGCTCGCCGAGCATATCTGCGGCACGCTGGAGGCGTTCGTCGCGGCGATGAACGCGCGCGCGAAGGAGCTCGGGATGAACGACACGAGCTTCGTCGACTGCAGCGGGCTGGACGACAGTGGATTCTCCTGTGCCTATGACGTGGCGGTGATGTCCCGCGAGCTGATGAAGCATACCGATATACAGAAATACACCACCATCTGGATGGACTCCCTGCGCGGCGGCAAATCTCAGCTCGTCAATACCAATAAGCTTGTGCGTCATTACAAGGGCGCGACGGGGCTGAAAACCGGCACGACGCAGGCGGCGGGGCACTGCTTGGCCGCGACCGCTACGAGGGACAGCACGTCCTTTGTTGCGGTGGTGCTCGGTTGTGCAACCACCGCCGACCGCTTCGACGGTGCGCGCGCGATGCTGGACTACGGCTTCTCGAATTACGTATCCTACACCCCGCCCGCGGAGCTGATGCAGCTCGCTCCCATCCCTGTTTTGCACGGGCAGGCGGACACGGTCGACATCGCGGTGGATATGCCGCAGTCCCTGTTGCTCAAAAAGGGCACGGAAAGCACGGTCGAGCCGTCCGCCGAGCTGGCATCCGACCTCGAAGCACCCGTACACGCGGGGCAGGTGGTCGGCACGTGGCGGCTCAAAAGCGGGGAAGAAACGCTGTGCGAATATGCCGTGCGGGCGACCGCGGATGTGGCAGAAAAAACCTTCCGCTACGCCTATTCACTGTTAGTCGCGGCTTTACTGGAATAATTTGTGAAAAAATTATAAGAATTGCGAAAAACCAGTTGCAAAATTGGCACAAGTAGTGTAAAATGGATGTAACATATTTATTAGTCGTTTGCAACAATCGTCTATTGCCGATAGTTCGATTTTTCGCGATAATAATAGTAGGAAGAACAGCAACTATGGTGAATAGGAAGGTTGGATGGTTTATGGCAGTGAAATTGGAAACACGCTATCTCGAGGGATTTGTGCGGGAGCACGAGCTGACGAGCCTGCAGGCGCAGGTGAACGTCGCCCACGAGATGCTGCATAACGGCACGGGGCTGGGCAACGATTTTATCGGCTGGCTCGACCTGCCCGTCAATTACGATAAGGACGAATTCGCCCGCATCAAGGCGGCGGCCGCTCGTATCAAGGAGGATACCGACGTGTTCATCGTCATCGGTATCGGCGGCTCGTATCTCGGCGCACGTGCCGCGATCGAATTCCTGAAATCCAACAACTACAACGCCAAGAAGAAGGACACCCCCGACATCTATTTCGCGGGCAACAGCATCTCCGGCGCACAGCTCGCCGAGCTGCTCGAGATCTGCGAGGGGCGTCGCGTGTCCATTAACGTGATCTCCAAGTCCGGCACCACCACCGAGCCGGCCATCGCGTTCCGCGTGTTGCGCGAGTATCTCGAGAACACCTACGGTCACGAGGAGGCGGTGCGCCGCACCTACGTGACCACCGATAAGGCGCGCGGCACGCTTAAGGCGCTTGCCGACCGCGAGGGCTTCGAGACCTTCGTTGTGCCGGATGACGTGGGCGGCCGTTTCTCGGTGCTTACCGCCGTCGGCCTGCTGCCGATCGCGGTCGCGGGCTGTGACATTGACGCGCTGATGCAGGGCGCGGCGGCCGCGCGCGAGGCGCTCGCCGATCCCGATCTCGCGACGAACGATTGCTACCGCTACGCCGCCGCCCGTACCGCACTGCACCGCCGCGGCCGCGCCGTTGAGCTGATGGTCAGCTACGAGCCGCAGTACGCGATGATGAGCGAGTGGTGGAAGCAGCTCTACGGCGAGAGCGAGGGCAAGGACGGCAAGGGGCTGTTCCCCGCGTCGGTCATCTTCTCGACCGATCTGCACTCCCTCGGCCAGTTCGTGCAGGACGGCTCCAATATCCTGTTCGAGACGGTGGTCAAGTTTGATAAGGCCCCGCGCGAGCTGCTCATCAAGGAGGACGCCGAGAACGGCGACGGGCTCAACTTCCTCGCGGGTAAGTCGATGTCCTTTGTCAACGAAAAGGCGTTTGAGGGCACGGTGCTCGCCCATACCGACGGCGGCACGCCCAGCCTGGTGCTGAACGTCCCCGCAATGGACGAGGCGTCTCTCGGCTGGCTCATCTACTTCTTCGAGAAGGCGTGCGCCATTTCCGGCTATATGCTGGGTGTCAACCCCTTCGATCAGCCGGGCGTGGAGAGCTACAAGAAGAATATGTTTGCCCTGCTGGGCAAGCCGGGCTACGAAGAAGCCCGCGCCGCATTACTCGCTCGTCTGGGTCAATGATCGGCACAACATTTCGGGATGTACCGTCCCCGTGACGGTTTCCAATATATATAAACTTAGGAGGACAACACTATGATCACTTTAATTCTCGGTCTCAAAGGCTCCGGCAAAACCAAAAAGCTGATGGCGATGTGCAACGCCGCTGTTCAGCAGTCTAACGGCAATGTCGTCTTTATCGAGAAAGACAATACGTTAACGTACGACCTGAGCCACAAAGCCCGTCTGGTAGCGGCGGAGGATTACGCGATCAAGGGGTTTGATTCTCTGTACGGCTATATCGCCGGTATGTGCGCGGGCAACTACGACATCACCGACATCTTCGTTGACTCCGTGCTGAAGATCGGCGGCAACGACCTCGCCGCGCTCGTGCCCTTCGTGCAGAAGCTCGCGAAGCTCGAGGCGAACATCGTGATGTCCATCTCCGCGGACAAGGCGGATATCCCCGACGAGCTCGCCGAGCTCGCCGAGGAGATCTGATTCCGCCTGCGTATAAATGCGCGGTAACGGCGAATAATCCAATTAAAGGCAGACGGCGGGGGAGCGATCTCCCGCCGTTCTTAAAGGTAAGGAGTATAACCATGGCGATCTGGTATGAGGGCAACCGCAACTTAAAGGCTAACGAGCGGCAGGAGGGTGACATCACCTATTACATCCGCGGCGTCATCGAGGTCGAGGGCGTGCGCTATGAGCGCTATGCCGTCAAGACCCATTTCATTGAGCGGGGTGAGGATTATGTCGAGATCCTGCGTCGTTACGTTCTTCCGCTGTATAAGGCGGGCGACGTGGTGACACTGGGCGAAAAGGTCATCTCGATGTGTCAGGACAACACCGTCAAGATGGAGGACGTGCGCCTCGGCTTCTGGGCGAAGTTTTTGTCCAAGTTTGCGACCAGCAACCACAACGGCATCGGGATGGACGAGCCGTACAAGCTGCAGCTCGCCATCAATATGAAGGGCCTGCCGCTCATTCTGTGGGCGGTGTTCTGCGGCGCGGTCGCGCGGGTGTTCGGTAAGCGCGGCGTGTTCTATGAGATCGTCGGGCAGGATGTCGCGGGCATCGACGGCTTCTACAGCCATTCCTCGTTCGAGACCTACCACACCCTCGCGGTGCTCAACCCCAAAGAGCCCGATAAGGTGTGCGCCGCCATCTATGAGCAGCTCGGGATGAGCTGTGTGCTGGTGGACGCGAACGATATCGACGTTGAGGTGCTCGGCAAGTCCGCTGATCTCGCTGATGTCGAGGACAAGCTGCTCGCCGACCGCATCCGCGACAACCCCGCGGGACAGGACGACGAGCTGACGCCCTTCGTCATTATCCGCGACATCGGCGACGAGCCTGCCCAGCCGTATGAGCCGCTCGTGGCGGTGGAAGGCCCCGTGGATTAAAAGATTTCACGAAAAAACGCTGATAAAGTAAAATTTCTATTGACAAAACAGTCCGCAACCGATATAATATCTTGCGTGACGCTTGAGGTGAACTATGCTTGTGCAATGCAGATCTCTGTTCACGGGGGAGGTAAAGACTCTCCCGATCGACACGGAATGGGATTTTTCACAGGTGGAGTTCTACGGGATATGTCCCTTCAAACAGCCGGTTCATGCGGTCGGTGAGATCACCGCTCGTGCCGGTGTGGTGAAGCTGAGCCTGCGGGTGAGATTCACGTTTGACGGGCAGTGCGATCGGTGTCTGACGCCGTTTGCGCGCGAGTACGACATCCCCGTGGAGCACATTTTGGTGACCTCTCTCGAGAATGAGGACAGCGACTATGTTCTACTGGAGAATTATCAGCTTGCGCTGGACGAACTGGTGCAGACCGATATCCTGCTGGAACTGCCGTATAAGAACCTCTGTCGGGAGGATTGCCGAGGCCTGTGTCCCCAATGCGGCAAAAACCTGAACGAAGGCCTATGCGGGTGCACCGCGAAAACGGTGGATCCTCGCCTGGCGGTTCTCCAACAGTTACTGAATTAACCTTTGATCAATGCAAGGAGGTGCTGACAATGGCGGTACCCAAGAGAAAAACTTCCAAGGCACGGCGCGACAAGAGACGTAACAATCTCTGGAAGCTGACTGCTCCGGCTCTGGCTAAGTGCCCGCAGTGCGGCGAGTACAAGCGCGCCCATCGTCTGTGTGGCAACTGCGGCTACTACGATGGCAAGCAGATCGTCAAGGTTGGCGAGTAATAGCCACCGACACCTTGTGAGGAACTTGAAAGTAGAGGAGGAGCGATCCTTCTCTATTTTTATTTATGAGGAAATCGAAAGGAGGGGTTTTGAATGGCTGTGACAATCGCTTCGGTGGAGGCGGGCAGTCCCGCGGCGCGAGCGCGCCTTTTGGCGGGGGATACGCTCGTGTCCATCAACGGGCGGGATATCGAGGATGTGCTGGATTACCGCTTTTATATGCCCGATACGAAGCTGAAGCTCGTTATCGAGCGGGACGGCAAGCGTAAGACCGTCCGCCTGCGCAAGGCGGAGTTTGAGGAGCTCGGGCTGGAGTTTGATACCTACCTGATGGACAAGCAGCGCTCCTGCCGCAATAACTGCATTTTCTGCTTCATCGATCAGCTACCGCAGGGGATGCGGGAGAGCCTGTATTTCAAGGACGACGACAGCCGTTTATCCTTCCTGTTCGGTAACTACATCACCCTGACCAACTTGACAGAGCACGAGATTTCCCGTATCATAGAGATGCATATCAGCCCCATCAACATCTCGGTGCATACCACCAATCCCGCGTTGCGATGCAAGATGATGAACAACCGCTTTGCGGGGGATCGTCTTGCTATTCTGCGCCGCTTTGTCGAGGCGGGGCTGACCATCCAGTGCCAGCTCGTGCTGGTCCCCGAGTATAACGACGGGGAAGAACTACAGAGGTCGCTTAATGACCTCGCGGCGTATGCGCCGCAGGTGCGCAGTGTCGCGGCGGTGCCGGTGGGCTTGACGAAATACCGCGACGGGCTCACCCCCATCCGCCCCTTCACGAAGGAGGAGGCGCGGGACGTCATCCGTCGGATGACCGAGGCGGGCGACAGGATGCTGGAGTTGGTGGGCAGCCGCGTGTTTTACCCCTCGGACGAGTGGTTTATCCGCGCCGAGATGCCGATTCCCGACAGCGAGTTTTATGAGGAATATCCGCAGCTTGAGAACGGCGTGGGGATGATCGCCCTGCTGCGTGAGGGCTTCCGCGAGGAGCTTGCCGCGTGGGAGGGGACTCCCGACACCGCGCGCACGGTGCTCGCGAGCGGCACGGCGGCGGCTCCCTTTATCCGCGAGCTGATCGCCGAGGCGACCGCCAAGCATCCGACACTGAATGCCGAGGTCGTCGCGATTGAGAACGACTTTTTCGGGGAGAATATCACCGTATCGGGTCTGGTGACCGGCGGTGATCTCATCCGTCAACTGAAGGACGTGCCGATGGAGCGCTTGCTCATCCCCGCGAATATGCTGCGGCAGGAGGGTGACTGCTTCCTCGACGACGTGACGGTGGGGCAGGTGGCGCGCGAGCTCGGCACGGTCGTTGAGATCCTTCCCGAGACCGACGGCGCGACGTTGTTTGCGGCGCTTGTTAATGATACAATGAAAGGAGAGGACAGCCATGGCTAAACCCGTTGTGGCGGTGGTCGGTCGCCCGAACGTGGGGAAATCGACCTTGTTTAATAAACTCATCGGACAGCGGCTGTCCATCGTGGAGGACACCCCCGGCGTCACCCGCGACCGCATTTTCGCCGATTGCGAGTGGCGCGGCCGCACCTTTATGCTCGCGGACACGGGCGGCATTGAGCCCAAGTCCGATGACATCATCCTGTCGCAGATGCGCCGTCAGGCACAGCTCGCGATCGAGCAGGCGGACGTCATCATTCTGGTGACCGACCTGCGCACGGGCGTCACCGCCAACGATCAGGACGTCGCGGCGATGCTGCAGAAGAGCGGCAAGCCCATCGTGCTGTGCGTCAACAAGTGCGACACTCCCGGTACCCCGCCGGTGGAGTTTTACGAGTTCTACAACCTCGGCCTCGGCGACCCGATCGCGGTGTCCTCGGTGCACGGGATGGGCACGGGCGACCTGCTCGATGCCGTGTACGAGTATCTGCCCGAGGACAACGAGGACGAGGACGAGCCTGACATCATTCACGTCGCGGTCATCGGCCGTCCCAACGCGGGTAAATCCTCGCTCATCAACTGTGTGGCAGGGGAGGAGCGTAGCATCGTTTCCGACATTGCGGGCACGACCCGCGACGCCATCGACACCCGCATCAGCAACGCACACGGCGAGTTCGTGTTCATTGATACCGCGGGTCTGCGGCGCAAGAGCCGCGTCGACGACGCGGTGGAGAAATATTCTGTCCTGCGCGCCGAGATGGCGGTCGAACGGGCGGATGTGTGCGTCATTATGATCGACGGCGTCGAGGGCTTCACCGAGCAGGACAGCAAGGTCGCGGGCATCGCCCACGAGAAGGGCAAGGCCTGCATCATCGCCGTCAACAAGTGGGATGCCGTCGAGAAGGACGACAAGACGATGGATCAGATGCGCAAGAAGCTGATGAACGATTTCTCGTTTATGCCGTATGCGCCCTTCATCTTCCTGTCCGCCAAGACGGGACAGCGCGTCGACCGTTTGTTTGAGCTGATCAAGTCCGTCAGCGAGCAGAACGCGATGCGCATCTCCACTGGCACGCTCAACGACGTGCTCGCGTTGGCGACTGCCCGCGTGCAGCCGCCGACGGATAAGGGCAAGCGCCTGCGCATCTACTATATGACGCAGGTATCCATCAAACCGCCCACGTTCGTGTTTTTTGTCAATCGGGCGGATCTGTTCCATTTCTCCTATCAGCGGTATCTCGAAAATCAGTTGCGGGAGACGTTTGGCTTGGAAGGCACGCCGGTGCGTTTCGTCATCCGCGAAAAAGGTGACAGAAGCACCAAATAGGCATTTTTCGGAGGGCTTAAATTATGACAGCGTTTTTTACGGACAGCTGGGCGGCGCTGATACTCGCCGCAGTGATCGGCTATCTGCTCGGCAGTGTCAACTGGGCGATCCTCATCACCCGTTGGTTTGCAAACAGGGATATCCGCTCGTTCGGCAGCGGCAACGCGGGGGCGACCAACGTGCTGCGTTCGCAAGGCACGGTGCCCGCGGTGCTGACCACCGTCGGCGACCTTGCGAAAAGTGTGCTCGCAACGTGGTTCGGTGGTTGGCTGCTCGCCAATTTCCATTTGGCAGAGGTCGCTTTTGACGGGCAGACGCTGATCCTCATCGGGCGGTATGTTGCGGGCCTTTGCTGCATTATCGGCCACGTATTGCCGATATTTTACCGCTTTCGCGGCGGCAAGGGCGTGCTCACCACGCTTGGGATGTTTCTCGTTGCGGATTGGCGTGTCGCGCTGATGTGCCTGACACTGTTTATCGCGATCGTCGCGGTCAGTCGCTTGGTTTCGCTCGGCTCAGTGATCGCGATCGGCTACGGTCCGTTGTTAGTCTTGGTTCTGCACGTGTGGGTTGATAGAATGTCGGTGCCGATGGTGATATTTACGACCGTGATGACCGTCGCCGTGGCGACGATCATCGTCGTCAAGCACGCCGACAACATCAAACGTCTCACCGCAGGAAAGGAGCGCCGCATCGGCGAGCGCACGTAATCTGGGAAAGGGAAATTCCGCCTATGAAAACAATGGTATTCGGGGCCGGCGGCTGGGGTATCGCCCTGTCGATGGTCGCCTATGAGCACGGGCACGAGGTGACGCTGTGGTCCTTCTCGGAGGAGGAGATCCGCGCACTGCGCCTGCATAACGAAAACCGTCAGCGTCTGCCGGGCGTATCGTTGCCCGACGGTATCCTGCTGACAAATGACCACACGCCCGCGTGCGAGGCGGATTATATCATCCTCGCGGTGCCGTCCTTCGCCATCCGCGACACGGCGAAGCGTCTGCGCGGGATGCTGCGCAAGGACACGGTCATCATCAACGCGGGTAAGGGCCTTGAGGATGGAAGCCTCAAGCGCTTTTCCGAGGTGCTGGCGGAGGAATTGCCCGACAACCCCGTTGTGATCCTGTCGGGCCCGTCCCACGCGGAGGAGGTCGCGCGGCGAGTGTGTACCTCGCTGACGGTGTCTTCTACCGATTTGACGGCGGCAGAACGGGTGCAAAAGGCGTTCAGCATGCCGCGCTTTCGTCTGTATGTCAATCCCGATGTCATCGGTGTCGAGCTTGGTGGCGCGCTGAAGAACGTCATCGCGCTGTGCGCGGGCATCGTGGACGGACTGGATATGGGTGACAATTCCAAAGCGGCGCTGATGACCCGTGGACTTGCGGAGATCGCACGGTTGGGTCTGGCGATGGGCGCGCATAAAAGCACCTTCGCGGGACTCAGCGGTATGGGTGATCTGATGGTCACCTGCGGCAGTATGCATTCCCGCAACCGTCGCGCGGGTATTCTCATCGGGCAGGGAACGCCGATCGATCAGACGGTCGAGCGGGTCGGCACGGTGGAGGGCTACTGGGCGGCGCGTGCCGCGTGGGAGCTCGCCTGCCGCTACGGCGTGGAGATGCCGATCGTCAGACAGTGCTATCGCATTTGCTATGAGGGCCTTGACCCGCGGCAGGCGGTGCGTGAGCTGCTTGAACGCCCGCTGTGCTATGAGACGGAGCGTAGTTGGATAAAATGAGTGTGTGAAAGGACGTGACGACAAGTGAAACGCGTACCGCTGATTGCGGCGATCAATGATCTGTCCGGCTTCGGGAGATGTTCGCTGACCGTTGCGATTCCGATCTTATCCTCGATGGGGTATCAGGTGTGCCCGTTGCCGACGGCACTGCTGTCGGCGCATACCGGCTATCCTAACCCGCAGGTGCGGGATTTCACCGCCGATATGGGCGCGTTTTTGGCGCATTGGGATGAGCTTGGGCTTTCCTTTGACGCGGTGTATACCGGTTTTTTGGGTGACGCGGCGCAGGTGGATGTGCTCGAGCCGTTTATGCGGGAGCATAAGCAGGGGGGTACACTGTGCGTGGTTGACCCCGCGATGGCGGATCACGGGCGAATGTATAGCGGCTGCACCCCCGAATTGGCGCAGAAGATACGCCGTTTGGTGGCTCTCGCGGATGTGACGACCCCGAACCTCACCGAGGCGTGCCTGCTGGCCGGTATGCCGTATGCAGACGTGGTCGACGAGGCGGGAACAGCGGACTGTAAGCGCTTACATACTCTTGGCGAGCGCCTACTCGCCCTCGGCTGCGGCGCGGCGGTGATCACCGGCGTGCATACCGCGGACGGGATGCTGGAGAATTGGGTGTTCGAGCGCGGCTGTGAGTCGCGCATCGTGCGCACACCGCGTGTAGGAAAGAATTTTGCGGGCACGGGGGATGTGTTTTCCTCGGTGCTGTGCGGCGAGCTGCTGCACGGCGAGTCGCTTTTCGGTGCGACCGAGCGCACTGCGGCGTTCGTGCGCGAGGTGACGGCGTTCACCGCCGAGGCGGATACACCGCTGCAGGACGGCGTGATGTTTGAGCCGTTTTTGCACCGTTTACGCAGGCGCGAGAATGGGAAAGCGTAAGAATTGCGATAAAAGACAAAAAAGCACTTGACATCCGCCTTTTTTATGGTAAAATACTATTCGTGACCGGCGAGCAGCCGATATATGGGCCTTTAACTCAGTTGGTTAGAGTAGCCGGCTCATAACCGGTCAGTCCCGGGTTCGAGTCCCTGAAGGCCCACCAGTTTACAATGCGGACGGGAGTCCGCTTTTCATATAGGGGTATAGCTCAGTTGGTAGAGCAGCGGTCTCCAAAACCGCGTGCCGAGGGTTCAAGTCCTTCTGCCCCTGCCAATGGAAAAACGGCTTAAACACTGGATTTAAGCCGTTTTTCTTATACCTATCTGACCGCGGCGCGCGGTCTTTTTTATCGATTGATGCTCCGAAATGAGCATCAATCTTGCTGTTTCGTGCCAACAAATCCAAGGATTCCGTACCGTACAGCATCATTATAGCATCAAAATTTATGCTACTCTATCTTGAATAGATGTTAGATTTGCAGTATAATTTTAGTGTAACTTATAATTTTTGGGAGGTATAAATATGTCATTAATTATAACGATTCATTGTAGCGAAGGGATTGTAATGGCAAGTGATAGCCGAATAACATATAAACATACCGAGACACTTACAGCACCTAAAGAAGGACTTCCTCCTGTCATTGTGAAAGAAAATGGCGTTCATTTTACTGACACTACATATAAAACCTTTTTGACATCAAAAGGAATAGGTGTATCGACTTGTGGTTGTTCTTCCGTGGAAGGAAAACCAATTACTGGTATGATTGAAGAATTTTTGTTTAAAAATGAGGATTTAAACATATCAGATTTAGCAACTGGCCTACGAGAGCATTTTTCCAAACTTATTCCGAAAGAATCTGTCGAGTTTATTGTTGCTGGTTATGCGCAAAACGAAGAAGGTATGAATCAAATCATCTGTAGAATTGATACACTAAATCCGAATATCGAAACTATAGATACGACTTGCCACGGTGCATTGTGGAGCGGAGAAACTGATATAATTAGCCGTCTAACTTCGGAATTGTATTTACGAAGAGTTCAACCAGATGGAAGTGAGAAACATATTCTTCATGCTGGATCGCCTATTCTTTGGAATTTTTTCACTTTGCAAGATTGTATTGATTTTGCGGAATATGCTATAAAAACCACGATAGATACAATGCGTTTTCAGAGAAGAGTAAAAACTGTAGGAGGACCGATTGATATACTTGTAATCAAACCTTCCGGCGCGCAATGGGTTTCTCATAAGGAGTTACACGCAAGTAATTAAATCTCAAACGCATCTGTAATCCCATTCAACCTCGTCGTGTCTTTCTTGACATAATACATCTCGGTAATCTGTGATGTGCTATGCCCAAGCAGGTCGGCGACTTGCTTCGGCGAGAGCGCTTTTATTGTACCGTCTGCTTGTTTGACGCCATTGACGAGGTTGGTGGCGAAGGTGTGACGGAGCGCGTGCAGACCTTTCTGTTCGATCCCTGCGGCCTCGAGGATGCGGTAGAAGCGTTTTCGGAAGTTGACGGGGCGCGTATAACCGCCCTTCTCGTCGCATACAAGGGGTGTATTTTCGCCGAAATAGAACTCTTGGCGTAGTTCCTTTATCATCTCGATTGCGGTGCTATTGAGGGGCACATCGCGCTTACTGGATACACTCTTGAGCTTTCCCACCGACACCTCTCTGCCGGACTCGGCATTGACACCATCGCGCCGCGCGATTTCTTTGACACCACGTTGCAGATGCATCACGCGGTTGTCAAGGTCA
>JAZSHK010000089.1:0-5396 GCA_045533185.1 Acutalibacteraceae bacterium | reverse complement strand
CGTTTTCAACAACGGCACCGGATTGCCGAGCGAAAGCCACGAAATGCCGCTGGCGAGTGAGATTGACGCATTAAATGGTGATCTGTACGTCCTCAAGTGCGACGCGAACGGCAGTCAGCTTGAGGTCACCGACGTGGCGGGCACCTATACGGTTGCCAACCCGAACTGGGTAGCGATCGCGACGGATACGACGGATCCGTCGAAGGTCTTCTACTCCAAAGATGGCACTCTGACCGTTCCTGCTGCGGGCACCTACAATGTGTCGTGGGAGGCGGCGGAGACCTTCACCGTCTATGTGGACGGCACCGGTAGTGATACCAAAAACAATGGAGCGAGTGCCGATGCGCCCTATGCGACGCTGGCGCACGCAGTGGACGTTATCGAGGCTTCCGGCGCCAAAGCGGGTGTCATCAACGTTGTCAATACGCTGACGCTGGATCACCTCAACGATATGTTCGGCACCTACACAGCGAGTTCCTCTACGAAGACCCCGAACGGTACCGTCCCCCTCACCATTCAGGGCGCATACGGTGAGAACTCGGTCATCACGATGACGGCAGATCTGCGTATTGCCTCGCCGACAACCTTCAAAAACATTAAGATCGCGACCGGCGACAAGACCTTTTACAACACCTTCAACAACGTGACCTTCGGCGAGGGCACGGTCTTCACCGGCACGCCGAATGTGTATGTCGGCAGACAAGATGCAGGTTATCACGCAGCGACGACCGAGCCGAGCACGCTGACGGTCAAGACGGGTACCTTCGGCACGGTGCGACTGGGCAACTTTGCCGCGAATGAAAACCAGTTGTACGTGCGCACGATTGCGGGTGTCAACTTCGTGCTCGACGGCGGCAATGTGTCGACCGTCAACCTCGGCCACGCCGGCAACTCGGGTAACACCAACAAGGGCGGCAACTACTACACCGACAACGCCAATGTCACGGTCAACGGCGGTACATTGACGAACGTGACCTTCGCGGATGACACGCACACGACCTCTACGGCGCCTTCTTCGTTGGGCAATAACGCCCTGCAGATCATCCTCAATTACGGTAGCACGACGACGGCTCCCGCCGCCGAGGATATTACCGCGATGGGCGGTGTGCTGTACGTGATGAAGGGCGCCGAGGACGTCTATCTGACCGCTACCGAGGTCGCGGGTGTCTATGCGGTGGAAGAGGGCAGGACCGCGGTCGCGAAGAACGGCGATACGGTCGTCGCGGTATCCCGCGACGGCAAGCTGACCGTCCCCGCGGGTACCTACGACGTCGAGTATGTTGATGTCGAACCCTACACCTACGACGAGGAGAGCGGCACGATCACGGTGGGCACCGCGGATGTGGTTGTTGACTTCGCGGGTATGCCGCATAAGGCGGTTGACGGCGCGCTGTTCAAGGGTTATGTGATTGAGGGCACGCAGACCGTCGCCCCGTCCGAGCTGACGGCGGGCACGGTACTGACCCCGCAGTATGTCGAAAACTGGAATGCCGACACCGACAGCGACGGCAAGGGCGACAGCTTTAAGGTCGACAGCACCCAGCTACGCGTACAGGAGACGGACAAAGACGGCAACGTAAAGAAACAGGCGCTGCGTTTCATCGTGCAGCTCGATAGGAGCGTGCTTGCGAACTTCAACATGGTCGAATACGGCACGGTGCTGTTGCCGAATGAGTGGTTGTTCCTTGACGAGCTGGAGCAAGACGGCATTTACCCTTACGGCACGACGCTGTATAAATCCGCCACCGTTGAGGGTAAAAATATTCGCCGCGACGTAGAGGGAGAGAGCTACATCCAGTATACCGCGGCACTGACCGGCATCACGGAAGAGAACTATCTGACCGCTTATGCCGCGTGCGGGTATCTGACCTATACCGACCTCAACGGCGTGGCGCGCACGGTATACACCGATAATACCAACGCCTCCAGCCTCAACGAGGTCGCGGAGAAGCTCATTGAAATATTCTATGCCAACTATGATGAAGACAGCAATGAGGACGATATCGCTGCGGCGAAGGACATCGTTGCGAAGGCGAAGGCAGCTGCGGAGTCGGAGATTGCCTCGACCGCAGATGTGCTGAACCCCGCTAATGCTCCCACCAGGCTGTACGGCAGCAGTGCGGATGAAACCTTTAGTAAAGAGGTGGACGAGGACGGTGTATACACCACTGTCGACGGCCGCGAGGTCAAGTACACGTCCAACGGTGTGAGCGGTACGGTGGTACGCGAGGTTGTTATTGATACGAACGGCACGAATGCCAACGCTGCGGACACCGTCATTGCGCAGCTCACCGACCTGCATATTAACTACGCCAATGACGAGGATATGGATAACGAGTTTACCAAATACAGCTGGGAAAACCGCTTGAATATGAACAGCTGGAATGCGGCGGGCGGCGAGCACCACACGATCGGTTGGCACGAGAAGGCGCTCAAATACGCGACCGCGATCAGCGATCAGGTGGTCATCACGGGCGATCTGATGGACTACTATTCCCTGGGCAATATGCAGGTCGTTGAGCGGCTGATCACCGAGCCTTATTCCAACGCGCTGATGGTGGTGGGCAACCACGATATTGACAGCGTGGTGTATGACAGCGGCAGCGAGAATGTTCCCACGGATGACTATTTCGAGAACGACACACGGGCCTATTACGATCAGATCCAGCAGGTCTGGACAAATAACGTGTACTACACCAGAAAGCTGGTCGGCAAAGAGGTTATGGTCATCCAGATGGATAACGGCCGCGACACCTTCCGAGACGAGCAGGTCGAGGAGCTGACCAAAGATCTTGTCCTTGCCCGCGAGAAGGGCTACACCGTGCTGTTGTTTATGCACATCCCCTTCCAGTGGAACAGCGCCGAGCTGCTCTACGGCGACAATCTGAATGCCAACGGTCTGAACCGGTCGGATGGCGGTGCGACCGAGAAGGTGTATGACCTCATCACTACGAACGGCGACGTGGTGCGTGGCATCTTCGCGGGCCACGTACATGACGACATCTACTCCGCGATTCCCGCTACCTATGAGGACGAGAACGGTGTGAAAAAGAACACCACCATCCCGCAGTTCACTCTCCGCGGCGGCTTCGTTGCCGGCGGCAACGTGCTGAAGATCACGGTTAAGGATGTAAAGGAAAGTGATGAGGTGTACGACATTGGAGCCGATAAGATGAACGCAGAATGCACCGATCCGAATGCGAAGCTTTACCGTCTCGGCGATCCCGACACGGGGCTGACGGTGTGGGAGACGACGCTGGACGCCGATCTCGGTGAGGGTAACGAGCTGGAGATCGTGCAGTTCAACGACACCCATCTTAACGCCTCTGACCCTAAGTCCTTTGCGAACTGGCATGCCTGCATCGATTACGTGCAGGATAACGCCGATTATTCCGTGCTCAACGGCGATATCGTCGAAAAGTTCGATACGAATCTTCTCGGGTTTGTGAAGGATCAGCTCAGTATCTACGGCAACTGTATGACGGTGCTGGGCAGCCACGAGTGGTATCCGAAAGCGGGTACCGCAGATGATTATGCCGCCGTACAGCCGTTTTGGAAGAACGACGTGTATTATTCCTCGGTGGTGCTGAATAATAAGGTCATGCTCATCCAGATGGATAACAGCCAAAAGATGTTTACCGCCGCTCAGTACGAGTGGCTGACACAGGAGCTGGAGAAAGCGGCGGCGAGCAGATATGCGGTGCTGCTGTTCGTCCACGAGCCGCTCGGCAACAACCTGACGCCGGATGCGGGCGAGGTCGAGAAGCCGTTCTACTGTGTGGATGACACGCAATGGAGCGCCAAGGATGGCGTGAAGTGGAGCAAGCGTGCTATGAGCATCCATTCCGAGGATAAGAACACTAAGGACGTGTGTCAGCTCATCGCGGATAACGCCGCCATCATCAAGGGCGTGTTCGCAGGGCATCTGCACAGCGATTTTTATACCACTATTTACAGCAATGCAGACGGTACAGGCAACACGATTCCGCAGTACGTTAACGGCGCGGCCAAGTTCGACACCGGCAACGTGCTGAAGATCAATTTGAAATAACCCCTTTTTTTCTTTGAACAGCAAGATCTGTGCCCGTTTCCCCGATGGGTGCCCCGAAGATCTTGTTGCATAACCCTCGCCCGACCGAGCCCCCTCTGTCGGGCGGGCGTTTTTATTGCTTTGCGAAATTTTTGCGTTAATGAAATTGCAATGTAAGAGAAAGCCTGTTATAATGGAAACAAATAGAAAAGGGGATGTGTTTCTATGTACAATTCGATCCGACCCGGACAGCCGTGGCTGGACGTAAACGGTAACCGTATTCAGGCGCACGCGGGCTATATGCTCATCGCGGACGGCAAATACTACTGGTACGGCGAAAACAAGGAGAAGAGCCTTTCCGAGTGGGAGCTTTGGCACTGGGGCGTGCGGCTGTATTCGTCGGACGATCTGTACAACTGGACGGATGAGGGTGTCATTATGCCGCCCACACCTGATGAACCGGACAACCCGATGCACCCCAACAGCAAGATGGATCGCCCGCACATTCTGTATAACGACAAGACCAAGCAGTTTGTGCTCTGGATGAAGATTATGGGTGAGGATGGCGCTCAGTATATGACGGTTGCGGTCAGCGATACCATCAAAGGACCCTTCGAGTTTGTCAACAAGAAGCTGCACCCCGGCGGAATGAGCGCGGGCGACTTTGACCTTGTCAAATTCGAGGATGGCCACGCGGCGATCGTCTTTGAACAGCCCCATTCCAATATGGTGGTCATTGACCTGACCGACGATTATCTCGACACCACGCTGACGCATTCCATCCACTACGAGCGTCCGTTCCCGCCCTATGTGCGGGAGGCGCCCGCCGTCTTCTTCCGCAAGGGGAAGGGCTACGTCATCACCTCGGGCACGTCCGCGAAGCTGCCGAACCCCTCGGAGACCGCGACCTTCGATGACATTCACGGCGAGTGGACGGTGCTCGGCGATCCGCACGTTGACGATCCGAAGAAAACGTCTTTCGACAGCCAGATCTCCTGCATTTTCAAGCACCCCGAGATCGAGGATCTGTACATTGCGATGGCGGACCGCTGGCTGGTCGATCTGCGGGATGATATGCCGAACGGCGTGGAATATTATGCCGCGCGGTTTGATCCCGACTATCCGATGAGCGATGAGCGCCGCGCGTGGATCAAGAGCCTGCCGATGCAGGAACTGACCGCCAAGCCCACCGCGCTCGCGGAGTATGTGTGGCTGCCGATCGTGTTCGAGAACGACGTGCCCAAGATCTATTGGCGGGACGAGTGGACGATCGAAGAATTCAAATAAAGTAAAAATCTCTGCCTCGGGTTGATTGCCCCGGGCGGGGGTTTTTTTCCGGCGGTCGCCTGCACGGGCCACCGCAGTC
>JAZSHK010000034.1:0-5970 GCA_045533185.1 Acutalibacteraceae bacterium | reverse complement strand
CTTGTCTCGGCAAAACCTCCTTGAATGAAATTGCAAAAAAAAGCCGCCCCGCAGGTGGTTCGGGGGGCCTGATTTTTATGTGGATCATTCTTTTTTACGCAGGCAGAGGATATGCTCATCCGCGTCGCTGTACAGAACGTATTCCCAGAGAGAATATCCGCTTCCCGCGAGGTGCGGCCCGATCTGTTCTTCAGCGGCCCGTCGGTTTTTGAGGAAGAGGAGCGCGTTATCAAACTTATCCGGCGCGAAAAGCAGCTCGACCTGTGTCTCGCCGTTTTTGATGTGTGCGGCGATCTTCTGCGCGATGGTCTGACGGCTGTAGGTGTCGATATATAGCCCGTTGCGATAAAAATAATTATCCTTCGTCGCGGTGCAGTTCGGGATGCCCGCCTGCCCGTCTGCGATGCGGTGGGAGAGCGTAAGCTGCGCGGTCGTCACATTAAAATAGTTGTGTCGCAGCAGATCGTCGCTGTCGTTCCAGGTAGCATCGAGATGATAGAGGTTTCCGTTCACGGACACCAAATTCCACATATGCTTTACGTTGTCGCTGAGCGACTCGCCGATCACCAGCGTGTTGGTGATCCCTGCCTTATTGAGCAGTAGCTGCATCGCACGGGAATAGCCCTCGCATACCGCAAGACCGTCTACCAGTGCACCGTAGGCAGTGTAGGCATTCGGGGCGGTGGTGTAACCGGCATTGGCGGCGGCGGTATCGTAGGTACAGCCGGCCGTGAGCTTGTTGTGAAGATGCAGCTCGATCTCGTAATGATCCGTCGTCTGCGGTGCCCCCAGCAGGATCGTCTCGACCGCTGTGTCGAGCTTTGCCTTGGCAACCTTTCGCGTGTCGGCGTCCATCGTGTAGGTGAACACCAGCTTGTTGTAGCGGGATGTCCCGTCGGCCTCATAGCCTTCCAACCCGTAGGTGTTGTTAATGTAGAAGAATTGCGGATTGTCGTAGAAAAAGGCGGTGTACAGCGTTTGCGCGTCGCTCTCGCCGCTCAGCTCGTTCGGCAGCTCGACGGCGATGCCGATCGATGCGCTGTCGGTGTCGGCAATGGTGACAGTGTCGTCTGTGTCAAATCCGTCGGTCAATGCTGTGTACAGTGTGCCGTAGCATTCCTGCAGACGGCTGTCCAGTTCACGGTATTGCCAGTTGTCCTTAAATTCATTGATATAGACGTTCGGATCGGCAATGTCGCTCGGCTGTGCTGACGGTATAAGTGAACTGAGCAACGAGCATCCGCTCATTTCGACGAGGACGGCGAAGGTGAGCAGGAGTATCGCGGGTTTTCGCAGTTTGATCATAGTAAACCTCAATCAATTATATCGGCGAAGGGTTGTGCGGTGATGGCACAGCTACCGTTGGCGTTCTGCTCGGCCAGATAGACGAGCCGCTCTCGGTAGCCGGTAAAGTCGCCGATGCGCAGATCGGTCTGTGCCATATTGGCGAGATAGGAGAAGTCCGCAGACAGATTTCGTCCACTTTGCAGATATTGCCGTAGCATCGCGGCGATGACCTCGGCACGGAGCTCCTCGGCGGCGGTGGGATGGCACAGCAGCGCGGTCGTTTGCGGGGCGCTGAGCGTGTGCTCGCCCGCTGTCAGTGTGGTTTGCGCGCCGTTTTCATCGGCGAGAGCGACATCCGCTTCAAGCGTCAGCATAAGATCGTTTCCCAGTCGCACAAACCACTTTTCGGTGTTTGCACGGGTGACCGCGGCGTAATGCCGCAGCGGTCGGTCGGTCAGCGTCGCTAATTGATTGACAACATACGCCGCGCCGTGCTTTTGATAGAGCGGCGTGAGGGAGAGCCCGTCGACGGTGAGCGCGTTTTCGGGCACCCCTGCGACGCGGATCGCGCGGTTTGCGGGGTCGGCGTGCACGAGGATGAATCGCGCATTGTTTTCTTCTTCGACGATGAGCAGCAGATGCGCCTCATCCTCGGCGGTGTAGGTGATGGTGCTGACGTTCGAGGACGCATCGTCCGAGGATGCGTCGCCCTGCATTTCGTCCATCTTGTGGCGGATCATCATCCAGCAGAATACCAGTGCCAGCGCCAGAAGCAACGCTGTAAAGGCAAGAACATATTGCATTCGTTTGCTCGGCATACGAAAGCGTCGCTTGTAAAATTCCAGCGCCATTCAGCGTTCCTCCTTTCGGGTTATTCGGCTTCTTCGCCGATGAGTGTTTCACCGTCGGTGTCGACGATGCGCACCGTCAGCATTTCTCCGCTGCGGTGTTTGGTGTGGATGCGTACGGATAGGTAGGTGTCGGTCAGACCGTCGAGCGTGCCGTCGGGGTAGGGGGTCTCGAGCAGGATCGGTACGGTGCGCCCGATGTAGCTGCGGGCGTACTTTTCAGCGTTGCGGCGGCAGACCTCGATCATTCGTCGGCTGCGTTCGTTCTTGACCGCGCTCGGAAGCTGTCCCGACAGCCTATCCGCGACCGTCCCGGGACGGCGGGAATAGGCGAACACGTGCACGCGCGAGAACGCCATACTGTCGACAAAGCTCAGCGACTCGGCGAATTCCTCATCCGTTTCATCAGGGAAGCCGACCATCACGTCAGTGGTCAGCGCACAGTCGGGGAACAGACGGCGCAGCTTGTCGCATAATGCGCGAAACTCCGCGGTGGTGTAGTGGCGGTTCATTCGTTTAAGCGTGGCGTCACAGCCGCTCTGCAGAGCGACGTGGAACTGCGGGCACAGCTTCGGCTGTGCCGCCAGTCGTGCGAGGATCTCGTCGCTCATAAAATCGGGTTCGAGCGAGCCGAGCCGCACCCGCAGGATGCCCTCGACCGCGCAGGCGGCGTCCACCGCGTCGGCGATGGTCTTGCCGTTATCCTGCCCGTAGGCGGAGAGGTTAATGCCGACAAGCACCGCTTCCTTATAGCCTTTTTCTGCCAGCACTTCCAGCTCGCGGCGAATGTCCTCGGGTTCGCGGGAACGCACGCGGCCGCGGGCGTAGGGGATGATGCAGTAGGAGCAAAAACGGTTGCAGCCGTCCTGAATCTTCACAAACGCGCGGGTGTGCTCGGCAAAGGTGTCGATGCTTAGCGGCTCGATCTCCTTGCCGTGCGGCTGGATGTCGACGATGCGCTGATGATTGGACAGAAATGTGCTGAGATGTGCGGGGAGCGCACGGCGCGCCGCGTTGCCGAGCACGATGTCCGCTTCCTCAAGGGTTTCCGCTGTTTCGGGGAACGCCTGCGGCATACAGCCCGTGAGCACGATCACCGCGTCGGGATCGTCGCGGCGGCATCGGCGCAGAAGTTGGCGCAGCTTGCGGTCGCTCTCGCCCGTGACGGTGCAGGAGTTGATGACGATGACGTCCGCGTGTTTTACAGACGCAGTGTCACCTGTGTCGTACCCGCTTTCGCGCAGTAAGCGCCGCATCGCCTCGGTCTCGTATTGATTCACCTTGCAGCCAAGGGTGTGGAAAATGATCTTCATAGAAAACCTCGAATATAGAGTGTCAATTTATTGTATCGTATATTGCGGGAAAATGCAAGTATCACGCGAAAATCCCGAAAATTTGGTATAAAACGCAGTTGTATTTTTTTATTTAATCTGTTATACTGTAACCTGTTCAATTCTGTCTTGTAAAGGAGACATCGTTATGGCCTATTCGTTTTTCGCGATGCTATCGCGTATGAAAAATATCCGTCGGTGGGCGCTGATGCGCAATACCCGCTCGGAGAATATCTGTGAGCACTCGCACGAGGTGGCGGTGATCGCTCACGCGCTCGCGCTGATCACCAACCGTCGCTACGGTGGGAGTGTGGATGCCGAAAGATGCGTGATGCTCGCGGTCTACCACGATGTGCCCGAGATCCTCACGGGGGATATGCCCACCCCCGTTAAGTACTATAATCCCGCGATCCGCGAGGCGTACCGTCAGGTGGAGGAGTCCGCCTGCGATAAGCTCATCGAGATGTTGCCCGCCGACCTGCGTGGGGAATACGACGCGCTCATCCGTCCGCGGGATAAGGACAGCGAGGAGATGAAGCTCGTCAAGGCGGCGGATAAGCTGTCTGCGCTCATTAAGTGCATCGAGGAGACCTCACAGGGCAACCGCGAGTTTGCGAGCGCACGCCGTGCGACCGAAGAGGCGATCCGCGCGATGAATATCCCCGCGGCAAACGAGTTTCTTGCGAACTACATCCCCGCGTATGAGCTGACGCTGGACGATCAGTAAGGAGTTTCACCGATGCGCATTACCTGTTCTTACCGTGCAACACTGATCGCCTGCTTTCTCGGCTACGTGACACAGGCGATCTCCATCAATTTATTGCCCTTGCTGTTTGTGACGTTTCAGCGCGAATTTGCCGTCTCGCTCGAAAAGCTCGGCCTGCTTATCACGGTCAGCTTTCTCGTGCAGATGACGGTCGATCTGCTCGCTTCCCGCTTTGGGGATAAGCTCGGCTACCGCGCGGGCAGTATCGCCTCGCAGGCGGCGGCGGTGCTCGGGCTCGCTGCGTTGAGCGTGCTGCCGTATTGTCTGCCCGATCCGTATGTCGGTCTGATGATCGGCACGGTGCTTATGGCGATCGGCGGCGGGCTTATTGAGGTGCTCATCAGCCCGATCGTCGACGCGTTTCCCGGTGAGGGAAAGCCCGGCATTATGAGCCTGCTTCATTCCTTTTTCAGTTGGGGCTTTTTGGCGGTCGTGCTGCTGTCAACGGTGTATTTTGCTGTCTGCGGCATCGAGAACTGGCGGTGGCTACCGTTGCTGTGGGCGATCCCACCGTTTGTGACGGGGGTGCTGTTTTGCCTTGTGCCGATTCCCGATCCTAAGACGGAGGAGGGCGGTAACAAGACCGTCCTTCGCCGCCTGTTTGCCAGCCCGCAATTCTGGCTGATGCTGCTGCTGATGCTGTGCGCGGGCTCTTCGGAGATCGCGGCGAGCCAGTGGGCGTCGCTGTTCGCCGAGGTCGGCCTCGGCGTGCCGAAGGCGATGGGCGATCTGCTCGGTCCCTGCGGCTTTGCGCTGTTGATGGCACTGTCGCGTGTGTATTTCGCGGGCGGACAGCGTGCGAAGAATATGACCCGCTCGCTGACCGCGTGTGGCCTTGGCTGTGTCGGTGGATATCTGCTTATCGTGCTCAGTCCGTGGCCGCTGTTATCCCTTGCGGGCTTTGCCGTGTGCGGCTTCAGCGTCGGGCTGATGTGGCCGGGTGTGCTGAGCCTTGGCGCCAAAGCGTTCCCGACGGGCGGCACGGCGATGTTTTCCTTGCTCGCTCTGTGCGGCGACATCGGCTGCTCCATCGGCCCCGGCATTGTCGGCGGGATCTCCAATGCCTTGCAGGGCGCAGGACAGCCGACGCTCACCGCTCTTAAATGGGGCCTTGCCGTGGCGACGGTATTTCCGCTGCTGCTGTTTATCGCTGTGCGGCTGTTGCGCCGCACGAATCGCTGATATCCTATGCGGGATCTGTCCCGTATATGAATGCTTGCGGCAAATTTGCCGCTTTTGAAAAGAGGTCAATCGAAATGTTCAAGATCGTAGAGAAGGAACAACTCAATCCCACCGTGGTGCGGATGGTGATCGACGCGCCGCCGGTCGCCCGCAAGGCACAGCCCGGGCAGTTCATTATCCTGCGCACCGACGCGGACGGCGAGCGCATCCCGCTGACCGTCGCGGACTATGACCGCGAGGCGGGGACGGTGACCATCATCTTTCAGATCGTCGGCGCGACGACCGAAAAGCTCGGTCGGATGGCGGTCGGTGAGAGCTTATCGGACTTTGTCGGCCCGCTCGGCCGTGCAACCGAGACCGAGGGCTTGCGCAGGGTGGCGGTCATCGGTGGCGGTGTCGGCTGTGCGATCGCCTATCCCGTGGCGAAGAAACTGCACGAGCAGGGCACCGAGGTGCACGCCATCGTCGGCTTCCGTAGCAGGGACCTCGTGATCCTCGAGAAGGAATTTGCCGCGGCGAGCAGCCTGCTCAAGGTGATGACCGACGACGGCTCATA
>JAZSHK010000100.1:0-2495 GCA_045533185.1 Acutalibacteraceae bacterium | reverse complement strand
GGCATAGGCGGCATCGAATGCCGCCTCGGAGAAGCCCGTCAGATTGTTTGCCGCGCCGCTGACAAAGGCGGTCAGGTTATCCGCGGCGGTGAGTCCGCCGCCGACCGCGGTGTACAGTGCGACCTGATAGTTACCGCTCCTGACCCGCGCGGCGAGGGTCTGCTCATCGACCAGCTCCAGCGAGCAGGCGAGCTTGAGATTCTTTTGCCACGACTGCACGATATACCGCGCGGTGTCGGCGCTGACGGTGTCCTCGGCCGCGAGCAGCGTCAGCCGCGGCATTGCGGGAGTTTCGTCCTCGGGGTACACCGTCGCGAGCCCCGTGCCGAGCGCGGACTGCGCGGCGTCCACCCGTGTGGACCAGGTCGCGGCGTTTTCTCCGTTGCGGTAAGGCTCACTGCCGACGCGCGCGTCGGGCGGGATATAGCCCGTCGCCTTCGGCTCGCCCGCAGCGGCGAGATGCTCGTACACCGTCGCCCATTCGATCGCGTCCCGCAGGGCGCGGCGGATGCTCGCGTTTGCAAGGGTCGGCACGGCGGTGTTGAAATACACCCCGCGCACCGTATCCGCGAGCGAGTGCACCGTCACCCCCGCCTGCCGTGCCGAGTCGATCCTGGGGGCGGGCAGGAAGGCGGCGGCGAGGCCGCCCTCGGTCAGCGCGGCGACGGGATCGTCGCTGTCCAACACGAAGCGCACCGCGCTCGGTGTGACCTCGTCGGCGGCGTGGTAGTATTCGTTTTTGTTCAGCAGCAGGGATTGGTGGTGATTCCACGCGGTGAGCGAGAATGCGCCGTTGGAGATGAGGTATTTCGTCTCCAGCCCGTACCGCCCCGCGGTGTAGTCGAAGAACGCCTGATTACACGGCATAAACGGCGCGGTCGCCAGCCGCGCGGGGAAGGAAGGGTCAGCCTGCTCCAGCGTGACGGTCAGCACGGTGTCGCTGTCCGCCTTGACCCCGAGTGCGGAGGGCTTTTTCTCCCCCTTGTGGATCGCCTCGGCGTTTTTGATGCCGTAGAGGGCGGTCGCGGTGCCGCTTTGGTTGTCGGGGGACACGGCGCGTCGCCAGCCGAACACGAAATCCTGCGCGGTCACCAGCGTCGGCTCGTCCCAGTCGGTCTGCTCGCCGTGCACGGAGACGGTGCTCCAGTAGGATTCCTTGAGCGTAAAGGTGTAGGTCAGCCCGTCGTCCGACACCGTGTAGGTCGCGGCACCGTCAATAACGTTTCCGTCCGCATCCAGACGGGTGAGCCCCTCAAACAGCGCACAGATCACCGTCACTGAGGAGGCTTCGGTGGCGGACTGGGGATCGAGCTGTCGCGGTTCGTTGTCGATGGGCAACCGAAAGCCCATACCGCTGCCGTCGTCGCCGCAGGCGGTGAGGGTGAGTAACAGCAATAATGCGGTCAAAACCGCGAGGACGCGGCGCATACCGACGCCTCCTTTCTTTTTGGGTATATCAATATTATTATACCAACAACCGACCGAATTGCAATATCCCGCAGGAAAAATTTACAAGAATCAGGGTTGCAAGAATTGGTTTAGCCTTTCCCTTCGAGAGAGGTGGCACGGCGAAGCCGTGACGGAGAGGGTATCAACGGCATTCGGGCTATGAGGCTATGACGGTCTGCCCTCTAGCATACGCGGGAGCTCTCCCAAAGGGAGAGCCTTTATCTGGTTTTGCGCTGATTGAAAGTTCGACAAAAAAGGGCATACCGAGCGGTATGCCCTTTTTGGGTGATTACACAAACGAGCTCTCGATGACGCGGGAGCACTCGGCGGGGGAATATCGCCAATAGGTAAGCGGCCCCTGCGTGATGAAATACTGCGGCGGCTGCGGGGCGGCGACGCCGTCCTGCGCGTCGATGAGCGCGAGCTTGATCTTGAGCTTTTCGGGCTGTACGCTCTTAATGTACACCGCCGCCTGCTGCCCGACGCGCACGCCCTCGCGCGGCTCGGCGAGCCCCGCCAGATTGGGCGTCAGCTCAACAAATACGCCGTAAGGCTCTACGGAGCGTATAATCCCCGCGATTGTTTCCCCTGCGTTGAATAATGCGGCGTTTTCCTCCCACGTGCCGAGCAGCTCCCGCGTGGATACAAAGATCCGTCCCAGGGCGCGATCCACCTGCTTGACCACCGCCCAGATCATCTGACCCGTGTAGAGCCGATCTCGTGGGTGGGCAATGCGGGAGATGGAGATGGTGTCCACCGACAGAAGGGAAGCCACTCCGCATCCCACGTCTACGAATGCCCCGAAATTTTCCAGGTGTGTTACCCGCGCGGGTATGATGTCCCCGGGTACCAGCCCGTCAAGATAGTAGAACGCGCACTCGGCTTGTGCCGCCCGGCGGGAGAGGTAGGCTGTGGTGATCCCCCTCTCGTTGACCATGCGAAGCACCTTGAACGCCCCCGCCTTGCCCACACGGGTCAGGATGGCGATGTCCTTGACGGGGGAGCCGTCCCGATTCCAAGCCACCTCCTCGCGAGGGATGATGCCC
>JAZSHK010000014.1:0-14507 GCA_045533185.1 Acutalibacteraceae bacterium | reverse complement strand
TTTGAGGTTCTTGTTCCGCTATATTTTCCCAGCGGGAAAATATCATCGTTTTCAGCCGAACGTTATACCCATCACAGCGCACCCAACTCCCCTCGGCGAAAACGGGGGTTCTTAGTCCCGTCTATCTTATTCAACATTAAGGAGAAGATTCTGATGAGAAAATTTCTATCTTTGCTAATTTCCTTAATTATGTTACTCTCTCTTTCTGCGTGTGGCAGCTCATTTAAGCACATCGAAATTGACGACGTAGAATCAATCAGCGTATGGATTTACGAAAAAGATGGTAACCATAAATCCCACGAGCTCACTCAAGATGAAACAAGAACCTTTCTTGAATTATATAACTCCTCTACCTATGTAGGCAAAGCAAACGGTCAAGGCTGTACTCCTCAATCTGGTGCATCAATTGATTTAAAAAATGACCGTTCGATGTTCGTAAACGAGTTCTGCGGCGAGGCCGACATCGAAATCGGAGGATCTTATCTAAACAATGGATCATCCTATATAAACAATCAAGAACTGCTGCAATTTATACAGGACCACGCACAAAAATAAACCATACAAGGTGATTCCCTATGCTCTACCACCCCATTCCCCCACTCTATGACAGCTCCTCCGAGATTCTCATACTCGGCAGCTTCCCGTCGGTCAAATCACGGGAGGCGATGTTCTTCTACGGCCATCCGCAAAACCGTTTCTGGAAGGTGATTGCGGCGGTGTATGAGAGCGAGGAGCCGAAAACGATTGAGGAAAAGCGGCGGTTCCTGCTGTCGCATCACATCGCGCTGTGGGATGTCATCGCATCCTGTGACATCGAAGGCAGTGCGGACAACACGATCAAAAATGTGCAGGCAAACGACTTATCCCCCGTCCTAACCACGGCGAACATCCGTCAGATCTTCGTCAACGGCAAGACCGCCGAGCGATATTATAACCATTATATTCGCGAGATGATCGGCCGCGAGGCGATCTGCTTGCCCTCAACCTCTCCCGCCAATGCGGCGTGGTCAGTCGAGCGGCTGACCGACGCGTGGAGCATCATAAAATGAAAAACCTTGCAATATCACGCAAAAACAGTATAATGATGGTACAAATATCAAGTATTGGGGACTGAATATGAAAGAAGCATTGATCTGTGCGATGGATATAGGCGAGCAGATGCTGGTCTGCGGCGCAGAGATCCACCGCGTAGAAGACAGCATAGAGCGGATGTGCTACGCGCTCGGGGCGAAGCGCATCGACGTGTTCATCATCACCAGCAGTATGGTGGTGACAGTACATAATGCAACCGGCGACGCATACACGCAGACACGTCGTGTGCTCAACATCGGCACCGACATAGAAAAACTGCATCGACTCAACGAGCTTTCTCGGGAAATATGCCGAGGGGACCTTTCCGTTGAGGAAATCCGCGTGAAATTTGACGCCGTAATGCAGTCCAAATCCTATCCTTTCTGGAGTGAATGTGTCGCCTACGCCGCCATTGCGGGTGCGTTTACCCTCTTCTTCGGCGGCAACTGGATCGAGTCGATCGTATCGCTGATCGTCGGCGCCGTTGTACGTTTTGTGGTGCTGTTAGCGGATAAGAGCGCGATGAATAAGATCTTCGCCAAATTCCTGTGCTGCTTTGCCGCAACCGCAATGGCGTTTATCGCGGTACATCTGGGCATCATCCAAACGGTGGATATGATCGTCATTGGTAATATTATGACCCTCATTCCCGGTATCGGCTTGACCAATGCCTTGCGCGATCTATTCACCGGCGACAGCATATCGGGGCTTCTGCGCTCGATTGAAGCGGTGCTCATCGCCCTCGCCATCAGCGCAGGATACTTCCTCTGTGCGTTTATAGCGGGAGGTGTTGCGGTATGACACAGACAGAGACCATTCAGATCATCACCGGCTTTATCGGCTCGCTCGGCTTCGCGATCCTCTTTAACGTTCGCGGAAGGAAGATGCTTTTTGCCGCCCTCGGCGGTCTATTCTCGTGGACGATGTTCGTTCTGCTCGGTTTTATCATCGAAAGCGAGCCGATCCGCTATTTTATCGTTGCCGCCTCGGTCTCCATCTACGCGGAAGTGATGGCACGCGTCCTGCGCACCCCGACTACGACCTTTATTATGACGGCGCTCATCCCGCTTATTCCCGGCGGATCGCTGTACTATACGATGGCGTACGCGTTTGAAAGTGATCTTAACCGCTTCCTCGACAAAGGCATCTACTCGTTGGAGCTGGCACTGGCGCTGGCACTCGGCGTGATCATCGCCGCCGCGGCAACCAAGACCCTGTTCCGTCTGTTGCCGCAGAAAAAGTGATCCTCTTTTCATAAAACAATATAGAAAACAGCCCGTAAAGTCAAACGACTTTACGGGCTGTTGTTTGCTGTTCTTATTCAGCGTCGACATTCAAAAGCGTAATGCCGAGATCGGTCAGTTGTTGTTCATCCACAGCAGAGGGACAATCGGTCATCAGCTCCGCCATATTCTGCACCTTCGGGTAGGCGATCACGTCGCGCAGGCTGGCGGCACCCAGCATCTGCATTACCAGACGGTCAAGACCGATGCCCATACCGCCGTGGGGCGGCGCGCCGTAACGGAATGCATCCAGCAGGAAGCCGAACTTCTGATGTGCCTCCTCCTCGGACATCCCGAGCGCGCGGAACATATGGCTCTGCAGCTCAGGATCGGTGATACGGATCGAGCCGGAAGCCAACTCAATGCCGTTGAACACCAGATCGTACGCTTTGGCATACACCTTCTCGGGGGCGGTGTCCAGATACGGGATACACTCGTCCAGCGGTGAAGTGAAGGGGTGGTGCATCGCGAGCCACGACCGGCTCTCATCATCCCACTCGAAGAACGGGAACTCGGTGATCCACAAGAGGTTATTCCCCTCGCGCGAAATATTCAGCTTATTCGCCAGCTCCAGACGCAGAGCGCCGAGCGTGGTCAGCACATTCTTTGTCTTATCCGCGACGATCAGCACCACGTCGCCCTGCTCAGCACCGGCCGCGGTGAGCACTGCCTGCATTTCGTCCTCGGTGAGGAATTTACCAAACGAGGATGTACAGTTCTCCTCGGTCCAGCGCACCCAAGCGAGGCCCTTGGCGCCGATGCCCTTGACCATCTCAGTCAGCTTATCGATCTCCTTACGGGACAAGGTGGCCGCCGCGCCCTTCACGTTCAGGCAGCGGACAGAGCCGCCGTTTTCGACCGCCGAAGCAAACACACCGAAGCCGCAGCCACGCACCGCATCGGTCAGGTCGATGATCTCCATACCGAAACGAGTGTCGGGCTTATCCGAGCCGTAACGCTCCATCGCCTCGTTGTAGGTCAAGCGAGGCAGCGGCAGCGGAATATCAACGTTCAAAACCTTTTTGAACAAGGTCTCGACAAAGCCCTCCGCCATTGCGAGAACGTCCTCAACGTCCACAAAGGACATCTCAAGGTCGATCTGGGTGAACTCGGGCTGGCGGTCGGCACGCAGATCCTCGTCACGGAAGCAGCGGGCGATCTGAATATAACGATCAAAGCCGGCAACCATACTCAACTGCTTATACAACTGCGGCGACTGCGGCAGTGCATAGAACTGCCCATTATGCACACGGCTGGGCACAAGGAAGTCTCGTGCACCCTCGGGCGTGGATTTAATCAAAATGGGGGTCTCGATCTCGATGAACCCATTAGAATCAAAGTAATCACGGATGACCTTGGTGATCTGATGGCGAAGCAGGATATTCTTCTGCAGATCGGGGCGGCGCAGGTCGAGATAGCGATATTTGAGACGGGTAGATTCCGCCGTCGCACAGTTCTCGACAATCTCAAATGGCGGCGTCTCCGCCTTGTTGAGAATGCGCAGCTCCTTCACCGCGATCTCGACGTCACCGGTGGGAATGTCGGCATTGCGAGACGAGCGCACACGCACCTCACCGCGTGCAGCAACAACGTACTCACTGCGCAGAGAAAATGCCTTATCAAACACCGCCTTGTCGGTGTCCTGATCGAACGCAAGCTGCACGATACCCGTGCGGTCGCGCAGATCGACAAAGATCAGTTGACCGAGGTCACGCTGACGCTGTACCCAGCCAAACACCGTCGCCTCCTGCCCTGCGTGCTCCTCGCGGAATTCGCCGCAGTAAGCGGTGCGTTTCAGTCCATTGATGGTTTCTGCCATAACAATAACTCCTTTAACCGATTTCGGCGACCGAGCCAAACAGATCCGTCATTCCCGCCAACTCTCGGTCGAGCGATTTGCGGTATAACGTCGTATATAAGCTATCATCCAGACGGATATCCTCCGACTCGCCGGTGGTCATATCCTTAAGCTGTGCCACGCCGGTCTCCAGCTCATTATCACCGACAACGATGGTATAGCGCGCGCCGAGCTTATCCGCGTATTTCATCTGCGCCTTAAGGGATCGTCCGACGATGTCGCACTCAACCGCGACGCCGCCCTCGCGCAGCTTTGTCGCCATGGCGAAGCACTGCTGCGCCGCCTTAGCGCCCATCGACACGAAATACAGCTCACACTGCGGCGCCTGCGGGAATTGACACCCGTTCTCCTCCATCACCATCAGCAGCCGCTCAAGCCCCATCGCAAAGCCGAGGCCGGGCTGTTGAACGCCGCCAAGCTCCTGCAACAGGCCGTCATAGCGACCGCCGCCGGCAACGACCAAGCCGTTGGGTGCGACCAGTTCAAACACCGTGCGGGTATAATAGTCCAGACCGCGGACGATATGGGTATCCAACTCATACGGCATCTCCGCCGCATCCAGACAACCCTTCACCGCCTCAAAGTGGGCGGTGCAATCGTCGCACAGATAATCGATCATCACGGGTGCCTTCGCCGCGATCTCATGGCAGACGGGCGATTTGCAGTCAAGAATACGCATCGGGTTGCGCTCCAGACGGCCGAGGCAGGTGCCGCAAAGCTCGTCCTTATGCGCTTCAAAATATGCGCGCAGAGCCTCGTGATAACGGGCGCGGCAGGTCGGGCATCCGATGGAATTGATGTGTAGCTTGACATCCTCGAGACCAAGCGATTTGAGGATCAGCAGTGCCAGCGAGATCGTCTCGGCGTCCGCCTGCGGTGCCGCGGCACCGAAGCACTCGACACCGAACTGATGGAACTCGCGATAGCGCCCCTTCTGGCTCTTTTCGTAGCGGTAGCAGGATGTAACGTAGGACACCTTTACAGGCAGTGCATTGTTGAGCAGGCCGTGCTCGAGCGCCGCACGAGCCGCACCTGCGGTTCCTTCGGGGCGCAGCGTGATCGAACGGCCGCCCTTATCCTCAAAGGTATACATCTCCTTCTGCACAACATCGGTGGTCTCGCCGACCGAGCGCTGAAAAAGGTTGGTATGCTCGAAAACGGGCGTGCGGATCTCGCGAAAGCCAAAATCCTGCGCGATAGACAGCGCTGTGCTCTCGATGTATTGCCATTTATGGCTGTCCTCAGGCAGCACGTCCAACGTGCCGCGAGGTGCCTGCGTGATCATATCCATGAGTATTCTCTCCTGTAACTTGGTATTTACGCGACAAAAGGGCACATAAATATGCACCCCTCGTCAAATGTTATTCTGCGGGATTTACGATGTTGCGCCAATCAAGGTCGCCGCGCTCCAAGCCGTGGATGAGCACCTCGGCGGTAGCGATGTTGGTCGCCACGGGGATGCCGCGGATGTCGCACAGACGGAGCATATCGTAATCATTCGGCTCGTTCGACTTCACGGTCAAAGGATCGCGGAAGAAGAGCAACAGGTCGATCTCATTACAGGAAATGCGCGCGGTGATCTGCTCACTGCCACCCTGCGAGCCACTCATATAGCGTGTGATATTCAGCCCCGTAGCCTCGGCGACCAGCTTACCGGTCGTACCGGTCGCGCAAAGATTATGGCGGCTCAGTATACCGCAATACGCGATACAAAACTGGACCATCAATTCCTTCTTAGCGTCGTGAGCGATCAATGCAACATTCATACGAAACCAACCTCCTTGTTTTGACACGGATTTATATTACATCTTTTCCAACCTGGCAAGCGGCACCTGCGCGCCGAGATAACGCTGGGCGATATTGGAGAAACACACAGCGGCGTTGCAGTCGTTCGGCAAGGGGCGACCGTTGGCGTTCGCCACCGCCACCGCCTCATCCTCCGGAATGATGCCGAGTAATTGAATGCCCGCAGTGTCGATGATCTCATCGACATCCGGCATCGAGCCGTCCATCACCTTGGACGGGCGCAGACGGTTAATGATCAGCCGCGACGGGATGTCGCGGTCCTCCAGTAAGCGGGAGATGATCTGTGCATCGCGGGCGCATACCATATCGGGCGTAGTCACCACCAGCGCCAGATCCGCCGCTGCGATCGCCGTCTCAAAGCCGCGACCGACGCCAGCGGGACAGTCGATAATGATCTGATCGTAGTATTTTGTCAAGCCCTGACACAGTGCGCGCATCTCATCGGGACTGCACATCTCCTCAAGGCTGATCGGCGCGGGAAGAACAAACACGTTCTGACAAACGGGCGATGGGTAGATCGCTTTAACCGGTTCGCAATTTCCCGCAAAGACATCCGCGAGATCAAACATCGTCGCGCCGCCGACACCCAGCATTAGATCCAGACTGCGAAGCCCCGCGTCCGTATCGATAAGCAACACACGACCGACCGAACGGGACAAGGCGTAGCCGAGACCGGCGGAAACCGTCGATTTCCCCGCGCCGCCCTTGCCGGAAGTGATCACCGTAATGCGGCTCATCGCGCCACGCCCCTTTCTCCACAGATAACCGCCAGAAAACTGCCGATTTTAGGTTAGTATACCATAAAGTCACTGAATTGTAAACAGAAATTTCTTGCAAAATTCGCAAAATTACGGCAAAATCACTCCGTAATCCGTCGGCGGCTCCCCCATCTCCTTGTTGGCGAAGTAGGCGTTGAGCACTTCCTTGGCAACAGCAGTAGAAGCGGACGAGGTACCGCGCTCCATCACGACCGCAATTGCTACCTCGGGATCGTCCGCAGGAGCATAAGCGATAAAGGCACCGTGATCGGAGCTGTTGGCGATCCCTGTCTGCGCCGTGCCCGTCTTACACGCGATCGTATAGCCTGCCGAGGCAAAATAGCTGCTGGCCGTACCGGATTTACCGACAGCGACCATTCCCTTTTTGACGTATTGCATCGCCTCTTCGCTCCAGTCGACCGACGCAGCGACCTCAGGCTGAATAACCGTATCGCTAGCGCTGTCAAAGCTGCGCACCGAATGAATGAAATGTGTCTTGTAGCGCACACCGTTGTTGGCGATCATCATCGTATAGGCCGCTAACTGGATCGGCGTATACGAGCCGCGCTGACCGATTGCCAACTGCAGATAATCGCCCGGCACCCACGTGCTGCCGATCGCCTGCAACGACTCCGGCGTCTGCTGCACGCCGGTGGTTTCGCCGATCTCTACGCCTGTGCGCTGACCGAAGCCATAAAGAGATAAATAGCTGAACAGATTGCTGCCCATCAACCGACCGACATCGTAAAAGTAATAGTTGCAGGATTTCTCCAGCGCGCCGACCACCGACAGATGGCGATGCAGGCCCATACAGTTCGGGGTGTAGCTGGGAGCATAATACATATACGTTCTGGTGCAGTCGATGGTCGCCGTCGGTGAGATCTTCCCATCGGTGATCGCCGCCAAAGCGACCCCGGGCTTAAAGGTCGAGCCGCAGGCAAAGGCACCGTAAAGGGCGCGGTTGAACAAGGGATTGTCCTCGTTGCTGACCAACTCGTTATAGTTTTCCGTATACGTCGAAAGATCATAGCTCGGCCAGGACGCGCAGACCATAACACCGCCGTTTGTCACATCCAGCATAACGACAGAGCCACTCTTAACGTCCTTGCCTTTCCCCTGCGCGGCCGTCGCACGGAGATCCTTGATCTTCTTGTCCATCGCATCCTGCGCCGTCTGCTGCAGCTTGGAATCGATGCTTAAAATCACCGTCTGTCCGGGTGTCGGGGCAATCGTCTCCTCCTCCGAGGTGACGGTGCCGCTGGAATTCTTCACCAAGACACGGGCACCGTCCTTGCCGCGCAGATAGGTCTCAGCCGCCGCTTCGATGCCACTCTTGCCGACGATGTCGTTATACGAATAGCCCTTCTCAGCTAAGGCCTCATATTCCTCAGCATAGATCGGGCCGACACTGCCGATGATGTGGCAGGCTGTCTCGCCGCTCACATATTCGCGCACAGGCACCGTGCTGACATCGACCCCGGGGAACCGCGCGTTATTTTCCATGATACGATACATCGTTTCGCTCGTGATGTCTCCGGCAAAGGTATACGGTGTGCGCTGACCGAAGCCGGCCACCGACATATTGTAATGGATGCCGGCCAGACAGCGCTGCTCCTCAGCTGTGTATTCTTCCAGCTCGTAGAGCTCGATCATCTGTCCCATACAGTTATCCGCTGTCGCATAACTTGCCATACGCAGATAGTTTTTCAGCCGCGTCACGCCGGATTCACGATCCTCCGAAAACGCATACGGTGTCGTAACGGATATGGGCAGAGTGTCATTCCATTCTTCCCCCTGCTCCTGCAGGAGCTTAACAAGCGACAGAAGGCAATCGTTCTGATCCTTGAGGTCGGCGTGCGGAAAATAGTTATAATCCAGCACGACCGCATAACTGGTGCGATTTGACACCAGCGGGATCTGGTTGCGGTCGAGGATCTCGCCGCGGGAGGCGGAGATCGAAATCGTTGTTTTGGTGCCAGCTTCGGCAAGATTGGCGTATTCCTCGCCGTCGATGATCTGCACCTTGAACAGACGGACAGAAAAAATCCCGAAGATGACCGCCATGGTGACGAACAGCGCCAACACACGGCGCATACTCAATGTGCCGGTCGGTCTATCCGTATTCAGCATAGCCATCACCTCCGGAAAAGTTCAATTAATTATGCATTCGCGCGACGGCGAATAAAGCGCGCTATCAGGTAGCAGAACATATACACAAGCGGCGCCAGCACGAGGGTGTAGACCCCGTTCGGCAGCAGCACCTTGAACAGCATCTCGGATAAGTTCTCTTTTTGAAATATCACATAGCAGAAGAACCACTCGAACAGTACATAAAAGATGGTACCGCCCGCACAAAGCAGCATAGCGGTATAGAAATTCGCCCGCAAATACCACTCAACAAGCAGACCTACCACTAATCCAAACAGCATCAACACAAGCGCATCAAGTGCAAACAGCCGAAAGGAAAATACACCCCAAAGGACTCCTGCCAGTACACCGACCGTCGCACCGGTACGCGCACCGCCCAACACGGCAACGCAGATCACAAACGCAACCAACGGGATCGGTCGGGCATAAAACACGGTCGGGAAGAAATTCGGGGCGGTCTGCAGCAGCAATACAAGTAAGGTTGCCAGCCCATAAAGCAGCCACGGGAGATAATTCTTCTGTTGAAGCAGCGTCGTAAACGGATGGGAATTTACGCGCGTTTTCATATCCTTCTCCCCTTTACGTTAATTCTCCGTCGCAGAGCTCTGCCCGTCGAAGGAGGTGATCACCATAACCTGTTTCAAATTATAAATATCGGCAAACAGCTCCACATTCGCATCCAGTGTCATCCCGTCGGAAGCGCTGTTGATCTCGCGCACGCTGCCGATGAGCAGACCGCCCGGATAAATGCCGCCGATGCCCGAAGTGACCACGTAATCGCCGATCGCGACACCCGAAGAACGCTCCAGTGTCGTCAGACGAAGCTGACGCTCACGCGCCATAGCGACCGATCCGCCGACGGTATAACCGGTATCCGCCGTTCGACTGATCTGCGCCGACACCTTGGTTGCGGGATCAAGCACCGTGCGTACCTTCGAGTAGGTCAGCCCGACCTCGCACACCACACCGACGAGATCGCCGTTCGTCGTGACAACGGGATCGTTGAGCGACACATCCGCATTCTTACCTGCGGAGATCGTAAAATTACCGTAGGCATCCGACGGATCACGCCCGATCACGCGCCCCGATGCAAAGGTGTAATCCGAATGCTCCTCGTGCAGGCCGAGGATCTCGGTGTACCAGTCATTCTGCTGCTTGAGCTCGTCGTAGTCGACGATCTGCTGACGCAATTCGGCGTTTTCCTTTAAGAGTGCATTGACCTGCTCCTGCAGATTGCCGCCCCCGACAAGGCCACCGAAGAATCCCGAAACGCCGTTAGAAATACCGGTCACCAAGGACTGAAACGGCGTAACGACCGCGCCTGCAATCGTCTGCGGCAGAGTGGCGAGCCCACCAGTGGACGCACTGTAGATCATCATACCGACCAAAGCCAAAGCGACTACCGCCAGAACACGCACAAAAAAGCTCTTCAGAAAGTCCTTCACGCCGTTTCACTCCTTTGCGTTAAAATACCAAAAAGCGGAAGACAAAACTGTCTTCCGCTTGGCGCTTTAGTTTCGGCGGTTCGCGCGGAAATTGCTGACCATACCGATGTCCAGGCACTTACCCGTACCGATCGCGACGCAATCGAGCGGGTTCTCCGCCACGTGCACCGGCATACCGGTCTCGCGGTTGATGAGCATATCCAGACCGCGCAGCAGAGCGCCGCCACCGGTCAGCATAATGCCGTTGGTGATAATATCCGCGCTCAACTCGGGCGGTGTACGCTCCAGCGTGGACTTGATCGCATCAACGATCGCTCCGACGGGGTCAGCCAGCGCCTCGCGCACCTCTTCAGCGGAAATGACGATGTTCTTCGGCAGACCGTCAACGAGGTTACGACCCTTGACATCCATTGAGGACTCGTTCTCATACGGGAAAGCCGAACCGAGGATGATCTTCAGCTCTTCCGCCGTACGCTCGCCGATGAGCAGGTTGTACTTTTTCTTGATATAGGAGATGATCGCCTCATCAAAATCATCACCCGCGACACGCACCGACTGCGCGGTCACGATGTCGCCGAGCGAGATGACCGCGACCTCGGACGTGCCGCCGCCGATATCGACGATCATACAGCCCGCCGCCTCGGAAACCTCGAGACCCGCACCGATCGCCGCCGCCATCGGCTCAGTAATGAGCTGCACGTCGCGCGCACCCGCGTTGCGCGCAGCCTCATCGACCGCGCGGCGCTCCACCTCGGTCACCCCCGAGGGAATGCACACGATCAGACGGGGACGGTGGAAGAACGTCGACTTGAGCGAGCGCTTAATGAAATAACGCAGCATTGCCGAGGTCACTTCGAAATCGGCGATAACGCCGTCCTTAAGCGGGCGAACCGCGGAGATCGAGCCGGGGGTACGACCGATCATCTCCTTTGCCTCGCTGCCGACGGCCATCACTTCGTCCTTCTTCACATCAACCGCGACGACGGACGGCTCGCGCATCACAATACCCTTGCCGCGCATATACACCAGCGTGTTGGCGGTGCCGAGGTCAATGCCGATATCGCGATTCAAGAAATCAAATAACATAGTCAAACTTCCCTTCCGAAATTTTCCGATAAATTGGTATTTCTCATTCAATATATTATTATAACCTATATAATGTAAAATCTCAATAATTATTTGAAAATTTTTACAGAAAATGCGGGTTTTTCGCACGGGAGCCGCTTAATCCGCCTGAAAATTCCGCAGAAAACGCAACAAACGACCTGCGGGAAGCCCCATTACAGTGTAAAAATCCCCATTTATCCCCTCAACAAACCGCATTCCGTAGCCTTGAATGCCGTAAGCACCCGCCTTGTCCATCGGCTCGCCCGTTGCGACGTATTCCTCCGCTTCCTCTCGGGTCATCGGGAAGAATTTCACTGCCGCAATATCTGTAAAGCCGTATTCCTTTACAATTATTTTATCCTCGTTTGTGCGGATCATCCACACGCCCGTCATCACCTGATGCTCCCTGCCCTGCAGGCTCATCAGCATTTCGACGGCTTGCTGCTTGGATGTTGGCTTACCGAGCAGCTTGCCGTCCAAAACGACCATCGTGTCCGCACCGAGAATGATGCGATCGGCGTACTGCGCCGCCACCTGTGTCGCTTTACTGCGTGCAAGAGCACGGACTAGGTCTGCAGGCGGTAGTCCTTCGGGGGCCTGTTCATCCGCCGCGGGACATACCTCGAACGGTACGCCGCCGAGGGTAAGTATCTCCCGCCGACGCGGAGAAGCGGATGCCAATATGATCTTATCCTTCATCGCCGTTCTCCTCTGCCATTTGTATCACGCGACAGCACAGCGCCGCAAGCTCATCTAAGCTCTTGATCTGCCCCGCCTCGCGGCGCATTGCCGCTGCTCCACGCAGGCCACTCATATACCACGCGGCGTGCTTGCGCGCCTCAAGAAGCGCCACACGCTCGCCTTTATATTCCGCGGCGAGCGTGACCTGCCGCATCAGATCGGTCATCCGCTTGGCAATAGTCGGTGTCGGCAGAATGCGATCGTGCGCAAGATATGCCTCGATCTGCGCGAACACCCACGGCGCGCCCAAGGCTCCCCTGCCGACCATCACCATATCGCATCCCGTCTGCTCCAGCATCGCCGCCGCCGATTTTGCGTCAACGACATCGCCGTTGCCGATGACAGGCACCTTCACCGCATCCTTCACCTGGCGGATGATGTCCCAGTCTACGGGCGGTGCATACATTTGGTCGCGGGTGCGTCCGTGCACCGTGATGGCGTCCACACCGCCCGCTTCACATGCGCGAGCGACCTCGACGGCGTTGACCTCATCCTTGGAATAGCCCTTGCGGAGCTTCACTGTCACCGGCACGTTCACCGCATCCTTCACCGCCTGCACCAGACGGCGGCAAAGGTCGGGGTCGCGCATCAGCGCACTGCCGCAGTGATTGCCGACGATCTTCGGCGCGGGACAGCCCATATTGATGTCGATCCAGTCCGGCTTATAGCCCAGCGTCATCACCGCTGCCTTCGCAAGAATGGCGGGATCGTCGCCAAACAACTGCACCGCCGCGGGACGAATATCCTCATCCAGCTCCAGTAACTCCGCGCTTTTGCGGTCGCCGAAGGTCAGCCCCTTTCCGCTGACCATCTCTCCGACGACAAATGCCGCGCCGTAGTCCATACACATCCGACGAAACGCCCGGTCGGCGACACCCGCCATCGGTGCCAACGCCGCGTGGCCCTTGATTTCTACATTTCCGATAAACAAAATATCATCGATCCTTTACATAGTCTTGTACCAGTATACACGACTTTTGCCGATTTGAACAGCCCTTTTTACAAAAAATATCCCTCCCGCCGAAGCGGGAGGGATATTGATTAAGCCGTCAGACTATCAGACGTTCTGCGCGTACAGTTCGCCCAGACGCACCAGATGCTCGTAACGAGCCTTGGCGGTCTCCTCGGCCTTGTCGAACAGCGCATCCGCGCGATCCGGGAAGGAGCGAGTCAACGAAGAGTAGCGAGCCTCGTTCATAATGAAGTCACGATAGCTGGTCGTGGGCTCCTTGCTGTCCATGGTGAAGGGGTTCTTGCCCTCCGCCTTGGCAGCGGGATTGAAGCGGAACATATTCCAGTAGCCGCAGTCCACAGCCTTCTTCATCTCGGCCTGGCAGTTGACCATACCACCCTTGATGGAGTGCATCTCGCAGGGAGAGTAGCCGATGATCAGGGACGGACCCGGATAAGCCTCAGCCTCGGCAATAGCCTTGATGGTCTGGTTCATATCCGCACCCATCGCAATCTGCGCAACATAGATGTAGCCGTAGCTCATCGCGATCTCGGCGAGGCTCTTCTTGGCGATCGCCTTACCGGCGGCGGCGAACTGCGCCACCTGACCGATGTTGGATGCCTTGGAGGCCTGACCGCCGGTGTTGGAGTACACCTCGGGGTCGAAGACCATCACGTTGACGTCCTCGCCGGAAGCCAGCACGTGGTCCAGACCACCAAAGCCGATATCGTACGCCCAGCCGTCGCCGCCGAAGATCCACACGGATTTCTTAGACAGATATTCCTTGTCAGCCAGAACAGCGGGAGCGGTCGGGCAACCGGCAGCGGCAGCCTTCTCCAGCTCGACGATCAGAGCCTTGGTCGCGGCAGTGTTCTTTTCGCCGTTGTCCACGGTGTTCAGATACTCCTCAGCCGCCGCCTTAAACTCAGTGGAAGCCTTATCGGAAGCCGCCATCTCCTTGACCTGTTCGATCAGGCGGGCACGGACGGCCTTCTGACCCAAATACATACCGAAGCCGTGCTCAGCGTTATCCTCGAACAGAGAGTTCGCCCAAGCGGGACCGTGGCCCTCGGCATCGGTGGTATAGGGAGAGGTAGCCGCGGGGCCGCCCCAGATGGAGGAGCAACCGGTGGCGTTAGAGATGTACATACGATCGCCGAACAGCTGGGTGATCAGGCGAGCATAGCTGGTCTCGGCGCAGCCTGCGCAGGGGCCGGAGAACTCGAGCATGGGCTGCATGAGCTGGCTGCCCATGACGGTTGCATCCTGCCTGTCGGTCTTGTACTCGGTCTTGGAGACCATGTAGTTGAAGACTTCCTGCTGAGCGGCCTGGGACTC
>JAZSHK010000077.1:0-2012 GCA_045533185.1 Acutalibacteraceae bacterium | reverse complement strand
CGCTGCGCCTATAACCCGTTTACGGGTGGCAGTGCGATTGATGCGATAACATAGTTCAGTGGCCCCTTTTAGGGGCTGAGCCGGTAATAACCCCTTCTAGGGGTTGGTCAAACCACCGGTTGAACCGGTGGTTATGATTGCCTAAATACGCAAAATTTTCCTATCGACACGATTTCCTATTGAGTGGATAGCGAATGTGTGATATAATGTCTGTTAGATAGTATTATTCCGGGAGGCGATTTATCATGACAATCGAAGAAAAATACACCCTATGGCTGGAAAAGGCGACGGAGGACATCGATCTGACCGCGGAGCTGACGAGCGTGGCGAACGATCCCGAGGCGATCCGTGATCGCTTCTATCAGGAGCTGGCGTTTGGCACGGGCGGTCTGCGCGGTGTGATCGGTGCGGGCGAAAATCGGATGAACGTCTACACCGTGCGCAAGGCGACGCAGGGGCTTGCCAATTACCTCAAGGCGCGGTACGCCGTACCCGCGGTGGCGATCTCCTATGACTCCCGTATCAAATCGGATTATTTCGCCGTAGAGGCCGCGCGCGTGTTGGCGGGCAACGGCTGCACGGTGCATCTGTTCCCGCAGCTCGAGCCGACCCCCGTGCTGTCCTATGCGGTGCGGTATTACGGCTGTCAGGCGGGCATTATGGTCACCGCCAGCCACAACCCCGCGAAGTATAACGGCTATAAGTGCTACGGCGCGGACGGCTGTCAGATGACCGATGCCGACGCCAACGCGGTGACCGACTGCATCCGCGCACTGGACATTTTTGAGGATGTCACGGTGGCGGATTTCGACGCGGCGGTGGAGGACGGACGCATCCGTCTCATCGGCGATGAGCTGCTGGAGTCTTATCTCGGCAAGGTGATGGAGCAACAGGTCAACCCCGGCGTGTGTGCCGAGGCAGGGCTCAAGGTCATTTACACCCCCCTCAACGGCGCGGGCAACATTCCCGTACGTGAGGTACTGCGCCGTGTCGGCGTGGCGAATGTGCAGGTCGTCCCCGAGCAGGAGCTGCCCGACGGCAATTTCCCCACCGCGCCGTATCCGAACCCCGAAATTCGCGAGGCTTTCGGCTGCGCATTGGCGATGGCTCAGAAGGAGCAACCCGATCTGCTGCTCGCGACCGATCCCGACAGTGACCGCGTCGGCATCGCTGTGCGCGGCGCGGACGGTTATACGCTGATGTCGGGCAACGAGGTCGGCTGCTTGCTGCTGGATTACATCCTCTCCTGCCGTCAGGCGGCAGGCACGCTGCCGAAGGACCCCGTGGTCATCAAGACCATCGTCACCAGCAATATGGCGGCGCAGATCGCCAAGAAATACGGCTGTGAGCTGCGCGATCTGCTGACCGGCTTTAAGTATATCGGCGAGCAGATCGGTCTGCTGGAGCAGGAAGGCGCGCCCGAGCGCTATGTGTTCGGCTTTGAGGAGAGCTACGGCTACCTTGCGGGCGCCTATGTGCGCGACAAGGACGCGGTGGTCGCGGCGATGCTCATCGTTGAGATGGCGTCCTACTACCGTCAGAAGGGTATCACTTTGCTCGACCGTATGGCGCAGTTGTATGAGGAGTATGGCGTTTACCGCAACTCGCAGGTCAACGTTGCCTTTGAGGGCGAGCAGGGGATGATCGCGATGGGTGAGCTGATGGCGAGCCTGCGGCAGACTCCGCCGACCGAGATCGGTGGCTGCAAGGTGCTTAGCTGCGCCGACTATCAGGAGCGTAAGTTTACCGACTTTGTCAGCGGAGCAAGCGAGCCGCTGACCCTGCCGCGCTCGAACGTGCTGTCCTACACGCTGGACGGCGGCGCGGGGATGATCTTCCGTCCCTCCGGCACCGAGCCGAAGATCAAGGCGTACATCACCGCCACCGGCAAGGACCTTGCCGCGGCGTTGGCGATGGAGGAAGCCCTGCGTCAGGCGGCGACGGCGATCCTCAACGGAAAATAAACAGGCAAAAAGGGCGCCCGAAACGATCGAAGTCGGATCGTAGCCATG
>JAZSHK010000147.1:0-2233 GCA_045533185.1 Acutalibacteraceae bacterium | reverse complement strand
TTGGTTTATTTTTCCGGATGAACTCGTCCGGGTCCTTGCCGTCGGGGATGGAGACCACCCGCACGTCGATGCCGGTCTTGCGCAGGTTGGCGATGGCACGGCGGGTAGCGTCCTTCCCGGCCACGTCCGCATCAAAGATCAGGTTGACCCGGTCTGCGTAGCGGGCGATGAGCTGGATCTGCTCATCGGGGAACGCCGTGCCGAGCGCCGCCACTGTGTTGGTGAAGCCCGCCTGGTGCATCGCGATGACGTCCATATAGCCCTCGCAGAGGTTGAGCTCCCGCCCCGCGTTCTTCGCGAAGTTCAGCGCGAACAGATTGCGGCTCTTGACATAAGCAAGGGTGTTTTCGGTGTTGATGTATTTCGGTTTGGTATCGTCCAGCACGCGGCCGCCGAAGCCGACGACGTTGCCGCGGATGTCGATAATGGGAATGATCACGCGGTTGCGGAATATATCGTACGCACCGCCGTTTTGCCCCTTTTTGGCCAAAAACGCGGCAATCAGCTCCTCGCGGTGGAAGCCCTTCGCCCCCAACCCCTTGAGCAGGAAATCCCAGCCCGGCGGCGCAAAGCCGAGTCCGAAATGCTTGATGGTCGCATCGGTATAGCCGCGGCGGTGGAAATAGTCCAGCGCCTCTTTCCCCACGGGGCTGTACAGCGCCTGATGGAATAGCCGCGCTGCCTCGCGGTTCGCCTCCAGTATCCGCAACCGCAGACGGGAGGAGGCATCGTTCTCCTTGGTGTATTCGGGCAGCTTCATTCCCGAGCGATCGGCGAGGAAGCGCACCGCGTCCATATAATCAAGATTTTCGATCCGCTTAATGAAGGTGATGACATCGCCGCCCGCCTGACAACCGAAGCAGTAGAACGACGATGTTTCGGGATACAGGTTAAAGGACGCGGTCTTCTCCCCGTGGAAGGGGCAAAGGCCGACCAGATTGCGGCCCCGCCGTTTGAGGGAGACGTAACCGGACACCACGCTCTCAATATCATTTTTGGCGATCAATTCCTGCAAAAAGCTCTCGGGCAGTGCCATCGGTCTCCCTCCTTTCTGTGGATTTCGGATCACAGCACCACGGACCAGCCGCGGGGCACGTATAATTCGTGATAGGTCTGCAGGGCGAAATTGTCGGTCATACCGGCGATGTAGTCACAAACCGCCTGCTCGACGCCGTCCCGCTCGCGGATGAGCGCGTATTCATCCGGCAGGCGGTCGGGATTTTTACGGTAATAGTCAAACAGCCGCGAGATGATACCGTCCACCTTGCTCTCCTCGCTCTTCGCCTTCGGGTTGAGATAGAGGTTCGCGTACATAAAATCGTGCAGCTGCAGAAAATACGGCTCGATCTCAGGGTCCATCGCGATGGCGTCTGCGCTGCCCGCGATCATCGCGGTCACCAGCGTGTCGATACGCGCGGTGTGGCAATCGCCGACATTCAGATGGATCTCCAGCGGGATGTCCTCCTCGCGCAGCACGCCCGCACGGATGGCGTCGTCCATATCGTGGTTGACATACGCGATGCGGTCCGCCCAGCGGACGATCTGCCCCTCCAGCGTCGAGGCGATCTGCCCCTTGGTGTGGCAGAGGATGCCGTCGCGCACCTCGAAGGTGAGGTTAAGCCCCATCCCCGTGTTCTCTAATTTCTCCACCACCCGCACGCTCTGCTCATAGTGGCGGAAACCGTCGGGCATCAGCCCGTTAAGGCTGCGCTCGCCCGCATGACCGAAGGGGGTGTGTCCGAGATCGTGCGCGAGCGCGACCGCCTCGGTGAGGTCCTCATTGAGCCGCAGAGCGCGCGCGATGGTACGGGCGATCTGCGCGACCTCGAGGGTGTGGGTAAGTCTTGTGCGGTAGTGGTCGCCCTCCGGAGCCAGAAAGACCTGCGTCTTATGCTTAAGGCGACGGAAGGACTTACAGTGCAGGACGCGGTCGCGATCCCGCTGATAGGCGGTGCGGTAAGGGCTTTTCTCCTCGGGGCGCTCACGCCCGCGGCTGTCAGCGGAAAACGCCGCCTTCGGCGACAAGATCTGCCGCTCGGTCTCCTCCCACGGAAGGATCGTCTTATTTTCCATCCTCGCACCTCCTAATTTGTGTAGTTTATTCGGTTATACGCAGAAAATCGGGTAAATCCTGCAAAAATCCGAAAAATTTCTCTTGTTTTTGCAAAATCATTTGATCGGGCGGGGCTCATACCCCCCCCCGCCCTCCCTCGCCCTCACCCCCCCCCCCCCC
>JAZSHK010000009.1:0-9434 GCA_045533185.1 Acutalibacteraceae bacterium | reverse complement strand
CTGGGCGCACGCGCCGCGGTTGCCGCTGCGCCGTCCGAGCATCGCGGAGAAATAGCATTGCCCCGACACGCTCATACACAAGGCCCCGTGCACGAACACCTCGAGCTCCACGCCGCGTCCCGCACACGCCGCGATCTCCTCGCGGCTCATTTCGCGCGACAGCACCACGCGGGAAAAGCCCGCGTCCCGCAGGAAGTCCACCCCCGCGGGGGTGTGGCAGGAGAGCTGTGTGGACGCGTGCAAAGGCATCGTCGGTGCCGCGGCGCGGATACACCGCGCAAGTCCCAGGTCCTGTACGATGATCGCGTCCACCCCGAGGCGGCAGGCGGTCTCGACGGCGCGCAGGGCATCCGCCAGTTCGTCGTCCCGCACCAGTGTATTGAGCGCAAGATGCACCTTGACCCCGCGCGCGTGGCAGTAGGCGACCGCCTCGGCGAGAGTGTCCTCGGTGAAATTATGAGCCGCCCGACGCGCGTTAAAGTCGGAAAGCCCTAAATAAACAGCGGCGGCGCCGCAACGCACCGCCGCTATCAGGCTTTCGGTCGAGCCGGCAGGAGCCAGCACCTCTAACCGAGCTTTTTTCAACGCTCGGCCAGCTTTCTGAGCAGATTTTCGTTGTCCTGCTTGAGACGGGCGACCTCACGGCGGAGGTTCTCGGTCTCGGAGCGGGAGCGGTTGTTGTCGTCAAAGAAGGACTTGAGCTGCTTGCGGAGGTTATCCGCGGTCTGGGTCGCCTTCTTCGCCTCGTCCGCCTGCATCAGCGCGGTCATCACCGACGCCATCACAAGCGAGGTGCGGTTGTTGGCGTTCATCAGGTTGCGGATCTTGGCGTCCACCTGTGCGCCGAGCTCCTGCATATAGCCGGGGGTCTCATCGGTGGTGATGACGTAATCGGTGCCGCAGATGTTAAGAGTCACTTTCTGTACCGAATCCATAGGTTGATCGTCCTTTCGTATAAAAAGTCGCATAAATTGACAGGATAATACTTTCTTTTCTATTATACTCCATCCTTCGACGGCGGTCAAGAGGAAATCCGCCGATGAGGCTTGCTCTCTGTAGAAAATTATGATAGAATATTGTACAGTATTATGCGAAAGGGGTGTTTGACGGGATGAAACCGATCGGGTTATACGTTCACGTGCCGTTTTGCCTGTCCAAATGCCCATACTGCGACTTTTATTCGCTGGCAGGTCCGACCGCCGAGCAGCTCGACACCTATGCCGCACGTTTATGCGCGGCACTGGACGAGTGGGCGGCGCGCTTGCCCGATACGACGGCGGACACGCTGTATTTCGGCGGTGGTACGCCCGCCTTGCTCGGCGGCGAGCGGCTGGCATCGGTGATCGACCGTGCACGGGCGCGGTTCGGTCTCGCCGATGCCGAGATCACGCTGGAGGCCAACCCTGCCGACGATCTGCACGATACCTTGGCGGCGTTTGCCGCCGCGGGGGGCAACCGTCTGTCCCTCGGGATGCAGTCTGCCTGCGCGGGGGAGCTTGCCATACTCGGTCGGCGGCACACGCCTGCCGACGTGGAGCGCACGGTCGCGGATGCCCGCGCCGCGGGGCTCGACAATCTTTCGCTCGACGTGATGCTCGGCATCTCGGGACAGACCGAGACCACCGCGCGCCACTCTGTTCGGGTCGCGGCGACGCTCGGCGCATCCCACGTGTCGGCGTATCTGCTTAAGGTGGAGCCGAACACCCCCTATGGGCGGTGCACGCCGCCCCTCCCCGACGAGGACGTGACCGCCGACCTCTACCTCGCGGCGATGGACGAGCTCGACAGCCTCGGGTATCGGCAATATGAGATATCCAATACCGCGCTTGTCGGGCGGGAAAGCCGCCATAACCTCAAATATTGGCGAAGTGAGCCGTATCTCGGCATCGGCCCTGCCGCGAGCTCCTGCCTCGGCGGGCGGCGATTCGCGTATTCGCGGGATCTTACAGGTTTTATGAACGGGTGTGAGCCCGTCGACGAGCCGTCGGGCTCGATCGCGGTCGGCAGTCCGACGGAATATGCGCTGTTGCGCCTGCGGCTGACCGAGGGCATCGACGCGGCGGATTATGCCGCGCGTTTCGGCGAACCGATCCCGTCGGCGTGGCGTGAGCGGGCGGCAAGCCTGCCGTCGACGCTGGTGACGCAGGACGCGGCTGGTATTCGCCTGACCCGCGAGGGCTTTTTGCTCTCGAATACACTGATGACACACATTCTTACAGAATAATTTAATCTTTGTTCATACTCCTTTCCCGAAATATGTTAAACTGTTAGTAGCGCAAAAGGAGGTTTATCCTATGGCAGGAATGAAAATTATGGTCGTGGATGACGACAGCAATATTTGCGAGCTTCTGCGCCTGTATCTGGAAAAGGAAGGCTTCGAGACGGTCATCGCGTCCGACGGCGCGAAGGCGGTGGCGATGTTTGACACCGAAAAGCCCGATCTGATGCTGCTCGACGTGATGATGCCGCGCCTTGACGGCTGGCAGGTGTGCCGCGAGATCCGCAAGAAGTCGTCGTGCCCCATCATTATGATCACCGCGAAGGGCGAGGTGTTCGACCGCGTGCTCGGGCTCGAGCTCGGTGCGGACGATTACGTGGTCAAGCCCTTTGAAACCAAAGAGGTCATCGCCCGCATCAAGGCGGTGCTTCGTCGCAGCGGTGCAGGCGAGGCGAAGCGCGAACGGCAGGTCGAATACGATGGACTGTCGATCAATATGGAGAATTACGAATTGCGGGTGCATGGCAAGCCCGTCGACACCCCGCCCAAGGAGATGGAGCTCATCTACCATCTCGCGAGCAATCCCAATCGCGTGTATACCCGCGATCAGCTGCTCGACGAGGTGTGGGGCTTCGAGTATTACGGCGACAGCCGCACCGTCGACGTGCACGTTAAGCGCTTGCGCGAAAAGCTGGACGGTGTGTCCGAGCAGTGGACGCTCAAGACCGTGTGGGGCGTTGGGTATAAGTTTGAGGTAAAGGATACGTAATTGGAGGTAACGCGATGTTCAAAAGCGTTTTTTCCAAATATTTTACCGCGATCTCTCTCATCATCGTGTCGGGCTTTTTGGTGATGAGCGGGTTGCAGCTCGTGCTGTTTACCCGCTCACTGACCGAGGATAAGCGCGCCCTGCTGCAGGAGAACGCTGACTCGATCGCCCGTCACACGACCGTCACCGCGATCGAATCGCAGGTCACGATCCGCGGGGAGGTCGTGTATCTGCTGGATCAGGAGGGGCTGACCCCGTTTCTCAAGCTGATGGGTAGCGCCATCGACGCGACCATTCTCGTCGCAGACGCGCAGGGTGAGGTGCTGCTGTGCTCCGATATGGAGCTGCAGCCGAAGGTGAAAGACCTCTCGCTCAAGAAGCTGACCGATCAGGTCGAGGACTCGCTGTTCACCATCTCGACGCTGGAGGGGCTGTTTGAGCGTCCGCAGTACGTGGCAGGTGCGCCCATTGAGATCAAGGAGCGGGTCGTCGGGTATGTGCTGGTGTCCGCGCCGACGGCGTCGCTGTGGAACACGCTCAGCTCCAACCTGAAGGTGTATCTGGTGTCTGCGTTCGGCGCATTGGCGCTGTCCTTTGTGGTCGTGTATCTGCTGACGCTGCACATTGTTCGCCCGCTGCGGCAGATGGCGGCGGCGACACGGCGATTTGCGCAGGGCGATTTCAGCGCCCGCGTCACCGTGCGCGGCAAGGATGAGATGGCAGAGCTGGCGGACGCGCTCAATCATATGGCGGTGTCGCTGTCCTCGGTGGAGATGATGCGCCGCAGCTTTGTGGCGAATGTCTCGCACGAGCTCAAGACCCCGATGACCACCATCGCGGGCTTTGTTGACGGGATGCTGGACGGCACGATCCCGCCCGAGCAGCAAAAGCGCTATATGAAGGTCGTTTCGGATGAGGTCAAGCGCCTGTCCCGCCTCGTGCGCTCGATGCTGGATCTCTCCCGCATCGACAGCGGCGAGCTTAAGATGACCACCGTGCGGATGGATCTGACCGAGGCGCTGTGCGGTGTGCTCATCGCCTCTGAGCAGCGCATCGAGAAGAAGGGGCTGCGCATCACGGGGCTGGAGGACTGTGCAAAGACCGAGATCGACGGCGACTACGATCTGATGTGTCAGGTGCTGCACAATCTGGTGGATAACGCCATCAAGTTCACTAACGACGGTGGCGACATCGACATTCGCCTGACCAAGGCGGACGGTCGCGTCCACTTCGCCATACGTAACAGCGGCGCGGGCATCCCCGCTGAGGAGATGCCGCAGATCTTCGAACGGTTCTACAAGAGCGACCGCTCGCGCGCACTGGATAAGAACGGTATGGGCCTTGGCCTGTACATTGTTAAGACGGTGATCGGTCTGCATCACGGCGAGGTCACCGTGCGGTCGGTGGAGGGCGAGTTTACCGAGTTTGCCTTTTGGGTGCCGGCACCGCCGAACGCGATCGAGCGGGCAATTCAATAATTCTTTTGAATCTGTTCAAATAATCGCCATATTTATCACTTATACTAAACTAGGATAACCGATTAACCGGAAAGGTCGTGTAGATAGATGACTGATGAATGGAACAATCCGCTTGAGCCGGAGCAGAATACCGAGCCGTTCCCTGTGACAGTGCAGCCTGTTGCACCGGCTTCTGAACCGACGTCCGAGCCTGAGCCGACGCCTGCGACCGAGCCCGAGCAGCCTGCCCCTGCGCCCGTGCAGGAGCAGCCCGCGCCGCCCGCCACGCCGCCGTACAACGGCTGGAGCAGCGACGGTAGCTATCGCTATGTGCCGCCGCGCACAGAGCAGCCGTTTCAACCGACACCGCCGCCTACCTATCCTACGGGCGGTGTCTACGGCGATCACGCCTATCGCGGCGTGCCGACACCCCCCACGCCGCCGCAGCCCCCGAAGAAAAAGGGCAACGGCTGGTTGGTTGCACTGGCGATCATCTGTGCGGTGGCGGTGGTCGCATCGGTCGTGTTTTTGGGTATCGGGCTGCTCAGCAATGACGGCGCGCAACCGAACACCTCGGGTGCGGACGATGCCGCTTCCGAGGTCGTGAACAAGGATGCGCCGACGCTGGAGATCACCGACTGGGACGACAATGACGGCGGGTTGAGCAACAAAGAGATCGTCAACCGCAATTTTAACGCCACCGTCGTGATCTCCACCTACGTCGAGAACGGCAGCTACAACTTCGGCGAGAGTGCACTGTCCGAGGCGGGCGGTGCCAGCGGCATCATTATGAGCGAGGACGGCTACATCATCACCAACTGGCACTGTGTCATCAACGAGGACACGGGCAAGCCCTACGAGCGCGTGGATGTCACGACCTATGACGGCAAGACCTACGAGGGGGCCGAGGTGGTCGGCGCGGATGAGTCCACCGATCTCGCGGTCATCAAGATCAACGCGAGCGGGCTGACGGCCGCGCAGTTCGGCGACAGCGCGGCACTGGCGGTCGGCGACCGCGTCGTCGCGCTCGGCAACGCCGCGGGTCTGTCGTGGACGGCGACCTTCGGCTATATCTCCGCACTGGCGCGGGATGTGTATGACGATACTGGCTACGCCATCAAGTGCCTGCAGGTCGATGCGGCGATCAACCCCGGCAACTCCGGTGGCCCGCTGCTCAACAATCAGGGACTGGTGGTCGGCATCAATTCCGCTAAGATCGCCGCGACGGGCTATGAGGGCCTTGGCTTCTCCATCCCGATCAACGAGGCAAAGTCCGTACTGGACGCCCTGCTCAAATACGGCTACGTCAAGGGCCGCGTCGCGCTGGGCGTGATGGGGCAGACCGTGTCCTCGGGGATGTATAACGGCTTCCTGATTACCAGCATCGAGAAGGGCTCATGCTTTGAGGGCACGGATGCGGCGTCGGGCGATCTGATCGTCGCGGTGGATGACGTGGACGTGACCGACTACGGCTCGCTGCGCAGCGAGCTTGCCAAGCACAAGGTCGGCGATCAGGTGACGATCAAGCTTCTGCGGTCTAACCGCAACGGGCGGGTGACCTCGTACACCGTCAAGGTCACGCACAAGGAGCAAAAGACGACGTATTAAGTGATAACAGCCTCCGCTTCAGCGGAGGCTTTCACTGCGTAGAGAGGGTGAGAGGATGAGCCAATATCGTGAGGGAGAAACGGCCGAGGAACGGGCACGCCGCCGCGCACGCAGGCGACGGCTGTATCGCTTGCGGCAGAGGATGATCGAATTGGGACTTTTGGCGGTACTGGTTGCGGCGGTGGTGATCCCCGTAAGCATTGCGCACCGTCGGCCCGCAGAGCCGACCGATCAGACACCGTCGTCGGTCAGTGAGCCGACTCCCGCGCCCAAGCCCGTTTATCCCGTCTATACCGCCGATACGGTCACGCTGACCGATGCGGTGGACGCGGATTATGCGCTGCTGATGGATGTGGATGAGAACCGTGTGCTCGCCGCCAAGGGCGCGGACGTGCGCACCTATCCCGCGTCGGTGACGAAGGTGATGACCCTACTCGTTGCGGTGGAGAATATCACGGATTTCACCGATACTTTTACGATGACCTACGCGATCACCGACCCGCTGTTTCTTGCGAACGCAACGGTTGCGGGCTTTTCCAACAACGAAGAGGTGACGATGGAGGATCTGCTGTACGGCACTATCCTGCCGTCGGGCGCGGATGCGTGTCAGGCGCTCGCGGAATATGTCGCGGGCACGGACGAGGCGTTTGTGGAGCTGATGAACAAGCGCGCGGGGGAGATGGGGCTCAAAAACACGCACTTCACCAACACCAGCGGCCTGCACGATAAAAATCACTACACCACTGCTGAGGATATGGCGGTGATCCTGCGCGTTGCAATGGAAAATCCGCACTGTCGGCAGGTGCTGTCGACCTATCAGTACACCACCGCGTCGACCCCGCAGCATCCCGAGGGCATTCTGCTGACGAGCACGCTGTTCGGCCGGATGTACGGCAACGAGCCCGACGGCGCGACGGTGGTCGCGGGCAAGACGGGCTACACCACCGAGGCGGGCCACACCGTGGTCAGCTACGCCGAGGGCCTTGACGGACACGATTATATTCTTGTGACGCTCAAGGGCAGCAACCGATGGAAGGCGACCTTCGATGCGATCGATCTGTATACCGAATTTTCCCCGTTGTCCGAAAACACCACAACAAGCAAGACCTCAGCCGTTGGCTGAGGTCTTGCTGTTTACAGAATATTCTGCAGCGTCGGCAATTCGGAGGTTGCCAACCGCTCGAGCTGGATGCGGCAGCGGGTGCTTTCCATATGGAACTCCTCGGCATCGCCGTCCTTGAGGATGGAGGGCAGCATAGCCAAGCTTTGGCGGCACTCGATCAGGTCCCCGTGCGCCATAAAGCAGGGAAAGAAGCGCGTTCGGCGGCTGTAATCGCTGTCCAGCGCCACGGCCAGCTCGTAGGCGCGTTTATCCTCGCCGCTATCGTAGGCGGCGATGACGGCGTCGAGGTCGTCGAGCAGCATGTCTGTCTGCTTTTGCTGATAGAGTAGGGTGGACAGGCACAGCGTGAGGATGACGGCGAAGATGCCGCCTGCCAACCACAAGCGTTTCATCCGTTCACTTCCTTTTTGGTAAGCAGGAACACGTCCCCGCTTTTGGTTGCGGTGAGCAGGAACACATCCTCCTGCCGACAGCCGCGGCGCCCGAGCTGGCGATTGAGCCACTCGTCGCTAAGGTCGCAGAGCGCCAAGCCCCAGTTGGAACGTCTGCCGTCGCTGATAATGACCACGGGCATCCCGTTGTCGGGCGGCTTTTTCGGTGAGACGTCGCCGAGGGTCGCGGACTGATATTGCGGATAGCAGTAGACACTGATCTTACCGTTGGTTTCGGCGATAGCGTATTGCACCTGCCGCAGATCAAAGATATTCTGCTCGCGCAGGGATTCGATGAGATCGTCAACAGTGATGCGCAGACGGCGCATCGCCTTTTCGTCCACCCTGCCGTCCTTGATGATCGGCATTGGTGAGCCGCTGATGAGGCGGGAAATGGGGGCAAATTTGAGCATCAGGCAGGAGAGGGTGATCTCCAGCGCCACCAAAACGAGGATGGGGAGAACGCCGTTGAACAGTGGCAGGGTGTTTTCCTGCATCGGCACGGCGGCGAGGCCGGAGAGCAGCAGGGTCACCACCAGCTCGGAGGGCTGCAGCTCGCCGACCTGCCGCTTACCCATAACGCGCATTGCGGTCATCAGCAGAAAATAGAGGATGACCGTGCGGATGATGGAAATAGCCAAGACGTGCCCTCCTTTGCTATTGTATAGGATTATGATGCTCGTTAACGCTGTTTTTATGTGTGAAAAAGAGAAAAGAGAAAAATCCGTGAAAAAAGAAAAGATTTTTTCATTTTAGGCTTGACAAGCGGGGGAGAAAACGCTATAATTCTATGCGTTGACTAAATCAACACGCGCTCGTAGCTCAGCTGGATAGAGTGCTTGACTACGAATCAAGAGGTCAGGGGTTCGAGTCCCTTCGGGCGCGCCAAAATCGACAAATCTCGACAGAGGTTTGTCGATTTTACTTTTTACCTCTTCACTCTTCACTTTTCACTATTCTCTACTGTCGATTTTGGCAAGTAATAGGTAATAGTGAATAGTGAAGAAGTATTTTGCAAGGCTTTGCCTTGCTTTTTTAATTTGTAGAAAGTATAATAAAAGTGAAAGGTGTGTTTTTATGAACGAAAGTCCTTTAATGATAAAATCAAAAGAATTTGCACTTAATGTAATAAACGTTTGTAAGAAATTAAGGCTTGCAAAGTGCGAAAGCGCTTTAATAAATCAGTTTTTGCGTTCAGGAACAAGTATTGGTGCAAATATTCGAGAGGCTTTTTATGCACACGGAAAAGCGGATTTTGTTGCCAAACTACAAATTGCTCTTAAAGAGTGTTCTGAAAGTGAATATTGGATTGAACTGTTAATTGAAAGCGGATATTATAATGACAAAGAATTACTTAACAAATGTGTTGAGGTAAAACGGATCCTTATCGCCTCTATCAACACCGCAAAGGAGAATAAATGAAAGGATATACAGTATGAGTATATTATACACAGATAGACTTGTTTTGCGTCCGTTTAAAGAAACCGATGCCGAAGCAATGTATAAGAATTGGACCTTTGACAATCGCGTTGCAAAATACTGTAGATGGTATCCACACAGTAATATCGAAATGACACAACAATTATTAAATATGTATCTTGAAGAAGCAAAAAAAGGCTTTGAGTACCGTTGGGCAATCTTATTAAATGGAAACAATGAGCCTATCGGTGCAATTGATGTTGTTGGAGTTTCCGAAGATAACAAAACCGCAACAATAGGCTATGCGTTATCCTATAATTATTGGAATAAAGGTTATGCTACCGAAGCTTTAAAAGAAGTAATAAAGCATCTATTTAATAACGGATTCAATGTTATAGAAGCGGAACAC
>JAZSHK010000086.1:0-3382 GCA_045533185.1 Acutalibacteraceae bacterium | reverse complement strand
TAGTCCAGCCCGATCTCGCCGATGGCGACCGCCTTCGGCTCGCGGGCAAGCCGCGCGATGCGAGCGAGCCAATCGTCGGTCGCGCGTCCCACCGCCTCAGGGTGGATACCCACCGCGGCGTAGAGATACGGGTAGGTCGCCGCCATCCTAAGACAGCGAACCGCCGAGTCGGGATCGGTGGCGGCGTTGATCGCCGCGCCGACGCCCTGCGCGGGCAGGGAAGCTAACAGCTCGTCCCGATCGGCGTCGAACGCCTCATCGTCATAATGTGCGTGTGAATCAAAAATCGAATTCATACCAGTCTCCTATGCAAAAAACCGCCGTGACGCGAGCGGATAGTCCGCGCCGCGAATCGGCGGTTTTTGTTCGTATGGATTTTACTCGGCGAAGCCGGACTCGACCAGCTGCACCAGACCCTCGACGGCTGCCTCTTCATCCGCGCCGTCCGCGATGATGCGGATCGCGGTGTTGCCGACGATACCGAGAGACAGAACACCCAGCAAGCTCTTCGCGTTGACGCGGCGCTCCTCCTTTTCAACCCAGATAGAGGACTTATACTCATTTGCCTTCTGGATGAAGAAGGTGGCAGGACGGGCGTGCAGACCAACCTGATTCTGAACAACAACATCTTTCACAAACATAACGGATGCTCTCCTTCTCTCGCACCGCTGACGCGGCAATCTAAATTACATTGTAAACGTTACTTGGGTACATTGCTATTATATCACAAAAACCCTTTAAGTCAATCGGTTTGTCCCCGTTTCGACGCAAGTTTGGTCGAGTGCCCGATTTTCGCCGAAATTTGTTTGTTGATTTCGTCATTTTACATAAAATTGTGAAAAGCTTTTAGCTATAAAGTTACTCACTCGCCTTGTCTGTCACCTGCAGATCTTGCAGATATTTCTTATCCGCGTCGGTCAGTTCCGCGGATGCCAGCATATCGGGGCGCAAGCGCAGCGTGCGCTCGAGCGACTGCTCACGCCGCCAGCGGGCGATGTTCGCGTGGTGTCCCGAGATGAGGATCTCCGGCACCTGACGACCCTCCCACTCAAACGGGCGGGTATACTGCGGATATTCCAGCAGTCCCGCGAAGTGGCTCTCCTCGGTGAAGCACACCTCGTCGGCGAGCACCCCCGGCACCATCCGCGAAACACAGTCGACCAGCGCCATCGCGGGGATCTCCCCACCCGTGAGCACGTAATCGCCGATGGAGATCTGCTCATCCACCAGTGCGTCCAGCACCCGCTCATCCACGCCCTCGTAGTGGCCGCAAAGGATGCAGAGATTCGGCATCTGTGCGAGCTCGCGGGCGCGCTGTTGGGTGAGGGTCTTGCCCTGCGGGGACATGTAGATGAGATGCGGACGGCACCCCGCCTGCTCGCACACCGCGGCAAAGCAGTCGGCGATCGGCTGAGGGAACATCACCATCCCCATCCCGCCGCCGTAAGGGTAGTCGTCAACCTGCATCTGCTTATTTTTAGTATATTCCCGAATCTGATGACAGTGCATCTCGAGCAGACCCTTCTCCGCGGCGCGGCCGAGGATGCTCTCACCGAACACGCGGTCGAACATAGCGGGAAACAGTGTCATAATGTCAAATCTCATCGTCAAACAGCCCTTTCATCGGGCGGATCTTCATCACGTCCGCCACCGTGTCAATCGACAGAATGATCGAGGGGATCGCGGGGATGAGCACCTCGCCCGTGGGGGTGGTCATATGGTACACCGCGTTGGCGCCCGTCTGGCTGACGTCGGTCAGCTTGCCGTAGACCTCGCCCGTGTCGGCATCCTCGATGGACAGTCCGATGAGATCCTGCACGAGATACCGCCCCTTGGGAAGCTTGAGATCGCGGCGGCTGACATACAGCATCTTACCGCGCAGAGCGGCGGCCGCCTCCATCGTGTCCACGCCCTCAAGCGTCACCAACGCCATCTGCTTATGCGCACGCGCCTTCACTTTGACGGGCTTTGTGCCGCCCATATCCCAATAGAGCGTCCTAAAGCCCGCGAACTGCTCGGCGGAATCGCACCACGGCTGGACACGCGTCTCGCCGCGCACGCCGTGCGTGCCGACGATCTGCCCCGCCTCCAAAAACGGTTTTTGCGGCATAGAAATTCCCTCCTATAAGCAAACAGAGGCAAACCAAAGCGGTCTGCCTCTGAAAGCCTGTACTCAGTCGATCTCGACAGAAACCTTGCAGTCCTGGCGAGTGGCGGCGGCACGCATCACGGTGCGCATCGCCTTGGCGATGCGGCCCTGCTTGCCGATAACGCGGCCCATATCGTCGGGGGCAACGTGCAGGTGGAGCACCACCGTGCCGTCCTCCGTGGGCTCGTCCTGCTCCACGACCACGGCGGAGGGATCCTCCACCAAGCCCTGAGCAATGATAAGCAACAGATCCTTCATATTACTTCTCCACGCCGACCTTCTTGAGCAGCGCCTTGACGGTATCGGTGGGCTGGGCGCCGTTCTTGATCCAGTTCTCGGCCTTCTCGACGTCGATCTTGATGGTCGCAGGCTCGGTCAGCGGGTTGTAGTAGCCCAGCTCCTCGATGAAACGACCGTCACGGGGATAACGGGAATCAGCCACGACCACACGGTAGGACGGAGCCTTCTTGGCGCCGGTGCGGCGCAGACGAATTTTGACTGCCATAGTAAATTACCTCCAAAAAATAATAAACAATTTATATCTTCACCCAACTACGTGGGATGAATTCAGAAACCGAAGCGGCCGCCTTTGCCGCCCATTCCGGGCATACCGGGGAAGCCACCCATCGGGAAGCCGCCGAAGCCTTTGCCGCCTTTTTTGCTCATCTTTTTGAGCTGCTTCATCATCTGGCGCATCGAGTCGTACTGCTTGAGCAGACGGTTAACGTCCTCAACACGCTGTCCGCAGCCCGCGGCGATGCGCCGCTTGCGCGAGGGGTTCATCAAATCGGGCTTCGACCGCTCGGCAGGGGTCATCGAGAGGATGATCGCCTCGATACGCGCGAACTGTCGCGGGTCGATGTCGACGTCCTTAAGCTGCTTGCTCATCCCGGGGATCATCCCGAGCATACTCTTAATGTCCCCCATCTTCTGGATCTGGCGGAACTGGTCGAGCATATCGTTGAGATCGAAGCGATCCTCCCGCAGCTTACGGGCGAGCTCCTCGGCCTCCTTCTCGCTGACCTGCTGCTCCGCTTTCTCGATGAGCGACATCACGTCTCCCATCCCGAGGATACGGGAAGCCATACGGTCGGGGTGGAACACCTCGAGGTCCTCCAGCTTTTCGCCCGTGCCGGCGAACTTGATCGGCTTGCCTGTCACGGCACGCACGCCCAGCGCCGCACCGCCGCGGGTGTCGCCGTCGAGCTTGGTCAGGATGACACCGGTGATGCC
>JAZSHK010000062.1:0-33122 GCA_045533185.1 Acutalibacteraceae bacterium | reverse complement strand
ACCGGCACGGAGGGGGGCCGCAGCGAGAGATTGGATCACGGCGTTATACGCCTGCCTTGGCGCGGCGCAGGGCCACGCCGAAGCGGAACTGACGAGCGGAGGGCCACTAAGCGTACCAATGGTGTATGCAGTAAGGTTAAGGTATATGTTGCGGTGATGGTAATTTAATCAATCGCGCGATTGTCAACCGTTAATCTCTGAAATACAAGTCTCTGGTATATACTTTATCCAGCACATCAGCAATATCGTTATGATAGCGATTGGCAATGATGATGTCAGACATATTTTTGAACTGATCCAAATCACGGATGATACGGCTGTTGAAGAAACTGTTCTCTTTCAGCGTTGGTTCGTAAACAATAACATCAATGCCTTTTGCCTTAATGCGCTTCATAACGCCCTGAATGGAGGATTGACGGAAGTTATCACTTCCTGCCTTCATAGTCAGGCGATAAATTCCCACGGTCTTCGGTTTCCTGGCGATGATCTGATCAGCAATAAAATCCTTACGGGTGCTATTGGCCGATACGATGGCGGAAATGATGTTTTGCGGAACATCGTTGTAGTTTGCAAGCAATTGCTTGGTATCCTTCGGAAGGCAATAGCCACCGTAACCAAAGGATGGGTTGTTGTAATGGCTACCGATTCTGGGATCAAGACCGACCCCTTCGATAATGGACTTGGTGTCAAGACCCCTGACTGCTGCATAGGTGTCCAGCTCATTGAAGAAAGACACACGCAGTGCAAGATAGGTATTGGCAAACAGTTTGACCGCCTCTGCTTCGGTGGGATTCATATAGCGGACCTCAATGTTCTCCTTGATTGCGCCCTGCTTGAGCAGATCGGCAAACATTTCGGCGGTTTTGTAAAGTCTTGTGTTTTTTACGGGGACGCCTACAATGATCCGACTGGGGTAAAGGTTGTCATAGAGTGCTCTGCCCTCACGGAGAAATTCCGGACTGAACAGAAGATTGTCACAGCCGAAATCCGCCCTTGCCTTTTCGGTGAAACCCACAGGCACCGTGGACTTGACGATCATAATGGCATCAGGGTTGACCTTGATGACCTGATCGATCACGGATTCGACAGATGAAGTATCAAAGTAATTTTTGCTCGGATCATAATTCGTGGGAGTGGAGATGATAACTAAATCGGCATCACGGTAGGCGGATGCGCTGTCGGTTGTGGCAGTCAGATTTAGTTCCTTGGTTGCCAGATATTCTTCGATCTCTTTATCGACGATCGGAGATTTTTTATGGTTGATCATCTCCACTTTTTCGGGAACAATATCGACGGCAGTCACTTGATTGTGCTGTGCCAGCAAGATCGCCATAGACAGACCGACATAACCGGTTCCTGCAACTGCAATTTTCATAGTATACTCTCGCTTTCCTGTAAATGACTATATGCTATAAAATTCCTTATACCACCTTGCAAACTTGCGCAGGCCCTCGCGAAGCGGAGTTGACGGGCGGAAACCAAGGTCGCGTTCCAGTGCGTCGGTGTCGGCATAGGTGACGGGCACGTCTCCGGCCTGCATCGGCACGAGCTTCTTGTGCGCGTCGAAGTCGAAGTCCCGCGGGAGCACTTCGGCGGCGACCAGCTCCTGCTGCAGAATATCGACGAAATCCAGCAGGTTTTCGGGTTGGCTGTTGCCGATGTTATACACGCGGTAGGGAGGCAGGGGCAGGCCGTCGTCGCCGTTTGCTTTTTCGGGCGCGTTTTGCATCACGCGCTTAACCCCTTCAACGATGTCGTCGACATACGTGAAATCCCGTCGGCAGTTGCCGTAGTTGAAGATCTCGATGGTCTCCCCGCGCAGCAGCTTGTTGGTGAACCCGAAATACGCCATATCGGGTCTGCCGGCGGGGCCGTATACCGTAAAGAACCGCAGACCGGTCGAGGGGATGTTATACAGCTTGCTGTAGGCGTGCGCCATCAGCTCATTGCTTTTTTTGGTGGCGGCATACAGGCTGACGGGGTTATCCACCTTATCCTCGGTGGAATACGGGATCTTCTTATTGGTGCCGTACACACTGGAGGAGCTGGCATAGACCAGATGCTCCACGGGATGACGGCGGCAGGCTTCCAGCAGGTTGTAGAAGCCGACGATATTGCTCTCAATATACACATCGGGATTGGTGATGGAATAGCGCACGCCTGCCTGCGCGGCAAGATTGACCACCACGGCAAAGCGATGCTGCGCAAACAGAGAATCGATCAGCCCGCGGTCGGCGATATTGCCCCTGACGAAGGTGAAGGACGCATCCGACGAGGCGGCGAGCGCTTCGATCTGCTGCAGGCGGTAGTCCTTGATGGCGACGTCATAATAGTCGTTCATATTATCCAGACCGATGATGTGCGCGCACGGCACCGTGCGCAGAAGCTCCATACACAGATTGGCCCCGATGAAGCCCGCGGCACCGGTGACAAGGATCGTCTTATTATTCAGGTTGATGTTAGGCGTCAGCATAGCCTTTGTACTCCTTTTTAACCTTCTCATAGCTTTCGAGATTGCCGATGTCGTAGCGGCGACCGGGCATTTCCATCGCGTAGACCGCCGTTTGCTTGCACAGCCAGGCGATGAAGCTGCCGGGCGCATCCACGCCGCAGCCGCTGTCAATGCCGATCTGCACCCGTTTGGCATCCTCTTTGGTATAATAGTAGAACGGCGGACAGCACCAGTGGGTCGCGGGGGTGGGGGATTTTTCGGTCATAGCAAGGATGCGGTCGTCCTCGTCGACGGTGACCACGCCGCATTTGAGCAATCGCTCAAAGTTCGGCTCATAATACCGCATAATGCAGGAGGCGTTCTTCCCCTGCGCATAGCGGATAAAGGTCGTCAGGCTGAAATCCAGCAAATTATCTCCCGCGATGACCAGCATATCGTCGTTCAAGCCCAGCTTGTCGATCGCAAACTGAATATCCCGCACCGCGCCGAGGCGGGTCTCGTTTTTGTCGGTGCCGTCGTCAACAACGGTGATCTTCTGCCGCTTTGTCGCCGCCCATTGATCAAAATGATGCGCAAACTTGTGATTGGAGATCACCACAAACTCATCGACCGTGCCGAGTGTATCAATGTCATCGACCAGCCAGTCGAGGATCGTTTTCCCCTGTACCTCCAGCAGAGGCTTCGGAAAGTTTTGTGTCAGCGGGTATAGGCGCGTCGCGTACCCCGCCGCTAAAATCAAGCATTTCATAACGTCACTCCATCGGCACTTTCGCAGATATGCACGGAAAACTTTCCTTCCAGCGCGGGGAAGGCTTCCAGATATTCTCTCGTTACCTTTTCGGTGATCGACTGTTCACAGGCGGGATCAATGAGCGCCATACAGCACCCTTTGAAGCCCGCGCCGCTGAACCGACCGCCGTAGATACCGTCGGTGTCCGCCATAATTTCATACAGCTTCTTGAGCTCGGGGGAGCCGGTCTCGTAATTCTCGATGGAAGAACGACCGCTCTCAAAGGACAGGCGACCGAAGGTCTCGAGATCGCCTCGCCGCCACGCCTCTGCGCCCGCCTCAACGCGGCGGTATTCCGTATACCAGTGCTCGGCGCGTTTACGCCAGTTTTCGGGCAGCTTGTCCTTGTATTGCTGGTACACCTCGTACGGGACATCTCGCAAGAAGGTCTCACCGAACTTGCCGTATTCCATACCGGCAAACGCCTTGAGCGCGTAGGCGGCGCTGCGGCATTCATCCACCCGCATATTGAATGCGGAGCCTGCAAGAGTGCGCTCGATGCCGCTGAAAAAGATCGCGATCTTATACGGTTTCATCGCTTTGTGCGTCGGGATCAGCTCGTAGCTGTCGTCCTTGGTATCCAGATACAGCAGGTGATCCTTCTTGGAATAGACCTCGCAGGATTGATCCAGCTTGCCGCAGGAGACGCCGACATAGCGGTTTTCCGCCTGCAGGGCGGTGAGGATCATCTCCTTCTCCGTCAGGTGGATGTTGTTCACCTGACACAGCGCGGATAGAAACACGATGGTCACGGCAGCAGAGGAGGAGAGCCCGCCGATCGGCAGACTGCCCTCGATGACACCGCACAGACCGATGTGCAGAGGATAACGCTGAGCGAGGGCGATGGTCGCGCCGCGCAGATAGTCGGCCCAGTCGTTCTCCTTCTCCTCCGGCACGGAGTGAATGTGGAATTGTGCGCGTTTGTCAAATTGCAGGGATCTGAGCTCGATGATCCCGTTTTGCTTCGGGCCGAAGGCGATGTGGATGCCCTTGTCGATGGCAAGGCCGGTAATTTTGCCAAGCTGATGGTCGCTGTGCGCACCCAAGGGGCAGATCCGATAGGGGCAAAAGGCAACGGCGTACGGCGCTTTGCGGTACTGTTGCTCAAAGACCTCTTCACATCTCATCAGCTTTTCCTCCACACCATCTTGTTGACCACACCCGTGTAGGACTGGATGATCTTGACGACCTTGGTGGACACGTTTTCCTCCACATAGTCGGGCACGGGGATGCCGTGATCGCCGCTCTCGGTCATGGTGACGGCAGTCTCGACCGCCTGCAGCAGGCTGTTCTCGTCGATGCCTGCGAGAATGAAGCACGCCTTATCCAGCGCCTCGGGGCGCTCGGTCGAGGTGCGGATGCATACCGCGGGGAACGGCTTACCGATCGAGGTGAAGAAGCTGCTCTCCTCGGGCAGTGTGCCGCTGTCGGACACCACGGCAAAGGCGTTCATCTGCAGACAGTTATAGTCGTGGAAGCCGAGCGGCTCGTGGCGGATGACGCGGGGATCCAGTGCAAAGCCGCTCTCCTCGAGCCGCTTTTTGGAGCGGGGATGGCAGGAGTAAAGGATCGGCATATCGTAGGTCTCGGCCATCTTATTGATGGCGGTGAACAGCGAGGTGAAGTTCTTTTCGGTGTCGATGTTCTCCTCGCGGTGGGCGGAGAGCAGGATGTAGCGGCCCTTCTCCAGCCCGAGACGGGCGTGGATATCGCTTGCCTCGATCTGCGCGAGATTACCCCGCAGAACCTCCGCCATCGGGGAGCCGGTGACATAGGTGCGCTCCTTCGGCAGGCCGCAGTCCGCGAGATAGCGGCGCGCGTGCTCGGAATAGGCGAGGTTGACGTCCGAGATGATGTCGACGATGCGACGGTTGGTCTCCTCGGGCAGGCACTCATCCTTGCAGCGGTTGCCCGCTTCCATATGGAAGATCGGGATGTGCAGGCGCTTCGCGCCGATGACCGACAGGCAGGAGTTGGTATCGCCGAGCACCAGTACGGCGTCGGGCTTTATCTCCGCCATCAGCTCATAGGACTTGGCGATGATGTTGCCCATCGTCTCGCCGAGATCCTTCCCGACGGCGTTGAGGTACACATCGGGATCGGCGAGACCGAGGTCCTTGAAGAAGATCCCGTTGAGATTATAGTCGTAGTTCTGCCCCGTGTGTGCCAGCAGGGTATCGAAGTATTGCCGGCACTTGTTGATGACCGCCGCCAGACGGATGATCTCCGGACGGGTGCCGACGATGATCAGCAGCTTGAGTTTTCCGTTGTTTTTGAAAGTAGCACTCATTTTTCTGTCACCTCAAATAGTTGTAGTTGGCTGTAAACGGATTTGCGTTCGTCCGCTTTGGCGGCAAGCGCGCCGATCGGCAGACGCTTTCCGCACAACACCTTGAGCCCGTAAAGGACGATCTTTTGTATTCCAAAGATCGGGTACAGGATCGGCAGGCGGTTGACGGATGGGTGTTCTGCTTTGATCACGTCGTTTAATGTGCGGGTCAGATAATACAGGCGACTGCGCTTTGTCCCGCCGCTTTCGGCGTTGGAGATCATCATTCCGCTGCGGGCGCGCAGGCGGTCCTTTCTGCCGAAATTGCCGCCCGTGAATACATCGGTCAGCAGATCACGGCAGAGGGTGTCCTCCGACGGCTTCACCCAATCGGGGGTCGGGGTGCCGAAATAGGTTGCACACAGCTGTGTGATCACCGATGCGTAGGTAAACAGCCCGATCTCCTGAAGGAAGGGGACGAAGTTCGTCCAGAACGGGGCGTCGGCGGTCTTTTGCACAAAGCACGCCCAATCGCACAGATGACGCAGGCCTAATCCCTCGCTGAGCATATGGTGCTGTGAATGCAGCAGTAATATCAGCCCGTGGCGGCTGTCGGTCGGTGCGTGAAAGGGGTGTGTGCCGTTATTGAATGGTTGCGGTTGGTGGATGTTTCCGCTGAGAAAGCGGTTGATCTTATCGCCGATAGCGCCCTGCGGAATGGCAGGCTCACGGAAGTGCATCTCCAGCACCACGCCTGCCTTTTTGAACACGGTGTGGTGATCGGAGTGGATATTCTCGGCAATATAGCCGTTCTGTTGCAGAAGCGATGAGATCGCCTCGCTTTGCGCGGGGTCGATGAGAAAATCAATATCCCCCTGCGTGCGCAGCTCCGCTTTCGGGTAGTAGGCGGCGGATGCCGCTCCCTTGAGGATCACATAGGGATGATGATCTCGGTCGAGCAGAGCGGTCAGCTCTTGTTGAATGTGATCGATCCGAGCATCCACCGACATCGCGGCGAAGGCGCGCTCTGTCCATTGGCGGTAGACCTCCGCGGGAATCTGCTCGGCGACGGCGGCCGCCGCATCAAAAGCCAGAAGGGACACCGCCTGCTGCTGTGCCTCCTTGGCGACGGAGCTCCAGTCGACCGTGACACCGTCCGACAGCGCAACTGCCGCATCGGTGAGCGCGGCGCGTATCAATTGTAAAAGGACGGATTGTTCTGCGGTCATAGGGAGCCTCCTGTTATTCTACGGGTTCAAAAAAGGTGTCGGGACGGTTGGGGTTAAACGCTTCGTTTGCCCACATCACGGTCACCAGGTCCTGTGTATCGGACAGGTTGATGATATTGTGGGTGTAGCCGGGGAGCATCTGGACAGCCTCGAGCTTGTCGCCGCTGACCTCAAAATTCCACACCTCGTCGGTGCCGAGCTTGCGCTGCTGAATGAGCGCCCTACCCGATACGACGATGAAAAATTCCCATTTGGTGTGATGCCAATGCTGTCCCTTGGTGATGCCGGGCTTGGAGATGTTGACGCTGAATTGTCCGCAGCTCGCGGTTTTGAGCAGTTCGGTGAAGCTGCCGCGGGCATCCACGTTCATTTTGAGCGGGAAGCTCGCCTTCTCCTTCGGCAGATAGGACAGGTAGGTGGAATACAGCTTCTTGGCGAAGCTGCCTGCGGGGATCGCGGGCATCAAAAGCGTTTGCGGCTGTTCCTTAAAGTGTTCGAGCAGCTCGACAATTTCCCCAAGCGTTACCTTATGGGTGATGGGAGCGGCGCAGTAACGGCCGCTCTCCTGCAACACGGTGTCAATGCCGTCAAAGGTGCAGTGATGCTCCTTGCCCTCCAATGCCGCGAGCATCTCCGTGATCAGGTCGTCGATGTATAGCAGTTCAAGCTGTATCGACGGGTCGTTGACGGTGATGGGCAGGCCGTTTGCGATGTTATGGCAGAAGGTCGCCACGGCGGAGTTGTAGTTGGGGCGGCACCATTTGCCGAAGAGGTTGGGAAAGCGGTAGACCAGCACCTTGGCGCCCGTCTGCTCGCCGTAGGCGAAGACCAGCTCCTCGCCTGCCTTCTTGCTTCGGCCGTACTCGCTGTCGTAGCGGCCGATGCAGGTCGCCTGAATGGAGGAGGAGATCATCACAGGGCAGGTGTTTTTATGGCTTTTGAGGGTGTCCAGCAGGGTAGACGTAAAGCCGAAATTGCCCTGCATAAATTCCTCGGGCGTCTGCGGGCGGTTGACCCCCGCGAGATGAAAGACGAAATCCGCCTTGCGGCACGCCTCGTCGAGCAGGTCGGCGGGGGAGTCGATATCGTACAGGTACAGCTCGTCCACCGTGATGGCAGGATGGGTCTTATCCTTGCCGTCGCGGATGGCTTTGAGCGCCTCTGTCAGATTTTTGCCGACGAACCCCGCAGCACCGGTGATCAGTATGTTCATATCACTTCTCCATTGCCGCTAATTCGTCGCGGATGTATTGCAGGCTCAGCAGCTTTTCCTTGACCTGCTCGACGTTCAGCAGCTCGGTGTTGTTGGAGTTAAATTCGGTGAGCGGGTTGCGGTCTTTGTCGCCGTCTTTGAAATATTTATCGTAGTTGAGACCGCGCTTATCGCAGGGCACACGGTAGAAATCGCCCATATCGATGGCATTCGCACACTCCTCGTTGGTGAGCAGGGTCTCGTACATCTTCTCGCCGTGGCGGATGCCGATGACCTTGATCTCGGTAGCGGGGTTAAACAGCTCGGTAACTGCCTTCGCCAGTGTTTCGATGGTGCAGGCAGGAGCCTTCTGCACCAGAATGTCGCCGCTGACACCGTTCTCGAACGCGAACAGCACTAAGTCTACCGCCTCGTCGAGCGACATAATAAAGCGGGTCATCGACGGCTCGGTGATGGTGATGGGGTTGCCCGCCTTGATCTGCTCGATCCACAGCGGGATGACGCTGCCGCGGCTGCACATCACGTTGCCGTAACGCGTACAGCAGATTTTGGTCTTGTCGGGGGACACGGTGCGGGATTTGGCGACGATGACCTTCTCCATCATTGCCTTGGAGGTGCCCATCGCGTTGACGGGATAGGCGGCCTTGTCAGTGGAGAGACACACGATGTTCTGTACCCCTGCCTCGATGGCGGCGGTGAGCACGTTCTCGGTGCCGAGGACATTGGTCTTGACCGCCTCGATGGGGAAGAACTCGCAGGACGGCACCTGCTTTAAGGCGGCGGCGTGGAAGATGTAGTCCACCCCGTGCATCGCGTTCTTCACGCTCGCGAGGTCGCGCACATCGCCGATGTAGAAGCTGATCTTATCTGCCACCTCGGGCATCTTCGCCTGAAATTCGTGGCGCATATCGTCCTGCTTCTTCTCGTCGCGGGAGAGGATACGGATCTCCCCGATATCGGTCTGCAAAAAGCGGTTGAGCACCGCGTTACCGAACGAGCCCGTCCCGCCCGTGATCATCAGAGTTTTGTCTTTGAAAAGTGACATTTCTATCATCCTCTTTCTTGTTTTATACCGCATTAAGATACTGCCCGAGATCAATAAGCACTTATATTGTCACGTGCCGCGGAGTGGTAACGAAGGCGATATCGATTTGCTTGGCGTATTCCTTCAGGACGCAGTTCATACCGTCGTTTTGTGCCTCGAAAGCCGCTTTCTTTGCATAAAAGTTCATTTTCTGATCCGCGAAGTTCTCGTTGGGATCGAGAGAATAGCCGTCCATACCCGCGATGAGGATCTTGTCTGCACCGAGATTGATTAAAAGCTTGATAAGCATCAAACCGGCGTTATCTTTTACTGCCTCTACTGAATTGGTAAGGCTGCTGTACTTTGTTTGCAAATACACATCCATTGCAGGGATATTGGACGTTACGATGCATTTTTGCCGCTTGGATTCATCCAGTTCGCGGAAGCGGCGCAGGTTGCTGAGAAAAATGAAATCGGTCGCACATTCGGGGTAATCAAAATTGATGCTGATCGTGACAACATCCTTTTGATCGGCATAACGAAGGATGTTATCCTTTTCCTGCACCGAGCTTTTGCCCGGTGCGATGATCAGCACTTGCTTTCCGCGGACAAGCTCGGTAAGAGTAGACAGACGCGCCTCTTTGACGGCACCGGTTGCCATATATTTGCCGTACAGTTCCTCAATGTAGGCGCGGTCGAACTCACAGCGTTTATCTTCGTCGATCATCGAGAAGATCTCGTCCATATTCTCGACCGTCAAGGTTTTTTTGCTGTCAAGGTGGTTTGCGTAGTTCGGATGAACGTTATGCTTGGCGGAAAGGTAATTCGGGAGTGAATACCCCCAATAATTGCGGGCGTAAAAGGCGCTCAGTGTTTCATCGATGACCGACAGCAGCGGCTTGAGTTGATAGTTTGTTCCGATATGATCGTTGAGATATTCTACAAACAACTCAGTATTCAGATTGCCCGCGCCGCGCCCCATTCCGTAGATGCTGGCGTCGATGATCAAATCTCTGTCGGTGCCGAGTTCAACAAGCGCCTGCGCGTTGGAGTAGGCGAGCTGCATATTGTTGTGCGAATGGAAACCGATCTTGATTCCATCAACGAGGTTCTCCTCGACCATACGGAATAAACGCAGAAGATCGCGCCGCTTCATCATCCCGAAGCTGTCGACAATGTAAAACGCATAGGGTTTGAGGCTGTTTACACGGCGGATGAGCGAGAGGAATTCTTCCTCGGAGTAAGAGAGGGAGACCATCGCCTGCACAAAGACTTTATACCCCTTTGCCTTGATCTGTTCACATAATGCCAAAGCGGGGATCACGTCTTTCTTGTGGAAGGCGATGCGCAGTCCGTCGGGCGTGTTGCAACCGCATTCGGGCAGGTCTTTTGGGTCGTATTCGCCGTAGTTGGTCATACATACAAAGAGCTTTCCCGCGCGATCTTCGGGGATAAACTCCGCCACTTCTGTGACGGTGGTGAATTTTGCGACATCCTCATCATATACGACGCGGTTGGTCAGAAAGCCGCATTCGATAATGTCGACATCGGCTTCGACCAGCCCGTTGATGATCTTATGGATATTCCCTTGCAAGAATCGCCACTCGTTGCAATAGCCGCCGTCGCGCAGCGTGCAATCGAGAACCTGTATTCTGCTCATCTAAAACACCTCAACGCAAGTTATTGGTTACTGATCTCTCCGTTGGCAATCTTCTTTGCCACAATGCCGCAGACCTTTTCGAGATCGTTGGGGGTATCGACGGCGACCGTCTCGGAGTCCACCTCGATATACTGCACGTCGTACCCGTTTTCGATAAAGCGCAGGATCTCAATATCCTCGATCGCTTCGATCTTCGCCTTGCCGTAGGTCATACCGTAATCGCAGTAGAACTGCAGTGCCTCGGGCGTAAAGCCGTAGACGCAGACCTGCTTATAATAGTGATAGTCAATGCTGCCCTTGGGATAGGGCGCGGTGGAGCGGGTCAGATAGATGCCGCGCCCCTCTTTGTTGGTGATGACCTTGGGGACAGTGAAGTTGACCACGTCCACCGGATCGGTGATCTTGGTCATCAGGTTGGAAATTTGCAGGTTGGGGTTATCGTAGAACGGCTTGATCGCCGCTTCGATCGTTGACGGCTCCAGCAGCGGCTCGTCGCCCTGAATGTTGACATACAGATCCGCGGGAATCTTACGCGCGACCTCACCGATGCGATCGGTTCCCGTCTTGTGCGTGTCGGCGGTCATCACGACGTTGATGCCCAGCTCCTTGCAGGCGCTCTCGATGCGCTCGTCGTCGGTCGCGACGTAGACCGCGTCAAAATCCTTGACCTTGCAGCACTGCTTGTACACCCACCATATCATAGGCTTTCCGCAAATGTCCGCCAAAGGCTTGCCGGGGAAACGGGAGCTTTTATACCGCGCAGGAATAACACCGATGATTTTCATAATGACCCCTCACTTTATCACGTTGATTTTTTTATAAAACTGAATGATCGCTTCGTTTTCGCTGTCGAGTTGTTCGATGAGCGACACGGTCGCGTAGCCCATTTTTTTTGCCGTTTGCAGAGCGGTGCTCATCACGCCGACCACCGTCAGCGTGTCGGTGGTGCTGCGGGAGAGATAGCTCTCCAAGCCGACGGTCTTGTCTAGCTCGCGGCAGTCGGCGAGTGCGGGCAGACGGTCGCTTTCGCGCGGATGGTATTTGTAATACACCGTTTTCCCTTCGGCGATGGCTTTGTTGACGATGCCGCCGATCAGTTCGTTGACCTTGTCGAGCTTCTCACCGTAGACGTCTAGCTTGTCCATCGCAATGAGCAGACTGTGTTCATCGAAGGCAATCGGTTCGCCGCCGTAGATGCTGTCCATTCCCGCGCGGAAAGCCTCATCGCTGATTTCGATGCGCTCGCGATCGGCAAATTCCGCACGCGCGTGCTGCGGGAAGGTGAAATACCCTTTTTTCAACAGCTTGTGTGAACCCATACACGGGCCGAGGTCGTAAAAACGTCCAAGCCCGAAAACCGTTGCGAAAAACGCCTTGCGGATAAACCGTTTGAGCGGTGTTGCGCCCATTCCGCCGGAAATTGCGCCGTTGGGGAAATAGGCATTACTGCCGTCCTCTAACCACGCCATTTCGACGGTGGCATTGCCGCAATAGGCGATTTTCAGCGCCGTCATTTCGGGAATGCACATATCGTCTACGATAAAGATGCGGTCGTATCGCGCGGTCATAAAGGTGCGAATCTGCCGATTGCAGTCTTTTATGTAGGCGAGTTTTTCTTTTGCCGTGCGTTCCACCTTCGGGACGTTGCCCGCAATAACCGCGAACTTGGAAAATGCCGCGTTCAGCTTGTCGCGTAAGGAGTCCGAGAGGTTAAAATCGTGGAATAGGATAAGGTGGTTCGTATCCTCGGCGAACGCCGTCTTGACCAATCCCGTGGCGAGTATAAGATTGTATTGGGTATGTACGATGAATAGATTATTCATTGTTTTCTCCATTGTTCTGCCAGATTTGGATGTGTGCCTGTGTCATCGTTTCGATGGTGTAGTCTTTGATGATTCCCAGACTTTTTTGTGCCATGGTGGCTTGCTGTTCATCGTTTTGGATGATGGCGTTAATGCGCTCGGCAAGGGCATCGGCATCGTCTACAGGGACGATGTACCCGTTTTCGCCTTGCCGCACCATTTCCAGACCGGCGATGCATCGCTCAGTAGTGACGACGGGAAGGGCGTTTGCCATCGCCTCGTTGACGACCAAGCCCCAAACATCCCCTCGGGTTGGCAGGACGAATACATCTGACGCTTGAAAATATTTCCAAAGGTCCTTCTTTGCTTGAAAGTCAATAAAGTGAATGTTTGTGAGAGCCAAATTATTGACGAGTGCTGTGTATTCGTCGGTCGGCTGACCGCCAATAAAGTAGACACCGATATTCTCAGGCAAGCTTGCCGCCGCTTGAAGCAGAATATCAAATCCTTTGCATTGAATAAATCTGCCCACGGTGACGACAACTTTTTTCTCGCGTATGCCGAGCGTATCCTTGAGCGCCGCTTTCTTTTCGCTCGAAAGGGGTGTGGGGAGAATATCCGCATCCCTCACTGAGGAGAAGGGATAGCGCCGAATGTGATTTGCAGCAACGCCGTTTTCGGTGAAGTACCGATCATTGATTTCGGCGGTGCTCAGGCAGAGGTCGGCGTCCTTGTACAGATATCGCTTGATGCGTGCGGCGATGCCGCCGTTTTCCTCTCCGCGCGGGAAACCGCCGTCGCTCTCCACCATATAGGGGATGCGATGCCGCTTCATATAGCGGATCGCCCAAATGCCGGTGGGGGTGGTGGGGTTGTGCACCACGATAGCGTCATACTCGCCGCGCTTGAGATACCGCGTAACGGAAAAGCGGGGAAGGCGGTTACTGTCGCCGATGCCGTCCAGCACAATGCCGCGGAAGTTATCAAAGGAAAAATCCTTCCAACTATCGTCGCGGATGGCGTTGACGGCTTTTTCAAACACCACGGTCAACTCGCACTGCTTGCCGAGCTCATTGAAAAAGGCGACCCGATAGGGCGAGGGGATATAGGAAAGAAATAAGACTTTCATTATAGGCGTATCTCCTAACGGTTATTTTCGGAGCTTGCTGTGCAGGACGTTTTTTCTGCGCTTAATCTAAGAGGTAGAAAATCACTTTTTGAATGCTTTTAGATACCCCATCCATACAAGTAAATGGACGGCTTTTTTTCTGATTAGAAAATAAATTAATTGGTCGGTGCGTCCCTCGAAGGGCACCTTTGCCGTGCTCGGCAGATCTTTTAGCGCAGAGCGGATATACTGGGTCCTTTCTTTGTAGGTCAAATCGGAGCGGGCTAAATTCACAACAAGGTCTCCGCCCAAGGAACAAAAGAGGTGTTTTTCAATTTCTTTACGGAAGTCATCTACGCTTCTCATGCCGTTTTGCTCCATTATTTCGCAAAGAGCCAAACCTTCTTGATACACCAATGCGTATGCGTCATACAGTCGTGGTATAAAACTGGTGGTTGCCGTTTTTCGGCCGCTCATATAGTGATAATAGTTGTATAAAATGGCGTCGCAGAATGAAAGTGATCTGCAATGCCGCAAATAACGGTAAACAAAAGCCGTATCCTCATAACGCTTCTGTTTTGGGAAGGATAAGCAGGCCGTTTTTATAATGGAGTTCTTATAAAGTTTATTAACCGGCATAAACAACAGCGTGTTTTTGTGCAACTCGGTCAATATATCGGAAAAGTCTTGGTAATTGCCCGGTGTGGCTTTGTTCATATTCCGCGAGTTTATTAAGACATCATCTTCGACATAACTGTTTTGGTAGCCGCAAACGATCAGGTCGCTACCGCTGCTTTGCGCAGTAGCGATCAATGTTTCTAAATAGCAGGGGAAAATAATATCATCAGGGTCAACGAAGCAGACGTATTCTCCTTGTGCAACGTCAAGCCCGCGGTTTCGTGCACTGCTGACGCCACCGTTATCTTGGTGTATAACACCGATACGGGGATCTCTTGCAGCATATTCGTCACAAATGCGGCCACAGGCATCGGGCGACCCGTCGTCGATTAAGATCAGCTGAAAATCCGTAAAAGTCTGTGAAAGGATCGAGTCGATGCATCGCGGCAGATACCGCTCGACATTATAAACCGGCACGATAACGGAAATGGTCGGAGTCATACTATCACCTTTCTGATGGTAGTTTTCTTTTTCGGGTAACAAATGAAAATGGCGTTCGATGGCATAAGCGTTAGACAAAGGCGTTATAGCAAAAAGCACCTCGTCATTCCGGCTTAGTCTCCATAATGGAACGCACGCAGGCGACGACCTGCTCGTTATAGCGTTCCCAAGTGTATTGTTTGCCGATGCGATGAGCGGCTTCGCTCATTTGCGGTATGCTTTCGCGATGGTGGATGAACCATTCGATTTTTTCTTTTAACGCGGGGATGTCGCCGACAGGCACGGTAAAGCCTTCTTTTCCCTCAGTGATCAGATCGGAAACGCCGGAGTTGGTTGAGCAGATGATCGGCAGTCCGCACGCCATCGCTTCAATGCCGACCTGCGCCATACCCTCTGCCAAGGATGCGATTACAAACACTTCCGATTGCTCGTAATATTGCTTCATTTTGTCAAGCGTGACCATTCCCTCGAAGTGGATATTTTTCTTGTTCTTGTACTGTTTAACAAAAGAATCTTGATCGTTATAGCTCCCGACCAGTCGAAGTTCAATATCCTCTTCGGAAATTTCGCTGACGGCTTGCAATAAATGCGGTATACCTTTTCGCATATTGACCTGTCCGACAAATATGAGTTGCAGAGGTTTCGACGAGTCGGATTTGTCTACACATTCTCCCGAAACGTTGGCTCCGTAAGGTGCGATAAGCACCTGCTCTTCCGTTACGCCGCAGGCGATAAGGCTTTGCTTGACAAAGTTAGAAGCAGCGAGAAAATACTGTGTATCATCGATCTCGGCTTGAAAGATGCGCATCATTTTATTGTTCCACAGATGCATATTTTCTTTCATCAAGGTGTCGTTGCCCGAATGCTTGATCTCGTTTTGGTAGATCGTTTTCAAATGAGGTCTGGCGGCGATGGAAATGTCCATAATGCGCTTGATGTGTGGTGCGTGCTTTTTCAGATACGCCATTCCCTTATGAGCAGATGCATCATACATAACAACTGCGTCCGCCTTGCGGCGAATCGCCAGCTTGGCGACCTTTAAGCTGAACGATTGGTTAACGATGTTCTGATACCAGCGGTAAATGCGGCGCGATCGGTCAATGCGATTTAGCACCGTCGCGATTAAACCTGACAACTGACAAAACAAAATCACTTGTTCGTCTGCGATGTCGGTATTTTTTCTGCTCTTGGCTCTTTTGAGGTTGTCGCCTTTCAGCAAGCCCTTAACAAGGCGCATAAGCAGTGAACTTTCTTTATCGTAGATGGTTGTCACATAACAATCCAACATCCCCGCTTGATGCAGGGCGGTCGCCAGGCGGAAGGAATGCTGCTTCCCCGGATGGGCGACGATAACCTTGTACGACATATTTATCCCCTCGTTTTCGTGAGATTGAACAGTTTCCCGTAGAACACTTTGCGGCGCTCGTCGAGGACGCTTTCTTCGTACTCGGCGGCCTTTTCGATGTTGCGGCGGCTGATGGATTCATACAGCGCACCGTCGGTCAGGATCTGCTGCGCGCGCGTGGCGAACGCCTCGTCATCCTGCTGTGGCAGCATATCGTCTTCTGCCAGCAGCTCGGGGATGCCGTTGACGGCGGTCGACAGGCAGGGCAGTCCCACCGCCATCGACTCGATCACCGTGCGGGGCAGGCCCTCGCCCAGTGTGGGAAAGATCAGAATATCGCTGTTCAGCAGCTCCTCGCGCACGGCGGCGGCGCCCGACAGCAGCCCCGTGAAGCGCACGCGCTCCCCGATGCCGAGGTCGGCGGCCATCTGCGCAAACTGCTCGCGCATCGGCCCGTCGCCGATGAATTTCACCTGCACGTTCACCCCGCGGTCGAGCAGCCTTTTGGCTGTGCGGATGACCACGTCGTGGCCTTTGGAATAGTCGGTGATGCAGCTGTTGATGTGCGCGATGGTGAAGATGTCCTTGGCGGGATCGAACTGCCGCTCGCGCCAGAAATAGCTATCCTTCAGAATGATGGAGGAATAGTAGCTCTCGAAATGCTCGGCGGACTCGCCGTGAAGCCGCGCGTAGGCGGGATAATTCTTCTGCAGGGCGAATTGCGTCACGTACGATGCGCCGTTCGCCTTTTTCGCATAGGAGCGAACCTGATGGGTGAAATGCAGGCGATACACAGGGCGGAACAGGCTCTTGAACGTGCCGGGGGCGAAATTATCCCACGGGTCGTTGACGATCTCGGTCGCCCACGGGAGTCCTGCCCTGACCGCTTGCTTCTTGACCAGATTGGCGATGGGGCTGGGGATGCGGAACAGCGCCGCGTCACAGCCGTCGGCAACGCCCGCCACGCGCTTTTGAATGTCGCGGTAGCGCAGGACAAACTCCTTTGGTCCGCGGTATTGCGGCAAGGGGAAAAACTCGACCTTGTCGTCAAAGCCGCCCGACAGCAGCATATCCTCCGGCACGCTGTCCTCGTCCCGCACACGGGCGGCGACGCGCACCTGATCGAACACGCCGAGATAGCGCTGCCAGAAATCGTGGCCGTAGATGGTCTTGACCCAGACCTTGCCGTCCGGCGTGCGGACAAACTGGTGGTCAACCGTTACCAGTAGCTTCGACATTGTTGGTAATACACTCCTCATATCGTTTTACGTTCACACTGCGGGTGAAGCGGTCCAAAAACAGCGCGGTTGCGCCGTGGCAGGGGGCTTCGCTTTCGTTCGCCGCTAAATCGGCAATCGCCGCGGCGAGCGGGGCGGGGTCGGTAGCGGACACCGTCATACCGGCGCCGTATTCGTTGACGGCGGCGGCGAATGCCGAGTCGTCACCGAAGCAGAAGATGGCTGGGCGGCCGCAGGACAGCACCACGCCCGTTTTGCTCGGCAGGGCGGTCTTGACGCCGCCCTCGACGAGCGGGATGAGGTTGACGCCCGCCGCGGAATAGATGGCGGTCGCGAGCTCGCTCGGTTGCAGGGGGAGCATCGTGACGTTCGGCAGATCGGCAGCGGTGGCGCGGATCTCGTCCGCTTTGACGCCGTCGCCGATGATGAGAAGGCGGATGTGCTCATTCTCGCGCAGACGAGCTGCCGCCTCGATAATTAACTCAACGTTTTGCATACGCCCGATGTTGCCCGCATAGATGGCGTAGAACGTCTGCGGGTCGAGTTCGTATTTTTTCAGAAAAGCGTTGTCCTCGCGCGGGATATTGACGGGCTCGTCGGAGTAGCCCCAGTTGTAAATGACATCGATCTTATCGGGTGAAACGCCCTTCTGCGCAATGAACGCCTTGATGTCGTCGGAAATGCAGATGAGACGGTCGGAGAGGGCGTAGACCTTCCGCTGCCAGAATTCGAAATAGCGGTAGATGAGCGAACCCTCGGAAATCAGTCCGCTTTGCACGGCGTTGTCGGGCCATACATCCTGCAACATCGACACGACCTGCATCCGCTTTTTCTTCGCCGCCCGCACACACCAGAACGAGGAGTAGCAAACGTCCTCGAAAAGAACGTCGGCATCGGCGGCTTTGATCGCCTTTGCCATACGCAGGGCGGTGAGGGTGTCGGTCAGATAGCGTTTGATGATGTTGGCTTTTTCGCTCTTTTTACGCAGGATCGGTATGTAGCGGATGCCGTCAAGCCCCATTGTGTAGGCAGTATCGTCGGCACTTTCCGCCGCGACGATGCGGGTCACCTCGTGCCCCGCATCCAGCAGTCCCTGCAGGATGTCCCGCATCAGGTGATTGAACGGGCTGGTGGGGTCATATAGGATCGGCGTTGCGATAAGTATCTTCATACAATCCTCACTTATTGAATATCCACACGGATATAATCAAGGGCCTCACGGCAGGCGGCGACGGCGCTCTGTGCATCGTCGCTTTGCGCGATGACAAAGCCGAGGCGGGAGGCGCTGTCGGTGATGGCGGTCACGCTTTCACCTATGCCGTGTACGATGCTGATCTGCTGAACGCCGGCAACCTTCTCGGCATCACTGATGCCGTCGATGGCGCGGACGGTGCCCGCGGTCTGCGGGAAATAGCGGATAGCGGAGCCTTTTTGCTGTTTCGGCAGGATGTCAGGCTGCTCGCCGAGGGCGATGCGGATACAGCATTCCACCATATCAACCCCCGTCGACAACGGGACCAGATGGGTGGTGATGCAGTCCCCGCCCAGGCGCGCGCCGAGCTCCACGATCTTCGGACCTTCCTCGGTGACGATGATCTCGGTGTGAGAGGGGCCGCTTTCGATGCCGATGGCGCGGTTGGCGGCGATCGCCACCTCGCGGATGCGGTCAGCGATCTCTTTCGGGTGGCGGGTCGGCTGGGAGTGTCCCATCTCGACAAAGTGCGGCGCGTCCGTAGTGAGCTTGTCCGTGATCTGGATAACGTGGCAAACGCCGTCCACCGTCAGCGTTTCCACGCTGACCTCGGGACCGCGCATATATTCCTCCACGACGACGTCGCCGCCGCGGGAATGGGGTCTGCAGTGCGCGTACGCCGCCTCAATTTGCGCGGCGTCGGTGGGGTCATTCACCAGATAGATGCCGCGGCTGCCCGAGTTGTCCGCGGGCTTGACGATAAACGGCACCGTAAACTCGGCGGCGGCACGCAGGTATTCTTCGTGATCGGCAACCTTGAAGAAGCGCGGAATCGGTACGCCGTGCTCTTGCAATGCTTGCCGCATCGCGGCTTTGTTGGTTGCCTTGACGGCGGTGTCGGCATCGTTGCCGACCAGACCGAGCTCTTTGGCAACGGCGGCGACGGTGCGCATCGGCATATCGCTCGCGAGGGTCATCACGCCGTCGACGCGGTATTCCTTTGCTGCTTGTACGACCTTCGGGATGTCGATGGTGCTGATGACGAGCTTCACATCCGCCTCGGCAAAGCCGATCGCGTCGGGATTCATATCCACTGCGACGACCTCCAGCCCCAGCTCCTTCGCTTTGCGAATGGCGGGGAGCTGTAGGATACTCGCGCCGAGGATCATAATACGTTTTTTCATTGGTTCCTCCTCAATAATCAAATGTGTAGCGATTTGGTGCGAGTGAGAAAAGCGAACCGTTATAAGTTGTTTTTCAACAGCTCAGCTTCTTGAAGGGCCTGTTGTTCATTTGTTGTGTCTCGATATATGTTTTTGTGTGTTAGCACAATGAAGATGGTTTTGAAAAAAATCTTAATATCCAGCCAAAGTGAGCAATGAATGGCATAATATGCATCGTGCCGCATTTTTGCTTTACTGTCAGTGCTGTTGCGATAATATGCTTGGTTATAGCCCGTAATACCCGGGCGCACAGAAAGCAATACTCTGACATCCTCAGAATATCGCGCTAAATCTTCCGGTAGATCGGGGCGAGGACCGATAAGGCTCATATCGCCGAGCAGGACATTGAGCAGCTGCGGCAATTCGTCAATACTGGTCTTGCGCATAAAACGCCCGACCTTGGTCACGCGGGGATCGTCCTCACCGTTGTAGGTGGAGCCGTCTGCCAGACGGATGTCGGGCGCGTTGACGATCATACTGCGGAACTTATACATCTTGAACAGTTTACCGTCCTTGCCGATGCGCTCGGCGTTGTAGAAGATCGGCCCCTTATCCGTCAGATAGATGATGGGGGCGAATACGACAAACACGATGAGGAAAAACGGCAATCCGACAAGCCCGATGATGATGTCGATGAACCGCTTGAAAAACGATTTGTACATAGTCATCCTCCGAAGCCCCGTTACAGGGATTTGATGATGCGTGTAAAGTGTTCGATCACATACGCGACCTGCTCGTCGGTCAGGCAGGTGTGCAGGGGCAGGGTGATCTCATTGACAAAGCGCGCGTAGGCGTTGGGATAGTCCGCAATGTCGAAGCCGAGATTTTTATATGCCGTGTGCATCGGCAGCGGCTTATAATGCACGTTGCAGGCGACACCCGCCTCGGCCATACGCAGGATGATCTCCCCGCGCTGCTCGGCGGTGATGTTCGGGATGCGCGTCAGATACAGATGCCCCGAGGACTCCCACGCATCGGTGTAGTGATCGAGCGTCTCCACCCCGAGCGGACGGAAGGCGGCATCGTAGCGCTCGATGATCTCACGGCGACGGGCGAGCATCGCGGGGTAACGCTCGAACTGCTTGAGCCCCATCGCGGCGGCGATGTCGGTCATATTGCACTTGTAATATGTACCCACAATGTCGTATTCCCACGCGCCGAGCTTCGTCTTGGCGAGGGCATCCTTCGACTGCCCGTGCAGGGAGAGAAGCTGCAGCTTCTTGTAAATATCCTCGTCGGCAATGCCGGGGATGGTGTTCCAGGTCAGCGCGCCGCCCTCGGCGGTGGTGAGATTTTTCACCGCGTGGAAGCTGAAGGAGGAGAAATCCGCCACCGAGCCGATCATTTTCCCGTGGTATTTCGCGCCGAAGGCGTGGGCGGTGTCCGCCATCACGGCGACGCGGCCGAGTGCGGCTTGCATATCGTTGTTGGAGTGAAACAAGGCGCGCTTACGCTCGACGATGGCGAAGATGCGGTCGTAGTCGCACGGCACGCCGCCGAGATCGACGGGTATGATCGCCTTGGTCTTGTCGGTGATGGCGGCCTCGAGTGCGTCGTAGTCCATCTCGTAGCTGTCCTTCTGCGTGTCGACCAGCACGAGCTTCGCGCCGACGTGGCAGACGACGGAGGCAGAGGCGGTGTAGGTATACGCCGAGGTGATGACCTCGTCCCCCTCGCCAATGCCGAGTACCCGCAGGGCCATCTCCGCGCAGGCGGTCTGGGAATTGAGACACACGCATTTCTCCGTGCCGACCCAGTCGGCGATGCGGCGTTCGAGCTCCTTCGTGCGGGGACCGGTGGTGATCCAACCCGAGCGTAGAGCCTCGGCGACCTCGGTTATCTCGAGCTCGGAAATATCGGGCGGGGAAAAGGGAATGTTCATCGTGGGCCTCCTTTGTGGTTGATCTTCCGAATAAGATAAGACGATAAGGGCATAATACAACTATACTATCCTATAATTACATATATTATATCTTATAACAGTACGATAAGTCAACCTTTTAGGGCGATTTTACATAATTGGCGCACAAATAAGAGAAAACGCCTGCAAAAAACGCCACCCCACGGGGTGGCGTTTTGCGATGATCACAGCATCAGTCGGTAAATATTCGCGCAGTCCTCTTCATTCAGCGTGGCAAAGCCGTGGATGGCGCCGTTTTGCCCTTTGTTGACCATCAGTGTCTTGACCAGATAGGGGATGTCCTCCTCTTTGGCACCAAGCTCGGCGAAGTTCTTCGGCATCCCGATGGAGATGAGGAACTGCCGCAGCGCCTCGATGCCTGCGCGGGCGGTGTTTTCGGGGTGGGCTTCATCCATTTCACAGTCCCACACCCGTACGGCGACCTGTGCGAAGCGGGCAACATCCTTGTGCATCACATAGGTGAATACCGCAGGCATCGTCACCGCGAGTCCCGCACCGTGGGCGCAGTCGTACAGAGCGGACAGCTCGTGTTCGATGCCGTGGCTGTTCCAGTCCTGCCGCCGTCCAACACCGCAGACGTTGTTGTGTGCGAGCGTCCCCGCCCACATAATGCCTGCGCGGGCGTCGTAATTATCGGGATCGGCGATGACCCGCGGTGCCTCGTGGATCAGCGTCAGCATCAAGCCTTCGATCAGGCGGTCGGTGACCTCCACCTCGGGGGTGTCGGTGAGATACCGCTCGTACAGATGCGCCATAATGTCGGTGACACCGCAGGCGGTCTGGTAGGGTGGGAGCGTCTGGGTCAGCGCGGGGTTGAGGATGCTGAATTTCGGGCGTAGGACATCGTTGCCCGTCCCGCGCTTGAGCATCCCGTCCTCGTGCGTGATGACGGTGTTTGCGCTGCCCTCACTGCCCGCCGCGGCGATGGTCAGCACCGTGCCGACGGGCAGGGCGGTCTCGATCGGCTTGCCGTTATAAAAGTCCCAGAAATCCCCGTCGTACGGCATGCCCATCGCGATTGCCTTTGCCGAGTCGATGGTACTGCCGCCGCCGACCGCGAGGATGAAATCCACGCCCTCGCGGCGGCAAAGCTCGATGCCCTCATACACCAGCCCGCTGCGGGGATTCGGCATTACGCCGCCGAGCAGGACGTAGGGGATGCCCTCGCCGTCGAGCGAGGTCTTCACGCGGTCGAGCAGCCCCGAGCGCAAGACACTGCCGCCGCCGTAGTGGAGGAGCACCTTGCTGCCGCCGAAGCGCTTCACGTAGCCGCCGACGGCGTTTTCGGTATCCTTACCGAAGGCAAAATAGGTCGGAGAATAGAACGTAAAATTATCCATATCATCACCTCGTTGTGCAAATGGTTTCTTTTTTCATTATATCGAATTAAGCGGCTGATTTCAAGCAAAAAAACGCTGCCGTCGACTCTTTTGCGAGCCGACGGCAGCGGTAATGTACAGATGAACGGATCAGAACACGTCCACATCGTAGCCGAGATAGGTCTCGAAGGCTTCCTTGATGGGGGCGCGCAGATCGCTGTAGGTGATGCAGATGTGATGCTTGTAGCCGTTCTTCGCCATATAGTTGGCGATGTCGGTCAGACCTTCCTTTTCGACGACCTTGCCGCTGCCGAAGAACGCCTCTTCGATGGCATCGTCGGTGAACACGCCGTCGGAGACGAACGCCTTGACCTTGCCGCCCTCGGTGCGGATGCTGCCGAAGGTGATCTCGCCCTCGAGCATATCGCCCTTGTTAACGCCGACACCGGAGCCCTCGCCGTAGCGCATCTCGTCACTCTCGGCGAGAATGTAGTCGTAGCCGCACTCGTCGAGCACGCGGCACAGCTCCTTACGGGAGTCGTCGATCAGCTCACCAGCTTCCACACGGGTGAAAATAACCGCACCGCTCCCGGTCGCGGTCACCTCGATTGGGACGAGATCTTCTCCGCGCTCAAGGACATCAACTACAAGAACCGCATCGTGTGCGAGCCCTTCGTGATGCAGGGCGGCGAGGTCGGCCGCGACATTAAGGTCTTCCGCGACCTGATCGTCGATCCCACCGAGGCGAAGATCGACGCCGAGGCGAAGTACATCCTCGACTTCGAAAAGGCGATGCTCGCCAAATACGGTATGGCGTAAGAAAGAACAACAAAAATCCCCCGAACATTGTGGTGTTCGGGGGATTTTCTTTGTGATTTATTTCGTGCCGAACAGGCGGTCGCCCGCGTCGCCGAGTCCCGGCAGGATATAGCCGTTCTCGTTGAGACAGCGGTCGAGCGTGGACACGAACACGTGCACGTCGGGATGTGCCTCCGCGACGCGGGAAACGCCCTCGGGCGCGCCGATGACCGCCATAAACTTGATGTGCTTGCAGCCGCGCTTCTTGAGCAGCGCGATCGCGTCGCAGGCACTGCCGCCGGTGGCGAGCATCGGGTCGACGACCATCACGAGCTTATCCTCGATGCCGTCGGGCAGCTTGCAGTAATACTCGCAGGGCTCGAGGGTCTCCTCGTTGCGGTACATACCGATGTGACCGACGCGCGCCGAGGGGAACAGCACGTGCACGCCGTTGACCATCCCGAGTCCTGCGCGCAGGATCGGGACGATGGCGATGGCGTTATCCTTGACGACGCGCTGGGTGCAGGTCTCGAGCGGGGTCTTGACCTCGCGCTCGGTGGTCGGCACGTCCTCGCGCAGACACTCGAAGGTCATCAGCGTGGTGATCTCCTCGATCAGCTCGCGAAATTCCTTCATACTGGTCTTTTCGTCCCGCAGGATGGCGATCTTATGCTGAATGAGCGGGTGGTCGAAAATGGTGACGTTATCGTAGTGTTTCATTATTCATCTTCCTTTGGAGCAACGCCCAGCTTGCCTTTTTCCACCTTGGTAAGGACGGCGTTGGTGATGATGCCGATGATGAGCGCCGTGGCGATCGAGGTGATCTGGATGGTCGCGGCGACCGCGCCGTTGTCGGCGAACGCATACGGAATCTGGATGGTCAGACCGCCGATACCCGAGATGAGGATCGACGCGACGACGAACAGGTTCTTATTATCCCCGAGATCGAGGTCCTTAAACATCTTGAGACCCGAAACGGCGATGAAGCCGTACAGCGTCAGGCACACGCCGCCCATCACGCAGGAGGGGATGGTCTGCAGAATGACCATCACGGGCTTGATGAAGGACAGGATGATGCACATAAAGGCGGTGGTGGTGATGGTCGCAACGGAAGCGTTGCGGGTGATTGCGACGCAGCCGACGGACTCGCCGTAGGTGGTGTTGGGGCAGATACCGAAGATGGTGCCCGCGATGGAACCGACGCCGTCACCGAGCAGGGTGCGCTTGAGGCCGGGCTCCTTGATGAGATCGCGGTCGATGATGGAGGACAGGTTCTTGTGGTCGGCGATGTGCTCCGCGAACACGACCAGCGCGACCGGCAGGAACGCGATGACCACCTCGACGATGCCGCCCGCGTTCAGCAGGGTGGCGTCGGGGTTGGCGGCGAGGATCTCCGCGGACATATTGCCGGTGGTCAGCTCCTTGAGACCCTCAAGGAACGCAAAGTGCGGATAGTCGATGATGGCGGAGATGCCCTTGAAGGTGCCGTCCGCGGCGATGAAGTTATCGATAACGGGCTGGAAGTTGATGATCATCAGATAATCACTGCCCGTCGCCTTGCCGATCAGGGTGAAGACGGTGGCAGTGGCGTAGCCTGCGACGATGCCGAGGATGAAGGGAATGAGACGGGGCATCGTGTATTTCTTCTGGGTCGAGCAGATGACGATGACGAAGAACGCCACCAGACCGCAGAACAGTGCGACGAGGTTATAGGAGCCGTAGACCGCCGAGGCGTTCGCCTTGACGATGTCGCCCATCGCGCTGCCCGCGAGGGACAGACCGATCAGTGCGACCGTCGGGCCGATGATGACGGGGGGCATCAGCTTGTCCACCCAGTTGGTACCGACGAAGTGGATGATGATCGCGATGACCACATAGACGAGGCCGGCGACGATCGAGCCGAGCATAATGCCGCAATAGCCGTATGCCAGCGCAACGAATAACGAATTGAGGAACGCGAAGGAGCTGCCGAGGAACACGGGGCTCTTGAACTTGGTGAAGAGCTGATAGACCAGCGTGCCGATACCGGCACCGAGGATGGCAGCGGGGATCTGCGTGGGCAGACCGATGATGGTCGGCACGGCGATGGTCGCCGCGAGGATCGCCAGCACCTGCTGCAGTGCAAAGATGAGCATTTGACCGAACTTGGGCTTGTCGTGAATGTCGTAGACCAGTTTCTTTTCCATAAATACCCTCCTAAACGTACTTATAAGGTGTTAGGGAGCGCCTGACACCTTATTAACTTTCATTCTATCACAAAACATTTCATATTTCAAACATTTCTTGTGATTTTCGACAGAAATTTTTCAACACTCTTTGACAGAGAAGGTCCATATTGCAAGAGATGGGAGATCGTGATACAATGACGGTGTCGGAACCATGCTCGGTTGGGAGGGGATTTGCGTGCCGTTTGATTTTTCTTTTATCATCTCGATGCTGTTTTTGGCATTTTGGTTGTTTATTATCGTCGCCGTGGTTGTTCGCAAGCTCAAAGGTCGGTTTTCTCCCGTCAAGCGGGTGCGCGCGGTCGTTATAGACAAACACACGGTAGAATTTTTCTCAAAATACGCGGGCAACGGCAAGACCGAACGGTATGTGGTGACCTTCTCCGCGGAGGGCAAACGGCTGTCGTTCTATGTTTCCGCCTTTTCGTATGCGGGCTATACGGTCAACGAAAGCGGTACGCTGACGTATCAAGGCGATCGATTGATCGGTTTTCGATAAGTGCAAAAAACCGGACACCCACGCGGGTGTCCGGTTTCAATTTAGTATTACCGCTCGTCTGTCCAAACGTTTTCGGGGGTGTCCTTGTACCGCTTTTTGAAGATCCTTCTGCGGAACAAATACAGGGTGTAGACAAACCACAGCGCGAAGAACACGGCGCAGGCAACGGCGGCGTTTGCCAGCGATTCCCCTGCAAAGCCCAACAGGAACAGCAACGGTGCGATCATCACCATCGCGGGGAAGTTCGAGAGGATGTACAGACTGGAGGTGGGGGTGCGCAGGCCGGGGTCGATCTCCTTCATCAGGATCATACCGTTAGAGGCGGTGCCGGTCAGCGTGCCGAAGCTCATCAGGAAAAATTCGTGTGTAAAGCCCTTGAAGCATTCCTTGGCGACCAAGCGGATGTAGATATAAGTGACGATGGAGCCGACCACGCTGAGGACGACGATCGGCAGAATGTAGTTTTTGATGTCGTTGATCTCGATGGCGGCCACGCCCGCCACGATCATCAGGTCAAAGGAGAAGCCCGAGATGCGGTCCATCTGGTAGTTGTTGATGTAGTCCCGATGCATAATATTGCGCTTGCGCAGCCGTTTGACAACGAATTTGATCAGCATAGCCGCCAGCGAGGCCCACAGGAAATTGAAGCCCCAGGCGAGGCTGTTGGTGAAATCCGAGAGGATACCCAGCAGGCACATAAAGCCGAAGGAAAGGGCGTAGGCCAGCGCCACAAAGCCCATCTGCAGGGTGAATTTATCCACCGATTCGTTGTCGGGGATCTCCTCGCCTGAGGGATCGTTGAGGTTGGCTGCTCCGTCGGAGGGATGAGCCTTGCGCACCTGCAGGTCGCCGCGCTTTTTGTATATGTTGATGTGCAGCACGCCGAATACCGACGCCACCACAAAGCCAATGGAGGCAAGGGACAGCCCGAAGCTGCCGTTGCCCGCGAACTGTGCGGCGGGGGTGTTGGTGAAGTTGATGTCCCAGCTCAGCGCGTTGCCGGGGCCTTGACCGTAGGCCAGAGGCAGGATCAGCCCGCAAATGTAGGAGACGATCTTGTCGCCGTATCTGGTCAGCAGGAACATAACCAGCGTGATGCCGAGGCCCACAAACGCCTGCAGCATATAGGTGCCGCCCTGCAGCGCGCCGAACTCCAGCACCTGTGCGCGTTTGGTCTTATGCGTGCTCTTTTCCGTCTTCAGCGACATCGCGGCGAAGCCGATGGCCAGGCAGTGATAGGTGATCACCTGCATCAGGCGGTTATCCACCAGCATAAAGCCGCACTGCTTGCAAATGATATCCACGATCAGCAGCAGTGCGCCGCCCAAAAGGGCAGAGGGGATCAGGCACTTGCGGAACAGGGGGATGGTGCGGCGCAGAATATTGCCCATTACCAGGAACAGCAGCAAAAGCCCGAGCTGCACCAAGAATGACCAGACGGCGCCGTAGTTTGCTAGCGTAAAATCCCAACCGGCTGCGTGATCCATAAAACAACCCACTCCAATTCACAAAAATCCATTAAAATAATAGCGCGTGAGGGGATTTTTGTCAATAAAAAATGCCTTTTAGAAAGGGGTGAAAAACCTCCCAAGGCGTCAGCCTTGGGAGGTTTTTCGGAAAAATTATTGCGGTATCGCTATACGAATGTTCCCCGTGTCGGTGGTGATCTCGCATCTGCCGCCGATACCTGTTTTGGGAACGTCCACACGCCCCGTATCGGTTTTCGTAATAAACACCTTATCGGTGAGCAAGCTGCCTCGAACATCTCCCGTATCGGTTTTGGCGACGATCTCGGCGGCATCGCAGCCGTCGAACGTCACGTCGCCCGTGCTCCTCTCAATAGAAAACTTTTCCGCGGCAATCACGTTCTTGAGCGAAATATCGCCCGTGTTTCCGCTGGAGAAAACGTTTTTGCAAGTGATGTCCGTCAATGCCGTTTTGCCCGTGCTCACGCGGATCTTCACATCCCCCTCGCAGGCCACCTCGGAAACGGTCACGCTACCCGTCGAAACGGAAAGCTCAAGCGCGCCTGCGGAGATGTTTTCAACACGGATATCTCCCGTGCTTGTTTTGATTTTGAGCAATTCCGAGACGGCAGCATCGCTCGTTACGTCGCCCGTGCTTTCCGAAATATCGATGATTTCGAATTGGAAGTCTTTCGGTATTTCCACATCGCCCGTGTCGGATCTTACCGAAAGCGCCCCGTATTCGCCCTGCGGAATCGATACGGTGATCTTCGGCGTGCCGAAATGAATACCGATATATTCATACCACTTTCTCGTATCGACAACCTCAATGACCAGGGTGCCGTCCTGTACCGTGACCGAATGCTTTACGTTTTTCTGCTCGTAGCAAACGACCGAGCTTTTGACGCTTTCGGAAGGCACAAGCATGATATCGGCGGTATCGGTTACGATGGATAGGTTATTATAATGTTCCTTGATCGCATACTCGTTCGTTTCATACTTGGTCGTTGATAATTTTGAAAAATCCCATTGAAGCATTGTCATCACACCCCCGAAAAGGATACATCCAACCAATACAAGAGACGAAGCAATAATCAGTCCTGTTTTCGTTCGCTTACGCATTACGCTCCCTCCTTTTTCACAAAACCGTTTTTAATGCCCAAGGCGATCGTCTTTGTGAGCAGCAGCGTGCCTTTTGTTGCCGCTTTGCAGCCGCAGAACAGGAAGATCGACGATCCTGCACACACGATGCCCGCGGCTATCATAGCCACACCCGCCAAGCGGTTGTCGAATGCAAAGCCGATGCCGCCGACGATGCCGCCGAGAGCACAGCCGATAAGCGAAGCAAAGACCGCCCAAAGGGAGATGAGCACAGCCCACAAGGAAATGTAAAGCGACAGAATGACGGCGAACGCGGCGATGAGAAGTGAAAGCCACACGGGAGAGCCCAGCGCCAAAAGGACGATCTCCCACGTTTTGAGCCGTCTTTTGGGGGATATTCTTTCCTTTGCGATTTTCGCAAGGGGCGTGTCGGCGATGCTCTGCGATATGATCGTATCGACAGGCCCGATCCCGCTGACCGCCTCTTCTTCCGAAAGGCCTTCTTCCGTTCGGTCATCGATCATTTCGCTGTAAAACGTCAGGCGCTCCTCGATGTCCTCCCGCGGCAAGCCGGACAGCCCTTTGCGCAATTGCGCAAGAAACGCTTGTTTATTCATCATTATCGTCCTCCTTGGTCACGAATCGGTAGATCGACAGAATTTCTTTCCACTCGTCCCTGAAATCCTCCATGCGCCTTCGCCCCACCTCGGTGATATGATAATATTTCCGAAGTCTGCCGCCGTGCTCGGCGGTGCGGACGGTCAGCATATCCGCCGTTTCCAAGCGTATGAGAATGGTATACAAGGTCGATTCGGACAACTCAACGTAGGGCTTCAAGTCCTTGATGATCTTATAGCCGTAGGAATCTTCATTTTTAATGGCGGCCAGCACGCACACGTCCAAAAGGCCGCGTTTTAATTGAATATCCATACGATACCTCCTGTTACGCAATACATCGTAACACGAAGTATTGGCTTTGTCAATAGCTTATGGCAATATTGTTAAAAAGGGCAGGCTTTGCGCAAAACGCAAAACCTGCCCGTATGAATTACAGCTGTTCTAATTTTTCGATGAGCGCGTTTCCTTCCGGAGTGGAATCTGTCACCTTTCTGCAGAAAAGATTCGGAGAGTTAATGAGTTCTTCATAATCATTAACAGTATATGTGTAAGGAGACCCCAACTTTTGATCGCCTCTTGTCCAGTCTACACTTCTCAGGTTGGTGAGAATGGAGTCATCATCCGAAACAGAAAAAATCTTTTCCTTAAAAGGGGAATTATATAGAATGGTTTGCAGAAAAACCTCATCGCAGCAATGGGAACGGGAGAACATTTTCCTGATTTGTTCCTGCTTGGAAAGCAAATACACAACAAATTCATGGGTAATACTTACCCAATTGCTTCCGCATTTAAATTTGATCGCTTTGTATTTTTTTGTTCTGTCAATTCCCAATAATGCTTGCACCACCAACAACCCTTTTCTTGCGATCGTATAAAGATTGTTCGTCCTGCCGCATTTTTCCTGGAAAAAGTGATGCAAGCAGTATCGGCGGGTTTGTTTTTGATTAAATTCATCGGAGCAGAAATGAACGAACTCATATCCTGCATTTTTTTCAAAAAAGGCATGGATATATTCCATTGATTTCGTTGGAAAATCTACACCGCTCAAAAAATGATAATATTCGTGTTTGTTGGAGGCCGCAAATTCAAGCATACGCATTTCGATATTTATTTGGCTGTATCCACCCCAATTAACACAATAACGATCCGCCATAATTACCTCAGAATATTGGCAACTGCTGACCAACAAGGCCTCATCCTCTTTTGAAAAGGAGGATTTAGCATCAATGTGAATGTAAATGGTATTGTCGGGATGGTCAAGTTTTTTGAGAAGTCTGCTGACCAAGCCATAATTTGTGTGGGCCATTATTAAAAATGCATGTTTCATAAGCTTGCTCCTATTCTGTGGAAAATGGATGTATTCTAAACGATATAGCGCAGAAACAGTGTAGCACAAATGTAAAACCAAAGCAAGGCTTTTGATTTTATCATTAAAGGACGTTATCGCCTCGTATTTTTATTATATAGTCTAAAAATGAAAAAGCAAGGCAACGCCTTGCAAAATACTTCTTCACTATTCACTATTACTTATTACTTCCAAAAAGCTTCTCGGACGGATTTAGTGAAAAGTGAAGAGTGAAAAGTGAAAAAGTAAAACCTTCCCGAACTTCGTCCGAGAAGGTTTTTGGCTCGTAGCACCGAAAAAGATATCAAGGTTGAATCACTTTAATGACAACGAATAATCTGGAAAACAGAATTTTACAAAACGTGGATGTGAAACAAATCGTTGACGATTCAATGCGACAATTAGCATCATTAAGAAAAGAATAAAAAACGGAACGAAAACAACAACAGCAGCAATCAGCAAGAAAGTCAATATATATCGATCTATTTGATTCGTATGCTCGTATGAACGATAAATTGTCCCATCCAAACTTTCTAACTGAATTACCTCATAGTAATTGTCATATTTTTTGGGCTGTTTGTATTCTGCATACGCAACCAGCGTTTCTCCTGCCTCACATCGCTCTATTAGCTCTTTCGGTAAATTGGAATACTGAAAAAAACGAGTAACTTCAAATTTTTCTTCAAATTCTTTGCAAGATATGTACAGGTAATCGTACTCTTCCGTGTTCTCGTATTCGCAATCGGTTACCGTAATTTCATACCGCTTGCCGTGATCGGCTTCTGTATAATCAGAAAAATGAATATAAGCTATAAAGCCCAAAATAATCGGTATTGTAAGAAAAGGAATCAGCATTCTAAAACAAAAATAACCTGGCAGGCTCATTATATTAATTTCGTTGTAGCGATAAATGCTCCTGTTTTCCTTTTGTGAACCGATTTTCTTAGGTACACGCATATACAATATATCTTCAAACCATTCATCGCCATACATCTGACAAAACGGTGTAATGTATTGTTCTTTAAATGAAGCATCCCACTTCTCCTCACCGCAGAATAGATATGGAACACGATGAATTGCTTCGGCAAAACGAGATGTTTTAGTACAGTCTCCTTCCTCTTTCAATTCATCTAAGGAGCCAAAGCAAGAAAAGAGGAAATCTCGTTCAATATCATCAGATTTTTTATCAATATACTTACATATATCCTCAATATATTGAATTGCTGATGCCAATTTAAATTTGGAATAGGATAAGTTGTTTGCTTTTGCATAGTAACAATCTCGAATAATAATAAGAGCCTGTGAAAGTTTGTGAGCCTTTTTTATGTGCATAGCTTGCCTCCCCAATAACTTTCCTTTGTTTCATCGATTATATTATATCAAAATTACATTCCAACTGCAATATATTTTAGTTCAAGTCCTCTCCAAAGGTCGTTTTCGGGAAATGATATCTTTTGAATTTCACCTTAAAAAATGACACAAAAAACCCAGAAACCGTTGTGGTTTCTGGGTTTTCCAACCGATATCTTTTTCGGTTCGCAATGTTGGTTGCGGGGATAGGATTCGAACCTACGTCCTCCGGGTTATCGCTTCGCGCCGTTTGCGGTGCCCGAAATGCGCTTTTCTCGCTCTCGCTCGGCGCATTTCGACCGCGGCACCCGCTTATGCCTCGCTGTATCCGCCACCGGCGGCGCTCGGCAACGCGCCCCAACGAGCTCCGCTCGTCGGTCTCATAACCCGAAGAACATAGCACAAACCATCTTCATAACGAAAACGAAAGAGGACACCCTTACGGATGTCCTCTTTCATTTTGGTTGCGGGGATAGGATTCGAACCTACGACCTCCGGGTTATGAGCCCGACGAGCTACCCCTGCTCTACCCCGCGATATGTGTGCGCTCTCGTGAGTGCTTTAATAGTATACTCTATCTGTTCGGAAAAAGCAAGTGTTTTTTTCGCAATTTGCGGATTTTCTTTTGTGAGCTCCGTGTTTTCGTCGCGAAATGGGGATTTTTTCGACAAATATGCAGGGGGCAGGCTTTGCGGTTTGTGGGTGTAGGGAACGGCCTGCGTGCCGTCCCGTCTTAGGGTAGAGCGAAATATCCGACCACCGTTTTGAGGGGGGTTCGGATATTTCATTCTACCCTAATCGGGCGCCTGACAAAAT
>JAZSHK010000022.1:0-40384 GCA_045533185.1 Acutalibacteraceae bacterium | reverse complement strand
CATCTACGGCCACTACGACGATGCGGAGCGCTTTGCGTTCTTCTCCCGCGCGGTGCTGGAGATGCTGCCGCACATCGGCTTTAAGCCCGATATCATCCACTCGAACGACTGGCAGAGCGCGCTCGTGCCGCTGTATTACAGCCTTTACTATGCGACCCGCGAAGGCTACGAGGGCATCAAGACGGTGTTCACTATCCACAACGTCCAGTACCAGGGCAAATACGGGATGGAGCTCATCGAGGACGTTATCGGGATGCCGATGGATAAGCGTCAGCTCGTTGAGTACGACGGCGGTGTCAACTATATGAAGGCCGCGATCGAGACTGCCGATTGCGTGACCACCGTCAGCCCGACCTATGCTGAGGAGCTGCTCGATCCGTGGTTCTCCTGGGGGATGGATCCCATCCTGCAGGCACGTAGCTGGAAGCTGCACGGCATCTTAAACGGCATCGACGTAGACAGCTATAATCCTGAGACCGATCCTTCAATCGTTGCTCCCTTCTCGGCGGAGAACGTCGAAGAGGGCAAGGCGGCGAATAAGAAGGCACTGCAGGAGCGGCTTAACCTGCCGCTGCGCGCCGACGTGCCGCTCATCGGTATGGTGACGCGCCTTGCCTCTCACAAGGGGCTTGACCTCGTTAAATACATCGTGGAGGATCTGCTCTCCCGCGACGTACAGCTGGTCATCCTCGGCTCGGGCGAGTGGGTGTACGAGAACTTCTTCCGCGAGCTGCAGGGCCGCTTCCCCGAGAAATTCTGCTATTGCGCGGGCTTTGTGCCTGAATTGGCGCGTAAGATCTACGCTTCGGCGGACATCTTCCTGATGCCGTCGAAGAGCGAGCCCTGCGGCCTCGCGCAGATGGTGGCGTGCCGCTACGGCACCCTGCCGGTGGTGCGTGAGACGGGCGGGCTTAAGGACAGCATCCGCGACTGCGGCGACGGAGAGGGCTTCGGCTTCACCTTCAAGACCTACAACGCGGGGGATATGCTGTATGCGATCGACCGTGCGCTCGGTGCGTATGCGAATAAGGCTGATCTTGCCCTGCTGCGTGCGCGGTGTATGAACGAGGACTTCAGCTGGGGACGCTCAGCGAACGAATATATCCGCTTGTATAAATCCCTGCTCAAGGGTTAATGAAAGGAAGTTAACCAATGGAAAAATACGCTTGGAAGGGCGCGGTCAAAGAGGGCTGTATGGAGGAGTATATCCGCCGTCACGATGAGATCTGGCCCGAGATGCTCGAGGTGCTCAAGGGCGCGGGCATTTACAACTACACCATCTGGAACGTCGGTCACGAGCTGTTCGGCTATTACGAGTGTGAGAAGGGCGTGGATTTCGCCGCCGCCTATCAGGCGAACAGCCCCGTTGTTGACCGCTGGAACGAGTATATGAAGGACATCCTCATTATGGAGATGGACCCCGTCACCGGCGCCCAGCCGATGCTGAGAAAAGTGTTCGAAATGGATTAATGAAGGACGACCGCCTCATATCTTGTACGGGGCGGTCGGCTTTTGCGTCCAAAATCTCTTTATTTTTGGTCGACAGTGTGCTATAATGGTGGTCGATATCAGGAGCAACGTCTGTGTTGACCGTCGACGCGGATAAGTGTTCACCCTAGGAGAGTAAAAATGAAACGATGGATACTTTGGTTGTTGGTATTACTGCTTGCGTTTTCTATGACGGCCTGCCGAGATGGCGGGGAGAGCTCGTCGGTGGTTAAAGGGACGACCACGACCGTCACGGCCACGACGACGAGCACCACTGCCGCGCCGTCGACGACAACCTCTTTTGCGACGACAACCGTCTCCAAAGCGCCTTCAACGACCACAACCACCACAACGACCACGACGGTGACGACCACGACCATCACGGCGCGGCAGGAGGTGACGGTCACCGTCCCCGAGGGGTACACCTTTATGCAGATCGCGCGTTTGTTGGAGCAAAAGGGTGTGTGCACTGCTGTCGCCTTTTACGAGACGTGTCAGCAGTATACCCCGAAATCCTTCACCATCCCCATCAGTGAGGATCGCTGTTTTCGTATGGAGGGGTATCTGTTTCCGGACACGTACCGTTTCTATGTCGGGGATGATCCCGAATCGGTGCTTATTCGTATGCTGAACAATTATCGGGCTAAGGTGGGGGATATTTCGGACGATACGCTCATCCTCGCCTCGATTATCGAGCGGGAGGCGCGCAGTGACAAGCATATGAAGCTGGTGTCCTCGGTGTTTCACAACCGCTTGAATAACCGCACCGAATTTCTGTATCTTAACGCCGATCCCACACGGGATTATGTCAACGAGTATATTACCGGTAATCCGTTGGTGAAAAATCAGTCGAAATACGCACCGCTGTACAATACCTGCGGTAAACGCATCGGCCTGCCTGCCGGTCCGATCTGCAACCCCGGCTTGCGCGCTATCCGTGCGGCGCAGGAGCCGACGGACTCGCCGTATTATTATTTCTTCTACGGTAAGGACTACGACAATCACTATTCCGTGACACTGGAAGAGCACGAGCAAAAAATGGCCGAGATCGGCGTCGGATAGGATGAAAGCGCTCACCCGACGCTGAGAAAAATGTTCGAAATGGATCAAAAAACAGAGTAGTTATCTTTCCCCCTAGGGTAGTTTTCATATACTGCCATAGGAGAAGTGTATGCCGTAAGAAGGTAAATATCCGAGCGAAAGAGAAATGGTGGTTGTGTTATGGAACTTCGTATGATATACTAAAATAAAGTTCTGCTTTTTTTGGTGGGACAAGTTGTTTTATATTTGTGTGGATGAGCAATTTTTCCATATAAAAACAAAGGATTGTAAACAGGTGAAAGAGAGGCGTTTTTATTGAGTGAAAACTCAAATGCATTAAAAGAGAAAGCATTCGGTGGCTTTTTCTGGACTTTTTTCGAGAGGGTAGGCGGCCTTTTTGTTTCTTTTATCGTTTCAATCATTCTTGCCCGTCTGCTTGTCCCCGCCGACTATGCCGTGGTTGGCATAACCACGATTGTATTCAATTTTGCCAATATTATTGTTGCCAGCGGTCTTAATACGGCTCTTATTCAAAAGAAGGATAGCACACTAAAAGATTATTCTACGATTCTGTATACAAGTCTTGCGGTATCGGTTATATTGTATTTTGTGATTTTTTTCTGTGCTCCGCTGATTGCAAACGCATATGAGATGCCAATTGTCATCCCTGTTATACGCGTAATGGCTTTGTCCATTATCATCAATGCCGTCAAATCTATCTTGATAGCGTATATAGCCAACAACTTGCAATTCAAAAAGATGTTTATTTCAAGCATGGCGAGCACAGCCGTTTCTGCGGTTGTTGGAATCGGTATGGCGCTTATGGGCTTTGGTGTATGGGCGTTGGTTGCACAACAGATGATAAACGTTGTTTTGAGTACAGCGGCACTTGTTGTAACAACAAAATTTAAGCCGCTAATTGTATTCTCGGTTGAAAGTTTCAAAGAACTTTTCGGTTATGGTTGGAAAATATTTGTAGCATCTATTATAACAGTCATTTATGATGAGATAAACCCGATTGTTATCGGTCTGAAATTTTCGGCAGTTGACCTTTCTTTTTATACAAAGGGAAAAAGTTTCCCCTCGCTTCTTAATAACACGATAGGTCAAACGCTTTCGACGGTGTTGTTTCCTGTAATGTCTAAGGTGCAGGGAGATACATCAATGGTTCTGATGATAACGCGCAAATATATTCGCGTTTCGTCCTATGTTGTTTTTCCGCTTATGTGTGGGCTTTTCGCCGTGTCTGAAAGCTTTGTGCGCCTGCTTTTAACAGAGAAGTGGATCAGTGCTGTACCATACATACAGATTTTTTGCATTTCATATATGTTTGATATTATTCAGGTCGGTAATTTGCAAACGATCAAGGCGATTGGCAGAAGCGATATTAGTTTGATTCTGGAAATAATCAAAAAGTTGACGTATTTTATCATTGTTCTGTTGTTTATTTTTTTGAGTGATAACCCGGTGATGCTTGCGGTGTCGTCAATCGCTTGTACGGTTGCTGCGACGCTCATAAACACCTTCCCGAACAGAAAACTTATTGGTTATAAATATCGTTACCAATTGGCGGATATTGTTCCGAATCTGATCATTTCACTCATTATGGGCAGTGTTATATTGGCTATGAATTCGTTGCCGCTTGCGCCCATTTGGTTATTATTGCTTCAGGTTATATGCGGTGCTGTATTGTATGTCGCTTTGAGCGTCATAACAAGGAACGAAAACTTTTTCTATTTGTTGTCAACTGCAAAACAGTTTTTATGGAGAAATTGAAAATGGGTGATTTAAAACGTCGCTTATTACAGATGGCGAGAAAAGCATTTATTGCTATGTTCCCTACAAAAAATGTAATCATTTTTGAAAGTGTTCCTAACTTGTCGGACAACACAAAACCTGTTTTCGACGAGATGATTGCGAGAGGTCTCAATAACAAGTATACATTTGTTTGGCTTGTGTCAAAAAAGACGGATGCTTTGCCGAAAATCAAGAACGTAATATATTGCGCTCGTGATGAGCGTTATTGCACACTAAAATATCGTTTTTATTATCAGTTTGTCGCGCGCGCGTTTGTGTGTTGCAACCAATTCCTTTGCCCTGTTAAAAAAAGCCAAATGTCCTTTTATATTACTCACGGTACGGGTGTCAAGAGTGTTAGAAATTATTACAACATTCCCGAAAGTATTAATTATATCCTTGTTGATGGAGAAGGCACCCGAAAGATGACGGCATACCAGTTGAAAGGAGATGTCAATAAAACAGTCGCACTGGGGTATCCGCGTAATGATGTTCTTGTGGACGCACCGCGCGACATAAGTGCCCTTTTCCCCGAAAGTAACGGCGAGAAGATCGTTGCGTGGTACCCAACCTTCCGCCAGCATAAGAATGGGAAACTCAATGGTGCGGATAAGGCCCTTCCCATCCTTCACGATGAAAAGCAGGCGGAAAAACTTAATAAGATTGCCAAAGCGAATAATGTGCTTTTGGTGTTAAAACCCCATTTTGCACAGGATGTCAGCAAAATAAAAGCGTGTAACCTTAGCAATATCACATTTATCGATGATAACTTTTTTGTAAACAACCATATTACATCGTATGAGTTTCTTGCGGGTTGTGATGCGCTGATTTCGGACTATTCTTCGGTGTATTATGACTATCTTCTTTGCGATAAGCCAATTGGTCTTGTTTGGGAAGATTATGAGGAGTACAAAAAGGCAACCGATTTCGTGCTGGATATGGATTACTATATGAAAGCGGGCGAGAAGATCTACAATATAGGGGATTTTGAGAAATTTCTTCAAAATCTTGCCGAAGGCAAGGATGCGTTAAAGGCAGAGAGAGCGGAAATTAGTGCTTGGGCAAACTACGCGCGGGATGGAAAGAGCACAGAGCGAGTAGTAGATTTTATTTTGGAGAAAGCACAACTCTAAAGGAGTGGTCTTTTGTTAATATTATTTTTGGCATATCTCTTGCTATGTGTGTTTGGTGTTAAATTCCAATTTAAAAACAAGGCAGATTATCTTTCTGTAGAAAATACGCAGGCGATAAAAGGTATATTTATCTTAATGGTGTTTTTTAGCCATTTTAATAGTTATATCACGCTGAAAGAAAACACATTTAATACGGTATACCAAGTCTTGTTTTCAATAATAGGTCAATCAATGGTTGCACCGTTTTTGTTTTATTCAGGTTATGGTGTTATGGAGTCAGTAAAACAAAAAGGTATGACTTATATTTTAAAAATGCCTAAAAATAGAATTTTAACAACGCTGTTCAACTTTGATTTGGCTATTGTTTTGTTTTATGTGCTTTCACTCATTCTAGGCGAAGAGGTTGCATTAAAACAACTACTACTGTCATTCATTGGCTGGGATAGCATCGGCAATTCGAATTGGTATATCTTTGTAATACTGATACTTTATTTACTCACCTATGTGGTTTTTATGCTTACGGAGAAGCGGTCGTTTTGTTTAACCCTTTCTTTAATGATGCTTTTCGTTTGCGTATTGATCTTTTTATCGGCTTACACGCAAATTAAACCATCATTTTGGTATGATACCATGTTGTGCTATGTTTTCGGTATGGGATATTCTGTGTACAAGGAAAACATAGAAAAAATACTGTGCAGAAATATGTTGATTTGGGCAAGCACGATAATTCTTTTGATTGTGTTGTATCTCATCTTTATTAATTGTGGTATTGTAGGTGAAATTGTAGCCAATCTAATATTTGTAGCAACCGTTATTATTTTTACAATGCATATTACTCTTAAAAATCGCATCCTTGTATGGTGCGGGAAAAACTTATTTGAACTTTATATTCTACAACGAATACCAATGATTACGTTTAAGCAGCTGAGCGTAGAAAAAACAAGTATAGGATTGTATTTTGTTTTATGTATAGTGTGTACGGCGGTGCTTGCAATAGGGTTCAAATATCTTAGCAAGAAATTATGGGAAAGTATAAATGGGCCAAAGGACGTGTTGAAAAAATAAAAAAGTAGGGATGATTATGGGAAAAACAATAGGCATTCTTTTGGCGGGCGGTGTCGGCTCGCGATTTAAAGGTAATAAGCCGAAGCAATATTATGAAGTGAACGGTCACGAGCTCATTTGGTATTCTATTGAAGCCTTTCGAAAAGCGGAAAAGATCGATGATTTTGTCATTGTTCTCAATGAGGCTGAATACGTTTCGGGTAACATAGAGAAGAAGTACGGTGTACATACAATATGTGGCGGTGCAACGCGCAACCGCTCTCTCAGAAATGCCATTGAATACATAAAAAAGACTTTCCCCGATTGTGACGGCGTAATTGAAAATAATGCTGCCTGCCCTCTTACAAAAAGTGAAACGCTGAATAAATACGCGGAGCTGTTGAAGGAATACGATTACGTACAAACCACCTTCAAGATCACGGATGCTCTCGGAAGCTACACCGACCCCCTGGTGAACAGAGAGGATTATTTTTTGATCCAGACCCCGATGGCGTACAATTTTGCTATGCTGTACCATCATTTTGATCCCGAAAGCCCCATAGGCCATCCAATCGTGCAGTTCCCGAGCGATGCAAAGGGATACAATAATTTTGAGGATGGGGTGAACCTGAAGGTTACCTATCCGGAGGATCTGGTTATTGTAGAAGCGCTTTTCAAGCAAAGAGAAATGAACAGAGCGGAGAGTGCAGAATGATTGCGTCTGAAAATTACAAAGAAGAATTAAAAAATTATGTGGCAGAAAATGAAACACTGTTTTCGACGCTTAAGGATAAACGCATCCTTGTAACGGGTGCGGCGGGCCTTATCGCGTCGTATATGCTCGATCTGGTTATAACAGCCAACGAGGTTTTGGGGACGGGTTGTGTTGCTTATGCCGTTGACCTTGACGGCGAAAGGCTGAAAAAATGCTTCCCGCCGGAATATGATAATACTGTAAAGTGTATGGCGCTTGATGTTAACGAGGCGGAAATAGAAGTGGCCGCTGTTGACTATGTCATTCACGCCGCGAGTAACACTTCGCCGCGGGATTATGCGCTTAAGCCTGTCGATACTATGCGCACAAATATCATCGGAACGGACAACCTGATAAAATATGCCATAAAAGCGGGATCCAAGCGTTTTGTTTGCTGTTCTTCGGTAGAGGCCTATGGCAGGAACAATGGGGACACGGATGAATTTGCAGAAGATTATAGCGGTTATGTGGATTGCAATACGCTTCGTGCGGGCTATCCTTCGGCAAAGCGAGCTGCGGAGGCTCTTTGTAATGCCTATCAGGCACAGTACGAGGCATTTGATTTCGTGACGGGCAGAATAGGCAGAATATACGGCCCTACGGTTATAGATGGCGACGCAAAAGCACCGTCGCAGTTTATCGGCAACGCCGTAAACGGCGATAACATCGTCATGAAGAGCGACGGTATGCAGGAATATTCGTATGCATATGTCGGCGACTGTGCGATAGCGTTGTTTTATATTATGCTTTTGGGAAAGCGTGGCGAGGCGTACAATATCGCAGACCCCGCCTCTAAAATAAAGCTTAAAGATTTTGCGGAATACAGCGCCGCCGCAGGAGGAACACGCGTTGTGTATGAAGTGCCGACAGAGATTGAAAAGAAGGGCTATTCGAAAATAACCAAAGCAACAATGAATGTTGAAAAATTATTATCCTTAGGATTTCGCGCAAAATATCCTGCGAAGGAAGGGATAAAGAAAACGGTTGCTTATTTAAAACAAATAAGGGGTGTAAAAGATGAGCAAGCTTAAGGCGCTGGTGACGGCAGAGATAATAGCGCCGGTTTTAGAAAAAGCACTTGGCGATAGGATCGAATTTGTTTATGACGGATATTTTTTTGATCACGAGGTCTTGGCACACGACAAGCTTATAGAGAAGGTCAAGGACTTTGACATTTTAATATGTGAATATGATACGATTTCGACCGAAGTGCTGGATGCTGCAGAAAAATTGAAGATCGTTATATGCTGTCGCGGCGGCGTGAAAACCGTAATCGATTTGGATAGGGCGATGGAAAAGGGTATAATCGTATGCAATAACAGCGGAAGAAATGCCGGTGCGGTTACTGATATGGCTATGGGCTATATCCTCGATCTGACCCGCCATATTACCCTCACAAACACCCTGTTACACCAAAAGGTGATAACGGTTAGTGAAAGCACGAAGCCGAAGGAATATAAGGACACCGTTTGGGGACTCGATAATAACAGTCCTTTTATCCGCTTCAGAGGTCGCAGTGTCAATCATATGACGCTTGGCCTTATCGGATATGGCTTTGCGGGAAAACTTATGGCAGAAAAAGCGCACGCGTTTGGGATGAACATTCTTGTTTATGATCCTTATGTTGCGTTTGAAAATGTGTCCGAATATGTTAAGGTCGTAGGCTGGGATGAGGTTATCAGCGAATCCGATGTTATTTCCGTGCACTGTGTCTTGACGCCGCAAACCAAAAATATGTTCTGCAAAGAAGTTTTCGCTAAAATGAAGCCGAATGCGTATTTTATCAATACCTCGCGCGGGGAAATTGTGAACGAGGATGACTTGATTGATGCGTTGAACAGCGGTCATCTGGCTGGCGCGGCGATTGACGTTACGGTCAAAGAACCTATTTCCTCCGACAGCCCGCTGATAACGGCGGACAATCTGATCATTACGCCGCATATTGCGGGCTCGGCATACGATGTGCAGGTTTGCGGAACCAATATGATCATCGACAGTCTTTCGGATTATTTGGAAGGTAAAAAGCCGAGAAATGCCGTTGTGTACAAGTGATCATCAGATGTCAGCGCTTCCAATTTTCGCCCGACGCTGAGAAAGTGTTCGAAATGGATCAAAAGAGGGAACAGCCACCCCATACGGGTGGCTGTTTTTGCATCCTATAAGTCTGTTGCGTGATTTTTACCCCTCGTTGCTATTCTGATTGTAACGATTTTTTAATTCACAGAAAATCGCCGAATATGTGTCGCGGTGAGCGTTTCCTAAATCTGCGCAAAGCAGTTGTTTCAATTCTTCGGTAGATAGTCTCTTGACATATCCGTGAACGGAATGATCTTCTTTTAGTGACTTTTCTTTATCCATATAACCCGCCTCTTTAATATGGGGATTATATCCCCTTAATAAATATGATTATAACCCCCATAATAAAAGGTGTCAAGTGGGGGTGTAAAGAATGATTCGATTTGATAAGTTGTGGGAGACGATGGAGAAGAAGGGTGTCAGCACCTATCAATTGCGCGAACATTGCGGCATTGACAGTAAGACGGTGCGGCGGTTGAAAGCCAACGATAATGTAGAAACGAAGACGCTGGACAAACTATGCGCCGCGCTGGATTGTCGTTTGGAAGATATCGCGGAGTATGTGAAAGAGTAAAAGTCTAAAGAGAAAACCGATTGTTATGTTGCAGGGGACGGGTTTCCCGTTCCGACAGGCGGGCCGCCGAGGATGTCGGCTCCTACAAGCACCGACCGAAACCGCGCTTGTACGAACGCGATCCACCTGACAACATCAAACATCGACTATCGAAAATCAACGCCCCTCGGATCACTCCGAGGGGCGTTTGCTCAAACACATTCCTTAAAGGGAATTTTTCTATTTTGAAGATCAAAAGGCATATTCGTCCAACGTCTGAAATTGATAGCCTTGCTTGTGCGCTTCGTCAAGGATCCTGCGGAGCGCATCCGCGTTATCCTGCGACACCGCGTGAAGCAGGATCACGGCACCGGGATGAAAACGCGAGGTGACGGTTGAAAAGGCATAGTCTGCGCCTTTTTGCGTAGAGGTATCCCAGTCGGCATAGGCTACCGACCAGAAAACAGACTTAAACCCGATGGAGGTGACGAGCTCCAGAGCGCACTCGGAATATTCGCCTGAAGGGAATCGGAAATACGGACTGGTATAGGCAAAATTCTCTCTCAGATAATTATCCAGCGTTGCGATCTCCTGCGCCATCCGGGTTCGGGTAAGCTTGGGGAAACAAGGATGCGTAGCGCTGTGATTTCCGACGATATGCCCCTCATCGATCATACGCCGAACGAGCTTGGGGTTTTGCCTTGCATAACTCAGCGTGACAAAAAATGCCGCCTTCACGTTTTTCTCTTTCAGGATATCAAGAATTTCTGCTGTAAGATTTTTATATTCATACCCGTTGTCGAAGGTCAGGTACATAATTTTTTGCTGTGTTTTGGTGTCCAGAGCCAGCGCCTGAACGTTTTCAAACGCATCAAAGGTTTGTTGATTGATCACCGACTGGTTGTGTGGGGCGCCGTCCTTCGCAACCCCGAACGAAAATCCCTTTCGCTCGGTAGACAAGCCCCGCGCATTTTCTGCGTCGTTTACGGTGTAGTTGAGAGGGGGTAATCCCTTCTTAACCGTCGTGGAGGTTGTGACGGTTTCTTTCGTTGGCTGAGGCTTTGTCGTGGTTTCTGTTTTTACTTGCGTAGTCGTAGTCGTGGTCGTGGTTGCTTGAGTAACCGGCGCAGTCGTGGTGCTTTCCGTCGGAAGCTGCGCGGACGACTGCGCTTCTGTGCCGAGCATCGGTCGACTGACCGCATCGCTTTCGTTTGATATGGTACCCTCATTTTTGCAGGAACACAGGGAAATCACCATTAAAACACAAGCAAGCATACAAAAGATTTTTTTCATCCTATCTCCTCCGAGAGCACCTTGAAGTGTTGTTTTTTTAAGTTGCTCTTTGCATATACGTATTTTTTAGCCTCATTCTACCATATCTCGACGGTTTTTTCAATACAAATAAAAGCTCGCCCTGCCAGAACGGCAGGGTGAGCTTGGCATATAGACCTGATTATTTCATTTCCTTGATAGTAGCCTGCAGTGCAGTACGCAAAAAAGGGAGATTACAAATCTTCTGTTTTGAAGGTGGTATAGTTTTCGTAATAATAGCTGTGGTCAATGCCCTTCATAAACACTTCGCGGTCATTTATTTTATCTGTTAAAGCATTTCTTAAAATATGTTTGATTTCAATATCTTTAACGGGGCTGCGTTCCATAGCGAGTAAATAGTCCTCTTTATCCACCAAGCTCCAATCAACCACTTTGCCGATTTCGTTTTTCAATATACCGTCAAGCCAAATACGTGTTGCTCTGCCATTGCCTTCACGAAATGGATGAGCAATATTCATTTCAACGTATTTTTCAATGATCTCTTCAAAAGTAGATTGAGGCATTTTATCGATATTTTGAAGGGCGACCTCTAAATACATAACAGGCGCAAAACGAAAATTTCCTTTTGCAATGTTAACCGTGCGGATTTTTCCCGCAAAATCATAAATGTCGTAGAATAAGGCCTTGTGAACGGCTATAAGGGATGACGTTTTGCCCGATTCTAAATGATCAAGAACTCTATTTTCGAATAATTCTAACGCCTTCTTTTTGCTTATTTTCTCCTCTTCACGAGCAAGCTCGGCAGAATCTGTTATGCCAAGTTTATTTTCAAGCATTCCGTCACCTCTTTTTCAGCAGTTTTATACTAATATTATACCATGCTAAAGCTAATATTACAATACAAAAATCCGCCCGAATTTCTTCGGGCGGATTTTGGATGTTTATTTGGTTATGAATTATTTCATATCCTTGATGGCAGCCTGTGTCGCGAAGAAGTAAAGGGGGTATTTGGTGCAAAAGCAACATTGGTCTTTCCTTTTCTGCCTTCAACATTACAAGAAATAGCATTTTCGGGTGAATATCGCATATACCAATCAAAGCCGTCTTTAGAAACAACAACCTTTTCAACAAAAGCATCCACGATTTTATCGGGAACATCGTCCTCTATGGTAAAGTCAGCATATTTCAGCAAAGCATTTTTTAATGCCTTTAATCGCTCTGCAATGCTTTCAGACGGCATTTCAACAGTAGCGGTGTCATCAGGTGTTAGTTTTTCTATCTTTTCTTCTAATGCCTTTATTTCGCTTTCTGCCTGTGCCTTTTTGGTGAGAAACTTTTCCTTTGATATTTCACCATCGGCACACATATCTAAATAACCGTCAATTCTTTTTTCTAACTTTTCAATTTGAGCACGAATCTCTTCGATACCTTTGTTGTTCTTTGATACCTCTTCGGGTGTATCGCCGATATGCTTTTCAATCATCGAAGATGCGAGTTCTATAATGTCGTCAATCTCAAGTGGAGCATTATCAAAAATTGCTTTTGACATCATTTGCAATTTCCATTCTTGAACCATTGGCGTATCACAAACACCCTCTAATGACAACCCCTTGTTTTTTCTTGTCTGCACACTTCCTGTATGAATGGTGTCATAACATTGATATCCGTATTGTGTGCTTGTTTTGTTACGGTTCCACTTGCGTCGGTTAAAATTATGGCCACAAGCACATTCTAATATAGAACACCATATACTTGTTGCAGGTCGGTGTCCCTTTGGGAGTTTTCCTGTTTTGACATAAGGCATAGACTGTCTGCGACTTTCCAGCTTCTTTTGCACACGGTCAAAATCCTCTTTGGAAACAATTGGCTCGTGCTTACCTTCAACTTCAAGCTTAGGAATCTTATCGTAGTTTATTTTCTTCTTTTGCTTTTTGTAACTTGGTGTATATTCCTTGTGATACACCATAATTCCACAGTAAAAGGAGTTTTTTAGAGTTTTTGATATAACCGAAGCGTGCCACATTGTTTTCCCTTGTGCAGTTAATCTGCCTGCCTTTTCTAACTCGTACTTGATTTTTTCAATGCCCCAACCACCCAAGTACCAATCAAAAATCATTTTAACTGTCTTTGCTTGTTCGGGATTAATTACCATTTCAACGACTTTGGTCTTTTCGTCTATCCATGTAACTTTTCTATCGTAACCTAATATATTGCCGTTACCATAAATAACACCATTTTCCATAGAAACCTGCTGACCACATTTAACTCTTTGAGAGATTTTGCGAGATTCTTCCTGTGCCATTGCCGCCATAATCGACAACCGTAATTCAGAATCTTTATCTTCCGTATTTATGGAGTCACAAACAAACTCTATCGAAACATCGTATTCCTCTAATTCTTCAACTGTCAATAAAGTATCAATGGTGTTACGTGCAAATCTTGCCGTTTCTCTGGTAATGATTTTTTGAAACTTTCCTTTTTTGGCATCTTCAATCATCCTCATAAAACCATCGCGCTTGTTTGCGGAGGTTCCTGTGATACCCTCGTCAACGTATATATTGACTAACTCGTAATCGGGGTTTTTGGCAATCTCCTTTTTATACCATTCAAGTTGATTGCCGAGAGCGTAGATTTGAGCCTCATGCTCTGTACTTACACGGGCATATGCTGCCACTTTAATTTTTTTACTCATAATTTTACTCCTTAATTAGTTTTTTCGTTTGTATTAAACTTGGTAGTGTCAACTATGTTCTCATAGTCTTTCAAAATATTCTTAAAGATGTACCTTGGTAGTAAATCATCATCCGTTAATTGTTCAATCATTCTCAAAGCAGCGTACACCTTGTATTCGCTGCTACTGCCTATTTTAATTACCTCCTTTACAAGTTTTTTAAAGTATAGCGCGTATATTTTCAAATGTCAGCCACCGATTTTCCGACCATTGCCGACCGAAAGCGGTGGATGATTGTTTTTAATTAAAATGGTAACGAATTATCGTCAATGCCATCAAATAAAGATAATTGCTCAGATTCCGTTTCGGGTTCAGCAACCTGTTCGGGAATATCGGCAACGGGAGTCTCGTCAATAATTGGGTTGGTTGACTCGGTAAATTCTCTTGGGGCAAGAACTATATGCCTTGCAATATAATCTGTTTTATCATTGTAAAAATTTTTGATAGCAAGAACAACGAGGAATCTGCCTTTTGCATTTTCAACCAATTTTTTATGATTGACCCCTATTGTCTGTGCAAAGCATCTTACAGAAACAAGTGGAGCATCTATTCCACTATCTTCTGAATTGGCCTTGAACGAAACAGAATTATATGTTCCTTGGTCTGTAACACTTTTTACATAACCTGAAAAGACATAATATTCTTCTTTGACATTATCTTTTTGAAAAATCTTAATAGGGTTAATATTTGCCATTGCTTTGTTCTCCTTTCGTCAGAATTAGATAAAAAAAGAGGAATCGCACCAAGATAGACCAATGCCTTTCTTGGTGTACAATTCCTCCAAAAAGTATTTAATTCCTCCAAAAATATAGAAACACAGCAACAAATTGGTGTGTTTTTATCACTCCTACTATAAAATATAATGATATTTTTTAATTTGTCAATAGTTTGGCAAAAAAAGTTTTACGACCCTGCCGACAGGTAAATTTTGATGATATCGCTGCGACCTTCAGACCCATGGCCCAATCTAATACAGGCATCCTTTTCAGCCTGTGATTTGGCGGCATCGGGTGAAAGTCCTTGTTCAAGATAGTGATTATATTGCTTTTGACAATACTCCTGAATCGCAAATTTCCTGACCGAGTGATTACCTCTTTTAAAAATTGCTTTGCCGCCAATCGTCTGCGACTTAACAGTTATCCCCAAACGATGCAAGCGCCTATTTAACCACCTGTTCGCACTGTCCTTTTTTATGCCCCCGAAAACCAAAGAATTCGGGTCCTTGTTTGAAACGAGAGAACGGCATAGTTTGTAAAACTCTTTGTCTTGAATAGTAAACGAACGGTCCCTGTTTCCCTTATCGCCGAGGATTCTGACCGTGACGGCATAATCTTTGCCGAATGTCAAATCACGGCACATAAGTTTCTCGACACTATTTATTCTTGTTGCACAGAATGACGAGAAAAGGAAATAGTTGCTCGAATTACAAGGTTTAACGATTGATGCCTTTACCATTTCAATTTCTTCTTTTGAAAGGGCAAACTCGCGTGGGCTCGTTTTATCTATAACCAATTCGTGTTTGACCGTTGTAGAAAAATCGGTGTGCAATCCGAAGTGTCTATTAATAACGTGTGCCAACTTTTTCAAATTTGAGCTATAACAATTAAGGGTGGAAATGCTGCACCCGTTTTTCGCACAATGGTCCAGCCACGATTGGCACATATCAGAAGAAATTTCTTTAACTTTTGATATGCCGTATTGCTCTTTTAAATAACCACTTAAATTATGTGCAGTATCAAGCAGATTGCTTTTTGCCGAGAAGCTGTAGATTCTCCAAGGTTGAGATTCTTGTTCTGTCTGCGACTTTTGAGAATGTTTGTCTACAAACTTCTTATGCCCACTTTCAGAATCATTTATAGACGACTGAAACTGATAGAACAACGATTTTTTCTTACCCATAATGTAAGTTCACTCCTTTCAATAAAATTTGGATTGGCCGGTGCCAACGCTTCGCATTGACACCGCCAAAATCATAATAATTCCGTTATCGTCATTAACAAGCGACTGTCGCCGCTCGTTAATGACGACAACAATAACGATTTTTTGAAGCGAAAACCGATGTTTTCGCCCGTGATTGCTATTTGTTCAGAATAAGCAGGCCTTGGCCTACCAAACAGGCAATGGACATTTCCTATTGCCCAAACCCACCCTCATCGGTGGAGTGCCAACATACCGCCATAGCAATAACGATAAATATTGACAATATTACTGTTGCTCTTATTATGTCTTATTCAAATGATGCGAAGAACAACAGTAATAGGGGTTGACCTTGCGGTCGGGTTTAAAATTCCGCCTTCGTGTAAAAGTGATGTGTGTATAATAAAGTTAATAATTCCTCCTTCTATAAAATGTAAGTCATTAAGACATTTAAAGAATATTGAAATTATGAAACTAAAGCAAGAAAAAGTTTTTAAAGAGAATTTGCAACCAACAATCATTATTATTTATCTAACTTTTTTAAGAATCACTATGACTTTTAAGGATAACTCTTTTCAATTCAAACCATTTTTATCACTCTGTTTAAGACTCAAGATTTATATGATTCTCTAGTAATCTTATTAATTATATAATTAATAGAAATCTTATAACTTATAATGATTACATATAAACATTATAAAATTTATGATTTTTGCAAAAATACTTGACAAGAAAAAATTATCCTCGTATTATTTCTGCAAGGTGAAATTATAAAAAATTAAGGTGGAATTGAACTCGGTTCAGTTCCACCTTTTTTCTTTTCATCAAATAAATATAAAGGAATGATTTTATGGCTAATATTAATTACAAAAAATTATTAAAGTCTCTAACAACAGAGCAAATGAATGAGGTTCTAATAAAGATTGAGGAGATTCAAGCAATAGAAAAACGATACAGGGGTTCGTTTTTTTGGACTCCGTCTTTCGTAGCAGCAATACGGCATTGCAGAGAAAAAGACGGTGAAATCAGTTTTTTAATAGGCGAAAATGTGTTTAAGTTTGAGTATAACTACCACGAATCCAGCCGAAATTGTTATTACAGTAAAACGATAACAATGAACAGAGAAACAATTACAATGCGGACAATCAACACATTACATAGGTACCTACGGCAAGAACTTGGTATTGCTGATGAAGAAAACACGGCAAAAAGTGAGAAACCCATTGATAATTAAAAGGTTTTGTGTTATAATATCATAGCCAAATTATATTAACTCGAAACTGAATAACGAAAAACATTTTTTATCCTTGGGGGTATTATACCCTTTTGTATTCACATACTGAATTTGATAAAAATGCAAATTCCTCGATGTGAATACAGAGATGTTTTTCGTGTTGATATAGTTTGGCGACTATCGGAGTTTGCATTTTTTGTGCGGTTGCTTCGGTGGCCGCACTTTTTTATTTTAGAAGAGAAGAGGAAAGAGAATGGCAAAGCAGATTTCACAAATTGTTGAAAAGGAAACCTCTGTGGTTAGTTATCTTAAAAGGTTAGATTTTACAAGACCGCAAGATAGTATTGCTATTGAATATTTTGAAAACAAAATTACTCGTAAAGCATATTGGGAATATGTTAAAAATTATAGAAAATATTTAATATCTATCGGCATCAAAAAAGGTGATGCCGTAACAATTAGTATGATGAATTGTCCTGAATATGAATTCTTGTATATGGCTTTGCTTGCAAATGGTTCGATTGCTAATACCGTCAGCAAGACTTTTTTGCAGGCCGATTTTCAAAAGCAAACAATAGAGAGAGGAGTTAAAACCCTGATTTTAGGTGTGGAATTCCTTGGAGATTTGCAAGAAACCTTTGCACAGTTAAAGGGTAATGACGGTGAAACAAAATTAGAAAAAATAATTTTGACATCAAGCAAGTTATTCGCCACTCAAAACAGCGATGTGGTTTTTGATTCAACAGAAATAAAAAATCAAATTAAGGCATTGAATATACCTGGAAACATAGAGATTATTTATCCCGAAGATACACAAGCAAATATCAATCAATTAAATAATATTGTTTTAACCGAAGAGAATTTGCTTGACAATTTTGCTACATATTCAAACACAGGCGGCACAACAGGTTCTCCTAAATGTGCTTGTCATACACACAGAGGTATTATTTCTTTATTGGTGTCACACGATAGAGAAATATTCCCCGAATTTAATCTCAAACAAGATTCACGGTCATTAGTTGTTATTCCGTTATCGCACATTACAAGTCAGTTTTATGCAATGTTAATTAGACGGGCTTCGGGTGCCACTTTAATATATAACCCGTATACTTTTAACCCCAAGGTTTTAAGAGAAGTATTGCTCAATAATAACATTGATGATGTTGTTCTACCCTTTGGATTATATTATGCAATTTCAAGAGAAGATTTCCCCGAAGGACTTTTAAAGCTTCAAACCCCATTATGTGGCGGAGAACCTACACCATATAAGTCTACACAAGATGTTAATGCTCAATTTGAAAAAGTAGGCTGCCAAAGAATTATAATCGGTACAGGCAGTACGGAGTTTGGCTCAGGTGTTATGGCATCTTATGGCATTGAAAACCGTTGCAATGAAAGCGGTTATTTCTTCCCAGGTGCAGAGGGTATATTAATAGACCCAAAAACCAATAAAGCAATAACTCAAATCGGGAAACGTGGAATACTATACATTAATGCACCGTGGCAAATGAGTGGTTATTTAAACGATGAAAAAGCAACAAATGACTTTTATCATTTTGCAGATGAAAACGGCAAAATATATGGTACTAACAATGATATAGTTGAAATTGTTGGCGATTTTAAAGGAAAACCCGTATATAGTATGTTGGGAAGAGTATCAGATTTTGCGGTTAAGACTGCTAACGGAAAATACAAATCAGGTGTTACTTTAACTAATGGCAAAGTAAACCCCGTTGATTTTGAGGAAGGTACCTTCTTGTTTGATATGCGAGATATTTTGTTAAACATTGATGGTATTATGGAAGCACAACCAATTATTGTACCGACAGAGGAACACGGCGAAGGAGAAATTGTTGCTAATGTAACGATTCTTCCCACACACAAACCTTGTGATGTTCTCAAAGTAATATATAAGTACTATTATGACCACAAGTTATGCCACAAGCCAATGGGTGTGATTTTTAGAACACATTTTGCCAAGAGTCTGTCTACTGATAAACGGGAAGTTATATCTTTGACAGAAGTTAGAGAAGGCTACTATCAAGCCGATGAATCAGGAAATATTTATAGTGTAGAATTGCCTAAAAATGAATCTCCTGTTATTATTGAATATACAGGCGATATTCCTGTTGTTGAACCACCCCAACCCAAAAAAGTTTTCTCTAACCTAAAATAAGCCCCCCAAGAATCATTACTTGATTTTTAAATTTTAATTGAATACAATATAATTACTCTTGCATTAAATATATGTAGGCGAAATTATAAACGGCGGAATTTTAATTTTACGGCGGGCCCCGATTGATTCGGGGCTCGCTTATTTTAAAGCATAAAAACACCCTATGACTTTTTACGGTCATAGGGTGTTCTCTTATACATAGATATTGACTTTTAAGTCGTTCCACCTGTGTATGCGGTGTTTGGTGCTATCTTTATACAGATATGCTTTTGCATCGTCTAAATTAAGCACAAACTCCGTCACCTTGGTGAATGGGTTATTATTTCCCACTTTCCTTAATTGCTGCCTGGGCAGCGGCCAAGCGAGCGATCGGCACGCGGAAGGGCGAGCAGGACACGTAGTTCAGACCGATCTTGTGGCAGAACTCCACGGAAACGGGGTCGCCGCCGTGCTCACCGCAGATACCGCAGTGCATCTCGGGACGGACCTTCTTACCGAGGGTCACCGCCATATCCATCAGCTTACCGACGCCGTTCTGATCCAGCTTCGCGAAGGGATCGTTCTCGTAGATCTTGCTGTCGTAGTAGGCAGTCAGGAACTTACCGGCATCGTCACGGGAGAAGCCGAAGGTCATCTGGGTCAGATCGTTGGTGCCGAAGCAGAAGAACTCGGCTTCCTTCGCGATCTCGTCGGCGGTCAGGCAGGCGCGGGGGATCTCCATCATGGTACCGACCTCATACTTCAGGTCAGCGCCGGCAGCGGCGATCTCGGCGTCGGCAGTCGCGACAACGATATCCTTGACGAACTTCATTTCCTTGACCTCGCCGGTCAGGGGGATCATGATCTCGGGAACGATGTTCCAGTCAGCGTGCGCCTTCTGCACATTGATGGCGGCACGGATGACCGCCTTGGTCTGCATCGCGGCGATCTCGGGATAGGTGACAGCCAGACGGCAGCCACGGTGACCCATCATGGGGTTGAACTCGTGCAGGCCGGTGATGATATTCTTGATATCCGCAACGGACTTGCCCTGAGCCTTGGCGAGAGCCTCGATGTCGGCCTCCTCGGTGGGAACGAATTCGTGCAGAGGCGGATCGAGGAAGCGGATGGTGACGGGGCAGCCTTCCAGCGCCTCGTACAGCTTCTCGAAGTCACCCTGCTGATAGGGCAGGATCTTCTCGAGAGCGGCCTCGCGCTCCTCAACGGTGTCGGCGCAGATCATCTCACGGAACGCCGCAATACGGTCCGCCTCGAAGAACATATGCTCCGTACGGCACAGGCCGATACCCTCGGCACCCAGCTCGCGCGCCTTCTTGGCGTCGGCGGGGGTGTCGGCGTTGGTGCGGACCTTCAGCGTGCGGAACTCATCCGCCCACGCCATAATGCGGCCGAACTCGCCCGCGATCTCGGCGTCAACGGTCGGGATGATGCCGTCGTAGATGTTACCGGTAGAGCCGTCGATGGAGATATAATCGCCTTCGTGGTAGGTCTTGCCGGCGAGGGTGAACTGCTTGTTCTCCTCATCCATAATGATGTCGCCGCAGCCGGAGACACAGCAGGTGCCCATACCACGGGCAACAACGGCCGCGTGAGAGGTCATACCGCCGCGCACGGTCAGGATGCCCTGCGAAGCCTTCATGCCGGTGATGTCCTCGGGAGAGGTCTCCAGACGAACGAGGATGACCTTCTCGCCGCGGGCGTTCCACGCCTCGGCGTCCTCGGCGGTGAACACGACCTTACCGCAGGCAGCGCCGGGAGAAGCGCCCAGACCCTTACCCGCGGGGGTAGCGGCCTTCAGAGCCTTCTGGTCGAACTGGGGATGCAGCAGAGTATCGAGGTTACGGGGACCGATCATCGCAACCGCCTGCTTCTTGTCGATCATACCCTCGTCCACGAGGTCGCAGGCGATCTTCAGAGCCGCCTTAGCGGTACGCTTACCGTTACGGGTCTGCAACATATACAGCTTGCCGTCCTCGACGGTGAACTCCATATCCTGCATATCGCGGTAGTGATCCTCGAGGATTGCGCAAACCTTCTTGAACTCCTCGAACGCGGCGGGGAACTTCTCCGCCATCTCCGCAATCGGCATGGGAGTACGCACGCCGGCGACGACATCCTCGCCCTGCGCGTTGGTGAGGAACTCACCCATCAGGCCGGGCTCACCGGTCGCGGGGTCACGGGTGAATGCAACACCGGTACCGCAGTTGTCGCCCATATTACCGAACGCCATCATCTGGACGTTAACGGCCGTACCCCAAGAATAGGGGATATCGTTGTCGCGGCGATAGACGTTCGCGCGGGGGTTGTCCCAAGAACGGAACACCGCCTCGACAGCGCCCATCAGCTGCTCCTTGGGATCGGTGGGGAAGTCCTTACCGATCTTGGACTTATACTCAGCCTTGAACTGCTCGGCGAGGGTCTTGAGGTCGTCGGCGGTCAGCTCGACGTCCTGCGTAACACCCTTCTCCTCTTTCATCTTGTCAATGAGCTCCTCGAAGTACTTCTTACCGACTTCCATAACGACGTCGGAGTACATCTGGATGAAACGGCGATAGCAGTCGTACGCCCAGCGAGCGTTGCCGGACTTCGCGGCCATCGTCTCCACGACATCCTCATTCAGACCGAGGTTGAGGATGGTATCCATCATACCGGGCATCGAAGCGCGAGCACCGGAACGAACGGAGACCAGCAGCGGGTTCTCCTTGTCGCCGAACTTCTTGCCGGTGATCTCTTCCATCTTGTCGATGTATTCCATGATCTGCGCCTGAATATCATCGTTGATCTTGCGGCCGTCCTCGTAGTACTGCGTGCAGGCCTCCGTGGTGACGGTGAAGCCCTGCGGAACGGGCAGACCGATCTTGGTCATCTCCGCCAGGTTCGCGCCCTTACCGCCGAGAAGCTCACGCATCGACGCGTCGCCCTCTTTGAACAGGTAGACAAACTTGTGACTCATATTTTTACCTCCAAAAAACGTTTTTCCTTATGGGTGCATAGGCTTGTCCCCCGTCAGCCCCATAAAGCCACCTAACATTATAACAGACAATGCGCGTTTTGGCTACTGTTTTTTGAAAGTTTTTGTAAATACTCTTTTTTGACCGAATTTGCTATAATAAATAGGACAGAATAGGGGCATTTTGCCGATATGGGCAAAAAACTCTTGCGAGCAAGAGGAGAATTTGGTACAATAAAATCCGTATGAATACTTTTCGAAAATCGGGAGGGGCGGCGTATGCTGTTCAGCAAAAAAAGCGGGGGGATCGATTTCCTCGTGGTGGGTCTCGGTAACCCCGGGTTGGCGTATGAGAGCACGCGGCACAACGCGGGCTGTGCGGCGCTTGGCGAGCTTGCCCGCCGCAACGGGATCGAGCTGAATAAAAAGCAGTTTAAGGCGCTCACCGGCGTCGGCACGGTCGCGGGGAAGAAGACACTGCTCTTGTTCCCGCAGACCTTTATGAATAACTCCGGCGAGGCGGTGCAGGCGGCGATGGCGTTTTATAAGCTGACCCCCGATCGCCTTCTCGTGTTGTCGGATGACATCGCGCTGGATGTCGGCGGCGTGCGTGTGCGCAAGAAAGGCAGCGACGGCGGGCAGAAGGGCCTGCGCAGCATCATTACGCACATCGGTACGGACGAGTTCCCCCGTGTACGCATCGGCGTCGGCAAAAAGCCGCACCCCGCCTACGATCTTGCCGACTGGGTGCTGTCGAAATTTAAGAAGGACGAACTGCCCGCGATGGAGCAGGCATACGAGCACGCGGCCGCGGCGGCGGAGCTGGTCGTCGGCGGGCGCATCGACGAGGCAATGAACAGGTTTTCGCATTGAGTGTTATTGGAGCAAACGTATGAGCCTATGGGACAAGGGGCTGGCACAGCTGCCCGCCTACGACAATGTGTGCGCCGATATTCGCGGGGGCCGCACCCCCGTGTCGGTCATCGGCACGGCGCACATCCATAAAGCATTACTGGCGGCGGGGCTCAAGCAGAGCCTCGGCCGCCGCATTGTGCTACTCGCATCCGACGAGGCGGAGGCGGCGCGGCTCACCGAGGACGTGCGCGCGTTCGGACTGCGCACCCTGCAGCTTCCCGCGCGCGAATTATCCCTGCGGTTGGTCGAATCCGCCTCGCGGGAATACGAGCAGATGCGGCTCGGCACCTTCGCCGCGATGGCGGAGGGGAACTATGATTGCGTGGTCGCCTGCGTCGATGCGGCGATCCAGTATACCATCCCGCCCGACACCCTGCTCGGGCGCACGCTCGAGCTGACCGCGGGTGTGCGTCTGCCCGTGGACGACCTGCCGACGGCGCTCGCCGCGGCGGGCTATGAGCGCTGTGATCAGATCGAGGGTGCGGGGCAGTTTGCGGTGCGCGGCGGCATTGTCGACGTGTACCCTGCCGACAGTGAGGCGCCGATCCGCATCGAGCTGTGGGGCGACACGGTGGACACCATCGCGTATTTCGACCTGCTTTCTCAGCGGCGCACCGACTCGCTGACGTCGGTGGGCATCCCGCCCGCCGCCGAGGTGATGTACGACGATCCCGCCGCCCTTGCGGCGAAGCTCGAGGCGCTTGCCGCCGCTCAGCGCGGCAAGCTCGCCGACACGGTGAAGAAGAATTTGCTCAGCGACGTCGACCGCCTGCGCGGCGGTGTCCAACCCGCGTCGGTCGACCGCTATATCCCGCTGATGTATGAGCCCGCCAACCTCTTTACCTACGCGCGGGACGCGCTGATCCTCGTCAGCGAGCCCGCGAAGGTCAAGGAGCGGGTGCGCACCTATCATTGGCAGTTAAATCAGGACATTGAGGCGTTGCTCGAGGAAGGCACACTGTGCCGCGGGCTGACCGCCTACGCCCCCGCGTGGGAGGAGATCGCGCTGACCCTTGAGCGTGCGAACACGGTGTTGCTCGACGCTTTTGCCCGCGCAACGGGCGATATCCGCCCGAAGGCGCTGTACACCATCCAAGCGCGGCAGCTGCCGATCTGGTCGGGTCGGGTAGAGCTGTTGGTCACCGACCTGCAGGATCTGCTCGCCCGCCGCATGGCGTGCGTGGTGCTCGCGGGCGGGGAGGAAAAGGCGGCACAGACCCTCGCGGACGATCTGCGTAAAGCGGGCTTGCCCGCCATCTACGCGAAATCCCCCGATGTCCCCGTGCGCGGGCAGGTACTCGTGACGGCGGGCGGTCTTTCCGCAGGGATTGAGCTGCCTGACGCGCAGCTTGCGGTCATCACCCACGGACGGGTGGTGCACACCGCGCGCCGCCCCCGCCGCGTCCGCAAGGAAAAGGGGATGGAGATCCACAGTCTGTCGGAACTGCAGATCGGGGATTACATCGTCCATTCCGCGCACGGCATCGGCATCTACGAGGGCGTGCACCAGGTGGAAATTCAAGGTGTGGTCAAGGACTACATCAAGCTGTCTTATGCCAAGGGGGACACGCTGTACGTCCCCGTGACCCAGCTCGATATGGTGTCGAAATACATCGGTACCAAGGACGAGGTCACCGTCAAGCTCCATCGCCTCGGCGGGCAGGAGTGGCAGAAGGCCAAGACCCGCGTGCGCGCGGCGGTCAAGGACATCGCCAAGGGGCTCATCGCTCTCTACGGAAAGCGGATGGCGTCCCCGGGCTTTGCGTTCGGTCCCGACGAGGAATGGCAGTACGATTTTGAGCGTCATTTCGAATATCAGGAGACCGACGACCAGATGCGCTGCATCGACGAAATTAAGAGTGATATGGAACGTCCCGTGCCGATGGACCGCCTGCTGTGCGGCGACGTCGGCTTCGGCAAGACCGAGGTCGCCCTGCGCGCGGCATTCAAGTGCGTCAGCCAAAGTAAGCAATGCGCGCTGCTCGTGCCGACCACCATCCTCGCGTTCCAGCATTATCAGACGATAGTAAAGCGGTTCGAAGGCTTCCCTGTGACGATCGAGATGCTCTCGCGCTTCCGCACGCCCAAACAGCAGGCAGAGGTTATCCGCCGTATTCGCGCGGGGGAGGTCGACATCGTCGTCGGCACCCACCGTCTGCTGTCCGCGGACGTGGCGTTTAAGGATCTCGGCTTATTCATCGTCGACGAGGAGCAGCGCTTCGGCGTGACGCAGAAGGAGCGCATCAAGGAGCTTACCCCCAACGTGGACGTGCTGACGCTGACTGCGACCCCCATTCCGCGCACGCTGAATATGGCGATGAGCGGTATTCGCGATATGTCGGTCATCGAGGAAGCACCGCAGGACCGCCGCCCCGTGCAGACCTATGTGCTTGAGCACGATAACGGCATCATCACCGACGCCATCCGCAAGGAGCTGCGCCGCGACGGGCAGGTGTATTACCTGCACAACCGTATTGAGAACATCGAGACGGTCGCCGCGGCGATCCAGAGCCGCATCCCCGAGGCGCGCATCACCGTCGCGCACGGGCGGATGAACGAGGAAGAGCTCTCCGAGATCTGGCGGCAGGTACTGGAGCACGAGGTGGATATCCTCGTGTGTACCACCATCATCGAAACGGGTGTCGACATCCCGAATGTCAACACGCTCATCATTGAAAACGCCGACCGCTACGGGCTGTCGCAGCTGCATCAGCTGCGCGGGCGTGTCGGTCGCTCGTCCCGCCGTGCGTATGCGTATCTCACCTTCACCCGCGGCAAGGTACTGTCGGATGTGGCGGAGAAACGCCTCGAGGCGATGCGGGAATTTACCGAATTCGGCGCGGGCTTCAAGATCGCAATGCGGGATATGGAGATCCGCGGCGCGGGCAACCTGCTCGGTGCGCAGCAGCACGGGCATATGGAGGCCGTCGGCTACGATATGTACCTGAAACTGCTCGCGGAAGCGGTGGAAGAAGAAAAGGGCAGCGGCAAGACACCGCACGTGGAGTGTACGGTAGACTTGCCCATCTCGGCGCACATCCCCGAGGATTATATCGGCAGTAATGCCCAGCGTCTGGAGATCTACCGCCGCATTGCGGATATCCGCACGGTGGAGGATTCGATGGACGTGTTTGACGAGCTTATCGACCGCTTCGGCGAGCCGCCGACGGCGGTGCAGGGGCTTATTGACGTCGCTCTCTTACGCAATATGGCGGCGGCGATGGGCATTCGTGAGATCAAGGAACAGCAGGGAAGCCTTTTGCTCTACACTGACCGTCTGGATATGGAGCTCGGCTCGCGGATGAACGCCGCGATGAAAGGACGCGTGATGATCAGCGCCGCAGGCAAGCCGTATTACGCGGTGAAGATCGACCGCACGGGCGGCAAGGACGTGCTGGATACTCTGCGCGAGGCATTGGAGGCGGCTCAGGATGGCTAAAGAACAAAAAACCAACGCGATGCGTATTCTCGACAAGAACAAGATCGCGTACACCGTCAACACCTACGCGTGTGATGAGTTTATCGACGGCGTGACGGTCGCGGATCAGCTCGGTCAGCCGTATGAAAGCTCTTACAAAACCCTTGTTGCTGTCGGAAAGAGCGGCGGACACTACGTGTTTGTCGTGCCGATCGCCGAGGAGCTGGATCTCAAGGCCGCCGCGCGTGCGGTGGGGGAGAAATCGGTGGAGCTTATCCACGTCAAGGAGATTTTTGGCGTGACGGGGTATGTCCGCGGCGGCTGTACCCCCATTGGGATGAAGAAGGCGTTTCCCACGGTGATTCACGAGAGTGTTCATAACTTTGACACCGTGATCATCAGTGGCGGTCGCATCGGAGCACAGATTTTGATTGCGCCTGCCGACCTTATCAAGGTTACGCGGGCGAAAACGGCCGATATTATCCATCATTAAAACAGACGATCGGAAAGGAGTGCGGAGCTATGGATGAACAAGCTCTCGTCGCGATGAGCGGCGGTGTGGACTCGTCGGTGGCGGCGGCGTGGATGGTCGAGGCGGGCTATTCCTGCGTCGGCGCGACGATGCTGCTGTTCGATAAGCACTGCGACGGCACCTGCGGCTCCGCGCCGGAGGTCGAGGATGCCCGCCGTGTGGCGCACAGCCTCGGGTTTGACCATCACGTGTTTAACTACGAAGGCGATTTTTCTTCGTTGGTGATCGATCGCTTTGTCGCGGCGTACGAGCAGGGACGCACGCCCAACCCCTGCATCGACTGCAACCGCTATATGAAGTTTGCCGAACTGTATTCGGCGGCCAAGGCGCTTGGCTGCGACGTTATTGCGACGGGGCATTACGCCCGCGTGGTGTACGACGAAAGACGTGGCAAATGGACGCTGAGAAAGGCGAAAAATTTGGCGAAGGATCAGACCTACGTGCTGTATTTTCTCACGCAGGAGCAGCTCGCGCACACCCGCTTCCCGCTCGGCGAGGCCGAGAGCAAGGACGCGGTGCGGGCGGTTGCGGAAAAGTACGGCTTTGTCAACGCGCAGAAAAAGGACAGCCAGGACATCTGTTTTGTCCCCGACGGAAAGTATGCGGATTTCATCCGCCGCCGCACGGGACGGGCGTATCCCGCGGGGAATTTCGTCGACCGCGAGGGCAACGTTCTCGGACAGCATAAGGGTATCATCGGCTATACCGTCGGCCAGCGCAAAGGCTTAGGCCTTGCCTTGCCCGCACCGCTGTATGTCTGCCGCAAGGACGTTGCCGCTAACACCGTGGTGCTCGCCCCCGAGGCGGCACTGTATGCCCGCCGTCTGTGGGCGGAGGAGTTTAACTGGATATCGGGCGAAACCCCCGCCGAGCCCGTGCGCTGTGCGGCGCGCACCCGCTATTCGGCGAAGGAAGCCCCCGCCACTGTCACCATGTGTGACGACGGGCGGGTCGAGATCGTGTTTGACGAGCCGCAGCGCGCTGTCACCGAGGGGCAAGCGGTCGTTCTGTATGACGGTGACGAGGTGCTTGGCGGCGGGACAATATGTGAGGTAGAGGAGAACAAATGATTTATACCGTTACACTCAACCCCGCGGTGGACTATACCCTGCGGGTGAAAGGTTTTACAGCGGGCGGGCTCAATCGCCCGACCGATACCGCCCTTTCTTTCGGCGGCAAGGGGGTCAACGTCTCCCGCGTGCTCACCGCGCTCGGCGCACCCAACCGCGCGCTCGGCTTTGTCGCGGGAGAGGTCGGGGAGATGCTGGAGAGCGGGTTGCGCCGTATAGGGCTCGACACCGACTTTGTGCATCTCGCGGCGGGCAACACCCGCATCAACGTAAAAATTACGGCAGAAAATGAAACCGAATTTAATGCCGTCGGCCCGACGGTGGATGCGGCGGCGTTTGCACGGCTGACGGCGCAGGTGTCGGCACTCGCCGACGGCGACACGCTGTGTCTGTGCGGCAGTCTGCCGCCGGGGTGTGATGCGGATACCTACGCGCGCCTTCTGTCGTGTGTGAAAGATCGGAATGTCCGCACTGTCGTGGACACAACGGGGGAGGCACTTCTGCGCGCCCTGCCGTACCGCCCGTATCTCATCAAACCCAACTGCGACGAGCTTGCGGCGCTTGCGGGGCGGGAATTACCCGATGACGAAAGCGTCATCGCCGCCGCCCGTAACCTGCAGAAAAAAGGCGCGCGCAACGTGCTTGTATCCCTTGGCGGGGACGGAGCAATCCTGCTCACCGAGGATGGCGCGGTCATTCGTCGCGCCGCCTATCGCGGCGAGGTGCGAGGCACCGTCGGCGCGGGGGATTCGACGGTGGCGGGCTATCTCGCCGCGCTTGAGCAGGGCGCGGATGCGAATGAAGCGTTACGCGTTGCCGTCGCTGCGGGCAGTGCAACCGCGTTTTCCGATGGACTTACCACGCGCGAGGCTGTCGAAACCCTGCTTGCCACCGAGGAGTAACTGTGCTACAATAGCTGTTAAAGGAGTGGATGCGGATGAATTACGCGACCATTAAATTCAACGATATCGCCAACGGTACGGGTGTGCGGGTGTCGCTGTTCGTCAGTGGCTGTACGCATCGGTGTAAGGGCTGTTTTAACGCCGAGGCGTGGGATTTCGGCTACGGCGAGCCGTTTACCCGCGAGATAGAGGAGACTATCCTCGCCGCGCTGGACCACGGCTACGTCGACGGGCTGTCTCTGCTTGGCGGCGAGCCGATGGAGCCCGCCCATCAGCGGGTGCTGCTGCCGTTCTTAAAAGAGGTCAAGGAAAAATTCCCGACCAAGACTATCTGGTGTTACACGGGATATCTGCTCGACGCAGAGCTGCTTGACCCTAAGGGGCGCGCCCACACCGAGGTCACCGACGAGCTGGTCAGCCTGCTCGATGTGGTGGTGGACGGGCGTTTTGAAGAAGACAAAAAGGACATCCGCCTGCGGTTTCGCGGGTCCTCCAATCAGCGTATCATCGACGTGCCTGCCACCTTGCAGGCGGGCGAAGTAAAAATCAAGGAATGGGGCGATTATCAATGACACAGACGGTAAACTTTAAGAAACTCGACGCGCGGGCGGTCACGCCGAAATACGGAAGCAGCGCGGCGGCGGGTGCGGATCTCTACGCGATCCTCGACGAGCCGCTCACCCTCGCGGCGGGACAGACGGTGCTTGTCCACACGGGACTGGCGATGGAGATCCCCGCGGGCTTTGTCGGGCTGGTGTGTGCGCGCAGCGGACTCGCGACCAAGCGTGGGCTTGCCCCCGCCAACAAGGTTGGCGTCATCGACGCGGACTATCGCGGCGAAATTATGGTTGCCCTGCACAACCACGGCACCGAGGCGCAGACCATCGACCACGGCGAGCGAGTGGCACAGCTGATGCTCGTACCCTATCTGACGGCGGACTACCGTGAGGTGGACGAGCTGTCCGATACCGTGCGCGGTGAGGGCGGCTTCGGCTCGACGGGCACGAGGTAAACAAAACACGGGCGGGATGCATAGTGCATCCCGCCCGTGTTTTACATTTGCCCGAACGGCACGGTCGGTTCGAGATCGAGATAGTCCAATATCCCCTCGTAAATGGCATAGGCGAAGGCGTACTGGTCATTGATGAGCTTCTGCGCGTCCTCGGCGTTGGTGACGTAGGCAAGCTCCACCAAGATGGCGGGCATCGAGGTGCGGCGCAACACATACAGCGCGGGATTCTCCCGCACGCCGTTATCCTTCGTCCCGACACGCTCGACGATCGCCTCCAGCACATTCTTTGCCAGATTGCCCGCAACGCTATCCTCGCGATAGACGTACACCTCGCTGCCGTTGACGGCGGGGTTTGTGTTGGCGTTGCAATGGATGCTGATGAAATAATCCGCGGGCCAACTGTTCGCCATATTGACGCGCGAGGCGAGGCTGGTCGCGTTGGAGGTGCCGAGCACCTCGTCGGGAGAGTTGCGGGAGGTGCGGGCTTCAAACCGCCCGTCGGCATTGAGAATATCCCGCAGATAGATGCCGACGGGGTAGGTGATGTCCTGCTCGCGGATGCCGTTGCCCTCGGCACCTGCGTTGACGCCTTGGGGGTTGTGCCCCTGATCGATGAAAATCTTAATAGCCATAAAAATTCCCCTTTCTCTAGGGTGAGCAGTGAAACCCGAACTCCGTTTTGGAGAAGCGAATTTTCGCTCATCCTTTGCTAAAATACGGTTTTTCGCCTCGGTTGAACAAAAAATCGCTCTTTCCAAAATCCACGACCGCAAAGTGAGGAGATTTCGAGGGATTTTTGTTTTGACCGGGCGAAGGAATGCTCGCGCCTTACGAGCACGGGCAGAGCAAAAAGCACCGAAATATCCCACTTTGCGGCGGGTTCGGGTTTGACTGCTCACCCTACCTATATATGAAGGAGAAAGGGGAATAATGCTTTATTTTATGAGTTCCAGCAGTCGAGAGACGGATTCACGGGTGGTCTCGTTGCCCGCCTGCACGAGGGTGAGGTCGGCGTATTTCTCATACAGCGGCACGCGCTCCTCGTAGAGGTCGCGCAGGGTCTTGCCGGGGGCAAGCACCACGCCGCGCAGGTGCGGGTCGCCGACACGCTTTTCCAGTGTCTCGTAGCTGATGGCGATGTAGATCACACGGCCGATCTTCTTCAGATGCTCCATTCCCGTGGGGGAATACACCGCACTGCCGCCTGTGGCGATGACGGTGTTGTCCACGTCGACTGTGCAGATCGCCTCGACCTCACGCTGCAGGAAGCCGTCTAAGCCGTCGCGGTCCATAAGCTCGTGCAGCTCACAACCGTTGATCTGACGGATGACGTCATCGGTGTCGATAAAGGGACGGCCGAGCTCGCGGGCGAGCAGGCGACCGAGGGTGGATTTACCGCTTGAGGGCATCCCGATGAAGATGAGGTTGTTTTTCATAGCGTTTCTTCTCCTTATTGTTGGTCTTCCTTGCCGAAATGCCGCAGTATCGCTTCGGCGGCGGGACGGGTCATTCCTTTGACGAGCATCAGCTCCTCGAGGGATGCGCGCCCGATATTGCGCAATGAGCCGAACTGCCGCAGCAGCGCGCGTGCGCGGGTCTCGCCGATGCCGTCGATCGACAGCAGGGCGGTGGAGATGGTGGATTTCTTGCGTCGCTTGCGGTGGTAGGCGATGGCATAGCGGTGCACCTCTTCCTGAATATTGGAGAGCAGGGTGTATGCCGCGCGCTTTAGGTGGATGGCGATCTCGCCGCCCGCGAGCGCGATGGCGCGGGTGCGGTGGCGGTCGTCCTTCACCAGGCCGAACACGGGGATATTCAGCCCGTATCGGTCGACGACGGGCTTCACCGTCGCAACGTGTCCCTCGCCGCCGTCGAGCAGGATGAGATCGGGCTTGCGTCCGAAGCCGATCCCCTCGTCCTTGTGGGCGAGATACTCATCGAGGCGGCGGGTAAGCACTTCTTTCATTGAGCTGTAGTCGTCCTGCCCGATGACCGATTTGACACGAAAACGGCGATAGGCGCTCTTTAGCGGTTTGCCGTTCTCAAACACCACCATTCCCGCGACGTTGTCACTGCCGGCGGTGTTGGAGATATCGTAGCATTCGATATAGGCGGGGGTGTCGGTCAGTCCGAGCAGCTGGCGGATGTCCTCCAGCGCGGCAGCCTCACGCCCCGTCATACCGACCTGTTGGGCGATGCGCTCGGCGGCGTTGGCACGGCACATCTCCACGAGATGCGCCTGCTCGCCGATCTGCGGGCGGACGATGTGCACCCGCCGTCCCGCTTTTTCGCCGAGCCACTGCTCGAGCAGGTCGCTGTCCTCGACCTCGCCGTCCACTGTGATCTGCGGCGGGACGCGGTCGCGCATCGTATAGTATTGCTCGATGAACGCGCCGCGCGCGGCGGGCAGCTCGTCGAGCTCGTCCATTAGGAAATGCTCGCGGTCGCACAGCCGTCCCGCGCTGAAACGGAACACCTCGAAGCACGCCGCGCCCGAGCCTTGCGCGAGCGCGATGACGTCCTGCTCGGCGACGCGTGAGAGAATGACCTTTTGCTTTTCGCCCATTCGCTTGATGGCGGCGATGCGGTCGCGCAAACGCGCCGCCTGCTCGAAGTCGAGCCGTTCGGCGGCATCCTCCATCCGTCGCTGCAGGTCCGCCATCGTATCGGCACTGCCCTTGGTGAGGAACTCGATCGCCTGATCGACCCGCTCCTGATACTCCCCGGGGCTGATCCGCCCCGTGCAGGGCGCACAGCACTGCCCGATATGGGCGTTGAGACAGGGGCGGTCGCCCGCCCGCTTGCCGTGCGTAAGGGTGCGGTTGCAGGTGGAGAGGGAGAAGATCTTGTTCGCCTCGTCCACCGCCTGCTTGACGGTGTAGGCGCTCATAAACGGGCCGATGTACTGCGCGCCGTCGTCGGCGAGCTGATTGGCCTCACTCAAGCGGGAATAGGGCGGCGGGGAGACCCGCACGTAGTGATAGCCCTTGTCGTCCTTAAGCAGAATATTGTATTTCGGGCGGTGCTGTTTAATGAGTGAGCATTCCAGCACAAGTGCCTCAAACTCACTGCCGACGACGATGTAGTCGAAGTGATCGACCAGTGCGACCATTCGCCGCACCTTGGCGGCGTGGTTTGCCTGCGAGCCGAAATATTGGCTGACGCGGTTTTTGAGCTTTTTCGCCTTGCCGATGTAGAGGATGTTGTCGGCGGCGTCCTTCATAATGTACACGCCCGGCTGTTGCGGCAATGCCATCGCCTTGCGGCGCAGGGCGGTCAGCTTATCGTTCCCGCTCATCCTTGCTGCCTCGTCTGCCAGTATTTACGGTCAAGACTGCGGTATTGGATCGCCTCGGCGATGTGCGGGGTGTCGATGACCTCGCTGCCTGCAAGATCGGCGATGGTGCGCGCGACCTTTAAGAGCCGGTCATACGCGCGCGCCGACAGCCCCATCCGCTCGAACGCGCCCTTGAGCAGGGCGTTCGCCGCGTCGGTGAGGGGACAGTATTCCTTGAGCTTGCTTGTCGGGATGCGGGCGTTGCTGACGATGTCGGTGCCCGCAAAACGCCGCTGCTGGATCGCGCGGGCGGTGTTGACGCGCGCGCGGATGGCGGCGGAGGATTCGGATTTGGCCTGCGCAGAGAGCTGGTCGTATTCCACCGGCGGCACCTCGATGTGCAGGTCAATGCGATCGAGCAGCGGGCCCGATACCTTACCGAGATAGCGCTGTACCGCCTGCGCCGAGCAGGTGCAGGGGCGGGTGGGATGCCCGTAGTAGCCGCAGGGGCAGGGGTTCATCGCCGCGACCAACATAATGGAGCAGGGGTAGGAGAGCGACGCGCTCACACGGGAGATGGTCACCCGCCCGTCCTCAAGTGGTTGGCGCAGACACTCCATCGACACGCGGGAGAATTCCGGCAATTCGTCGAGGAATAGGACGCCGTTATGCGCGAGGGACACCTCGCCGGGGCGCGGCACGACACCGCCGCCCGCGAGCCCCTGCGCGGATATGTTATGGTGCGGAGAACGGAAGGGGCGGCGGCGCAGCAGTCCGCCTCCCGATAGTTCTCCCGCAATCGAGTGGATCTTGGTGCATTCGAGCGCCTCGGCGCGGGTCATATCCGGCAGGATGGTGGGCAGACGCTTGGCGAGCATACTCTTGCCCGAGCCTGGGGTGCCCAGAAGCAGAATGTTATGCGAGCCCGCGGCGGCAATCTCCATCGCGCGGCGGGCGGTCTCCTGCCCCATCACGTCGGCAAAGTCCACCGCATCCTCGTCCACCGTCGGCGAAAACGCGTCGGCGGTGAGCGGGGTCAGCGGGGTGTTTCCTTGCAGATGGGCGAGCAGGGAGGCGATATCTGCGACGGGGTAGACGGTAATACCGTCGACGACGGCGGCCTCGGTGCCGTTGTCGGCGGGGACGTAGACGTCCTCGATCCCCGCGTCCCGCGCCGCGATGACCATCGGCAGCACGCCGCGCACGGGACGCACCGCTCCCTGCAGGGATAGTTCACCCACAAAGGCGGCGCGGCGCAGATCGGCTTTAAGCTGGCCGCTCGCGCACAGCAGGGCGAGCAGCAACGGCAGGTCGTAGACCGAGCCTTCCTTTTTGACATCGGCGGGGGCGAGATTGACGGTGATACGGCTGACGGGATAGGTAAATCCCGCGTTCTTCATCGCCGCACGCACGCGGTCGCGGGATTCCCGCACCGCGGTGTCGGGCAGACCGACGACGTCAAAGCCGGGCAGACCCTGCGACAGGTCTGCCTCGACCTCGACCATAAAGCCGTCGATGCCGCGAAGTCCCATACTTTTGAGACCGGCAAACATACGCCCGCCTCCTTCCTTATTTTTTGAACAAATGCAGGATGAGCTTATAGATCTCCACGACGACCAGCGGCACGAGCGCAAGCCCGATGACTGCGCCCCACGCGTTGGGTCCCATCGGGACGAGGGAAAACACATTCTGCACGCCGGGGATGAGCAGCACGCCGAGCATCAGCGCCAGCGAGCCGAAGAACGCCCCGATCATATAGCGGTTGGACAGCAGTCCCGCCTTAAACAGCGAGTGAGACGAGCGGACGTTGAGCGCGTGCACGAGCTGTGCCAGTCCCAGTGCGGCGAACGCCATCGTTTCGCCAAGCTCCAGACTGCCCCATTTCACGAAGCCGAGCCAGAATGCAACCAGCGTCAGCGCGCCGAACATCACGCCCTGCCAGATCGCCTGTGCACCGACACCGCCGCTGAACAGACTCTCCTCGCGGCGGCGGGGCTTGCGGTGCATAATGTCCGCCTCGGGCGGCTCCATACCGAGCGCGAGTGCGGGCAGACTGTCGGTGACGAGGTTCATCCACAACAGTTGGATGGGCAGCAGCGGTGAGGTCTTAAACAGCAGAATGGCGACAAACACGGTGACGATCTCGCCGAGGTTGCAGGACAGCAGGAAATGCACTGCCTTGCGGATGTTGTCGTAGATGCCGCGGCCCTCGCGCACGGCGGCGACGATGGTGGAGAAGTTGTCGTCCATCAGCGTCATATCCGCTGCCCCCTTGGCGACGTCGGTGCCGGTGATGCCCATCGCACAGCCGATGTCGGCGGCCTTGAGTGCGGGCGCGTCGTTGATGCCGTCGCCCGTCATCGCGACGATGTCGCCGCGCTTCTTCCACGATTTGACGATGCGGATCTTGTCCGCGGGGGTGACGCGTGCGTACACGCGGTAGCGGGTGATGTTTTCGTCAAGCTCTTCTTCTGTAAGCGCTTCCAATTCCGTTCCCGTGATGGCGAGCTCGCCCTCGTGCAGGATGCCGAGCTCCTTGGCGATCGCGGAGGCGGTGACGACATTGTCGCCGGTGATCATCACGGTGCGCACACCTGCGGTGTCGCATTCGCGGATGGCGTCCTTGACCTCGGGGCGCGGCGGGTCGATCATACCGACCAGACCTGCGAGCGTGAGATCACACTCGAGCGCCTCGGAGGAGTAGTCGATGGGGGCAACATCGAGGATCTTGAACGCGACCGCGAGCACGCGCAGGGCATCCTGTCCCATCGCGGTGTTGGCGGCGGCGGTCTGCTCGATGTGGCCGCGGGTACAGCGGGCGAACACCATCTCGGGTGCACCCTTGACGATGACGATGACCTGCTCGTCCGCCTGATGCACGGTGGTCATCAGCTTGCGGTCGGAGTCGAAGGGGATCTCGCCGATGAGCGGCATATCCAGAAGCAATGCGGATTTCTCCGTGCCGATGCGGCGCAGGTAGGAGAGGATGGCGGTCTCGGTCGGGTCGCCGATGGCGATCTCCTTGCCGTCCTCCTCGGTGACCGAGGCATCGGTGCACAGCGCCGCGAGGCGCAGGAGCTGAGCGAGTCCGCTCTCGGGCTGCTCGCCGTTCAGATCGACCGTCTTGCCGCCGACGTAGGCGCGGCGCAGGGTCATCTTGTTCTGGGTCAGCGTGCCGGTCTTATCCGAGCAGATGACCGAGGCGCTGCCGAGCGTTTCTACCGCGGGCAGGCGGCGGATGATCGCCTGCTTTTTGACCAAGCGCTGCACGCCGAGCGCGAGCACGATGGTGACGATGGCGGGCAGGCCCTCGGGGATGGCGGCGACCGCCAGCGATACCGCGGTCATAAACATCTCCATCAGGTCTAAGCGGAAGATCAGACCGATGACAAAGATGATGACGCAGATACCGAGCGCGAGGAAGCCGAGCGTCTTGCTCAGTTGTGCCATCTTCTGCTGCAGGGGGGTGGAGTCGTCCTTCTCGCCCTCGAGCATCGAGGCGATGTGGCCCATTTCGGAGCTCATTCCCGTTGCGACGACGACGGCAACGGCTTTACCATTGGTGACACCGCAGCCGGAATACACCATATTGGTGCGCTCGGCGAGCGGGGTGATGTCTTCGAACACACCGCTTGCGTTCTTCTCCACCGGCAGGGACTCGCCCGTCAGCGCGGACTCGTTGCTGGAGAGGGAATACGCCTCCAGCACGCGGCAGTCCGCAGGCACGAGGTCGCCCGCCTCCAGCTCGACGATGTCGCCGGGCACGAGAGAGTAGGACGGGACGGTGATCAGCTTGCCGCCGCGACGCACGCGGGCATTGGGGGCAGACATATTCTTGAGAGCCTGCAGTGCCGCCTCCGCCTTACTCTCCTGAAACACGCCGAGCACGGCGTTGAGCACCACGATGGCGACGATGACCACGGGCTCGATCCAGTCGAACGGCGCCTGATGGACAAAGTGCTCATACAAGCTCAGCGCCAGCGAGATCGCCGCCGCGATGAGCAGGATGATGACCATCGCATCCTTCATCTGCCGCATAAACCGCTGGAACAGGGTCAGCGGTGCCTTCTCCTGCAGGCGATTTTCGCCGTATTCTTCCAGACGCTGTGCTGCCGCGGCGTCATCAAGACCGCTGACCGCGTCGGTGCGCAGCTCGCGCAGAACATCCTCTTGGTGGTGGCTGTGCCAGATCATATATCGTGCCCTCCAGTTGATTTTTAATAAACTATTCTATAGTATACCATATTCTTGTAAAAAAACCAGTATTTGCGCGGAAAAATTTTGTAAAATTCCGCTTTTTTACAGAAAGTTCATACGAATTTTGAAAATTTGTAAACTTTTCGCAAATCCGTTGAAAAGTGAGAAAGATTATGGTAAAGTATAGTAAACAAACAATAAAAACGGAGTGTATTGGAAATGGATACCTTTTTCGAACAGATCGTGAAGAAGAAAAAATCCGTCAGTGAATGGGCAGGGATCGTTGCCACGGTGGTGCTGGCCGTTGCGTTGATGGTCGTGCTGTGGATCTTTAATTTTCCCCTGCTGACACCGTTGCTCATCATCGGTGTCGGCTACGGAGCGTGGTGGCTCGTGACGGGTCTGAATGTGGAATACGAATATTGCGTCACCAACGGTGATATCGACATCGACCTCATCACCGCGAAGCGTAAGCGTAAGCGCATCGTGTCGGTGGTCGGGCGCAAGGTGGAGACCCTGCTGCCCTACGACGCCGCCAAGGTGGATGAAAAGGCGTATCAGCGCGTCGTAAACGCCGCCCCGTCAAAGAAGGAGACGGGTCTGTGGTGTTTCACCTATCACAGCAAGAAGAGCGGGCATACACTCGTCGTGTTTCAGCCCGATCAGCGGGTGCTTCGCGCCTTTTTTGACGGTCTGCAGAGCCTCGTCAAGATCGAGACCCGCCGCGCAATGCAGGAGCAGGGAATTATTTTTGAATAAAGTCGGAAGACGCTATGCCCTGCGCATAGCGTCTTTTTGTACAGTAAAGGAGTGGGTATGGGATGAAAAAAGCCACAGCCGAGGATATGCGCCGCATTGAGGCGCTCGCCGTCGACCGCGGGGATAGCTTTGTGTCGCTGATGGAGCGCGCGGGTCAGGCGGTCGCGGAATGGATCTTGCGCGAATGGCTGGACGCCCGCACCGCCGAGGGGCTCGATACCCGCGTGACGGTCGTGTGCGGCAAGGGAAATAACGGCGGCGACGGCTTTGTCATCGCACGGCGGCTCGCGGTGTTCGCGGACGTGACGGTGGTGCTCGCCGCGGGGAAGCCCGCGACCGACACCGCGGCCGAGAATTTCTCCCGCCTGCCGAATAATGCCCTGACCGTGCTGGATTATACCGCCGAGCCGTATCTGTGCAGTGCCGCTGTGCGGCAGGCGGATATGCTCGTCGACTGCGTGTACGGCATCGGCTTCCACGGGGAGCTGCCGACGGGGCTGATGCCGCTGCTGCGCCAGATGAACGCCGCCGCGGGCTACAAGGTTGCGGTGGATATGCCGAGCGGGGTCAATGCCGACAACGGCGTTGCCTGCGAGGGGGCGTTTGCGGCGGACGTGACGCTGACCTTCACTGCACTCAAGGAGGGCTTGAGCAGTGATCACAGCGGCAGCGTACAGCTACTGGACATCGGCATTTCCGCCGATGTGGTGCGGCAGGTGCTCGGGCAGAAGACCGTCACCGAGGAGATGGTGCGCGCGTGCTTTACGCCTCGTCCGCTCGACAGTCACAAGGGCACCTTTGGCCGCGTACTGCTCGTCGCGGGCAGCTACGGGATGGCGGGTGCGGCGATCTTAGCCGCCAAAGCGGCGCTGCGCAGCGGTGCGGGGCTTGTGACGGTCGCGACCCCTCGCAGTATCTACCCGATCGTCGCGGCGGCGGTGCCGGAGGCGATCTTCCTGCCGCTCGACGAGACCGAGGACGGGCACATCTCATCCGACGCGGTCGAGCCGATCGTGCGGCGCGCACAGAGCGCCGATGCGGTGGTGCTCGGGTGCGGGCTTGGATGCTCGGTCGCGGTGACGCAGCTTTTCTTGCAGCTTCGCCGCCGTGTGACCTGTCCGCTGATTCTTGACGCGGATGGCATAAATGCGATTAAGCCGCATATGTTGATAGAGGAGACGGCTTTCGCTCCTCTGATCCTGACCCCGCACCCCGGCGAGATGGCGCGCCTGCTCGATTCGACGATCGACGAGGTACAGCGCCACCGCGAGGAGATCGCACGGCGTTTCGCCGACGATTACGGGGTGGTGCTGACCCTCAAGGGCTATCATACGCTGATCACTGCCCCTGCGCGTCCGCTGATGCAGAACGAGACCGGCAACCCCGGTATGGCGACGGGCGGTAGCGGTGATGTGCTCGCGGGGCTTATCGGCGGTTTGGCGGCACAGGGGATGGACCCGTATTTTGCGGCGATGTGCGGTGTGTACATTCACGGCGCGGCGGGCGACCGCGCGGCGGCGCGGCTGTCACAGCACGCGATGCTGCCGAGCGATATGCTGGAGGAGCTGGGAGACCTGTTTCTGAATTTAGAGAAATAGGAGCCTTGTGTATGAAACACCGCATACTCTTCGGAATACTGACCGTCGGCCTTTGTGCGACGATACTGTTCGGCTGCGGAAAAAGCCGCGACGACGCGGCACAGCCTGTGACGGCGGGCTTTACCTGCGAGGTGGGCATCGCCTATCGGGGGATGGATCTTAAGGGACAGCTCAGCCGTGGACAGGACGGGCGCTTGCTCGTGACCTTGTCCGAGCCGCCGTCGCTGCGTGGGATGGCGATCAGTTGGGATGGCAAGGAGATGGCGATGGAGCTTGCCGGCCTGCGGGTACCCGTCAATGCGGAGAACGTGCCGCAGGGCGCGCTCGTCAAGAGCCTGCTGACGGTGCTCACCGCGGGGCCGACCGACGGCGAGCTGACCGACGAGGGGTATACGGTGCAGGGTGAAGTGGACGGCAAGGCGTACACCATCGTGTGCGCGCCCGATACGGGGCTCATCCGCTCGCTGTCCGTGCCGGATGACGAGCTGACGGTGACTTTCAACGAGACCGCCCTGCTGACTTCGGCAACCGAATAGAA
>JAZSHK010000136.1:0-3241 GCA_045533185.1 Acutalibacteraceae bacterium | reverse complement strand
CCGCGGGGCTGCGGTCACGCGATCAAACAGTCAGCCAAGCCCCCGACAGCGGCGGGAGAACGAGCACATTCCCCTCGCGGCGGCCGTCGCCGATGACCACCTCGCCGAGCGAAAACTCCGCCGACAGCGGGATGCGCTGCTCGCGCTCGGAGCGGTTGACCGCCGCAAGCAGGGCGTTCCCCGCGCCGCGGCGGATAAAACACACCACGTCCCCGTCGGTGTCCACGGGGATGATCTCCCCCTCAGCCAGCGCGGGGCAAGCACGGCGGCACGCCCCGAGACGGCGATACCAGCCAAGCAGGGCGGTGTCCTCCCGCCCCCACGGGTAGGTTCCGCGGTTGAAGGGGTCTTTGTACCCCTCCATCCCCGCTTCGTCGCCATAGTAAATGCAGGGCACGCCCGGCAGAGCGAACTGCAAGAGGGTCGCGAGCCGCAGGCGGCGCAGGCCCAGCGTGCGCTGCTCCTCCGTCAGCCGCTGTGCCGCCTGCCAGCGGCGATCGCGGCCGCGGCTCGGCTCGCCGCCGAGCAGGGTGAGGATGCGCTCGGTATCGTGCGTGCCGATATGGTTCATCAGCAGGCGGAGCACCTGCGGCGGATAGTTTTCCACCACCGAGAGAACGCAGTTGAAAAACTCCTTCTTCCCGCCCTGCAGCAAAAACAGCAGGATCGCCTGACGGAACGGATAGTTCATCACGCTGTCGAGCTGCTGCCCGAGCAGGTAGCGGCGGCGGTGGCCGTAGCTCTCCTTGTTGCTCGCGTCCTCCCACACCTCGCCGAGCACCAGCGCCTCGGGATCGGTCTCCTTCACCCGCGCGCGCAGCGCGTCGAGGAAGCCGTCGGGCAGCTCATCCGCGACGTCCAGTCGCCAGCCCGACGCGCCCGCATTCAGCCAGCGCGCGACGATGCCGTCCTCGCCGTTGATGTACTGCATAAAGTCGGGGGCGAGCTCCTCTACCTCGGGCAGGGTCTCAAACCCCCACCACGACGCGTAGTCCCGCGGCCACGAGCGAAAACGGTACCACGAGGAGTACGGCGACACGGGGGAATTGTACGCGCCGACGGTGTCGTAGCGTCCCTCGCGGTTAAAATACACGCTGTCCGCACCCGTGTGGCTGAACACGCCGTCCAGCATCACGCGGATGCCGCGCTTGCCCGCCTCGCGGGTCAGGGTGCGCAGGTCGCGCTCGTCCCCGAGCAGCGGGTCGATGCGGGAATAGTCCGCGGTGTCGTAGCGGTGGTTGGAATGGGACTCAAAGATCGGGTTGAGATACAGGCAGGTGACCCCGAGGCTGCGCAGATAATCGAGCTTCTTCGTGACCCCCGCGAGGTCGCCGCCGAAATAGTCGTTGTTGCGGATCTTCCCCTGCTCGTCCGGCTCCCACGCGACGGGCTCGTCCCAGCCGTCGTGCATCACGCGATCGGCGGGCACGCCGCGCTTCGCCTTGCCCGAGGCGGCGAAGCGGTCGGGGAAGATCTGATACAGCACCCCGCCCGCGAGCCAATCGGGGGTGGTAAAGCCCGCCTCGTAGCAGGTGAGCTGCCACATCGGCGAGGGTTGGGTGTGGGAATAGGCGGCGGTACCGTCGGGCTGACGCACCAGCCAGCCCGTGCCGAGCGCGAGCTCCAGACGGAACGCGTACCAATAGATGCCCGCCTGCGCGGGGGTGAAGCGCACGTCCCACCACTCGTGGGTGTCGTCCGCCATCCCCGCCCAGAACATCCCGATGTCCTGACGCGGCTGCGCCTCAGGCTGCACGAGCAAAAACGCGCCGTGGCACCCCCACTCGCGGGGCACGCACACGCGGAAAAAGACGGTGGTATTCTCCGCCACCGCGCCGAACGGGTCGCGGTAAGCGATGTCGCGGGAATTGAATAGCTGCGGCATAGGGTTCTCCTTTGGTGTTTAATATATCCTTATTATATCCGCATTTCCCCGTTTGGTCAAATGGGATTTTACGGACGGGCGATTCGTGAATCGCCCTTACGGTTTTGCTGTAGAGGCGGGGTTTCCCCGCCCGTTTTGGCTTGCGTGGCTTCAACGGGCGGGCAATGCCCGCCCCTATAATGGAATTTGTCGTCTGCACAACCCGCAAAGATCCCCCGACACGGATGCATCGGGGGATCGGGTTACCTTATTCCATCATCGCGAGCAGGTCTTCCTTCGGCGCGTAGCCGACGGTCTGCCGCACGATCTTGCCGTCCTTCATCGCAACGAGCGTCGGGATGCTGACGATGCCGAACTGCTGCGCCAGCTCCCCCTCGGCATCGACGTCGATCTTGCCGACGACAAACTCGGGGTGCTCCTCGGCGATCTCATCGACCAGCGGCGACACCATACAACACGAACCGCACCACGTCGCGTAAAAATCCAGCAACACGGGCTTGTCGCTCTCCAGCACCGTCGCGGCAAAATTGTCTTTGGTAATCGAAATAACAGCCATATTCAGCACTCCTTAATCCTTTGATTTGTAATACAGCATACAGTGGCAATAGCCCTCGAAATCGGGGTCCGCGATCTGGTCGCGAAATTCCTTGCAGATGCACTTGAACTCCTCCGTCTTGGTCAGGCGGCAGGGGCAGTAGCCACCCTTGGCTTTGAGTCCTTCCTTGATCTGACGGACAACCTCCTTGTCCTCGTTGAGTCTGACGGCCATATCACGTTCTCCTTTCTTCCTTATTGTATGCAGATGTTCACAGATTAAACCTCACCTTGACAACAACCTTACGACAGGCGACGGGCTCGCCGAGCGTCGCGCCGGGCATATGGATGTCGCTCGGGTACAGCACCATAAACTCCCCCGCGTGCAGCGTCATCGGCTGTGTTTCGCAGGTGTAATGCCACACGTCCTTCTCAGGCTTTGCATCAACGAGCTGTTTTTCGCATTCGATGGGCGCGACACCGATCACCTCCTCGCCCGACACGAGCAGCTGGATGTCGATATACTTCTCGTGTGCCTCGGAGACGGTCTTTTGCTTGGTGTCGTATTCCTGCACCATATAGTAGATATCGTCATTCAGCGGATACTTGCGGAGCTCGGTCGCGGAAAAGTCGGTCTCGGCGAGAAAGCGGAGCGCCTCATAGACGTTGCCGAGCCCCTTATAGTTGTCAATGTGCTTCAAAGAATCGAAAATCATAATCGTGTCCTCCTTGGAAGATCTTGTGTGATTTCAGTATAACATACATACGCAGGTTTTTCAATAGGAAACCGTTGCGGGACGATGTGGGCATCGTCCCCTACGC
>JAZSHK010000003.1:0-5471 GCA_045533185.1 Acutalibacteraceae bacterium | reverse complement strand
CGACAACGAATCCGACATCGGCGGCACCCTCGAATAAACGAACAAAGGAGCCGCGTGAACGAATACCGTTCACGCGGCTCTTTTTGGCTTTTCTTTACGTATTATCTCCGTAGAGATTCAACCGGAACAGGGCGGATTCCTCGTCCTTGTCCGAGCAGATGACCGTCGCCTCCTCGATCGTGCCCTGCGCGATCGCGCCCGACAGCACCAGAAGCTGGGTCAGGCGGCTCTTTAAGTTGAGCACGTCGCCCTCATTGGTCTTCAGGAACACCTCGCCCTTCGTCGTCGCGGCAAACTCCATCAGCTTGTTAAAATCAAAATCGTGGATCTGTACGCCTTCCATTGTAATTACCTCCTATTTATATACGGCAAAGATCGCCTTTTCAGGGATAGTATAGCAGATTTTGGCGCAAGATACAACGGGTAAACAAAAATTTTTGTTCATTTACAAAGAATTCACAAATGCCTATTGACAGTTGGACAAAAGCGTGTTAAACTAGTTTTAGCACTCAGGCAGTAAGAGTGCTAATCCTCGTGAATAACGAGTGCTAATTTGCATATACTATTAAAAAGGGGGAAGCGCCGTGGAATTGGATGAGCGCAAATCCCGCATTCTCAAAGCCATCGTCGAATCCTACATCGCCAGCGGCGAGCCGATCGGCTCCAAGGCTCTCGCGGAGATGTTCGACAACTGCGTTTCCTCCGCCACCATCCGCAACGATATGACGGTGCTCACCTCCGCAGGCTATCTTGAACAGCCGCACACCTCCGCCGGCCGTCTGCCGACCGCCAAGGCGTTCGCACTCTACGTCGAGCGCCTGATGGAAAAGCGGACGCTCCCGTGGCAGGACGTACAGCTCATCGACGAGATGCTGGGCGGTGCTTCGGGCGACGCGACCCGCCTGCTTGAAGACACCTGCCGCGCGCTCGCGGATCTGACGGGGCTCGCGGCGATCGCCACCCGCCCCGACGAGGTCGGCTGCTGTATCAGCCGCATCGACGTGATACAGATGTCGCCCCGCAATATGGCGGTGGTGCTCGCACTGGATAACGGCTTTTTACGCACGCGGATGTGCCGTTGTCAGCGGGACATCCCCAGCAAGGTCACTGTCGCGCTGGCCGATTATATGTGCCACCGCTTCCTCAACAAGCCTCTTGACGCGATCACCGTCCCCGCGATGCAGGAGATCATCCTCGACCTCGGCGAGCTCGGCCTTGCGGTCGCACCGATCCTCTCGGCGTTCTACGAGCTGGTCCAGGAATGTGCGGACAGCAAGACGGTGCTGGCGGGACAGCTTAATCTCCTGCGGCACCGCGCTTACACGCCCGACCGTGCAAAAGACCTGATGAGCCTGCTCAATGAGCGCGAACGCATCGGCGAGCTCATCGCCGAGCGAGCGAGCGACGGCGTGCAGGTCATCTTCGGCGACGAGACCACCCCCGAGCTCGACGGTTCGTGTATGATCGTCACCTGCTACGCCCTTGGCGACCGCGGGCTCGGCACGATCGGCATCGTCGGCCCGATGGGGATGGATTATGCCGACATCATCCCCCGCATCGAGTATTTCGCCGGCGCTGTCGGGCGAGTGCTCACCGACCTATTTGAAGAAAGCTCCGCATTGGATATGCGCTGACTTCCACACTCAGCATCTAATATCTAGCATCTAATATCTAATATCTAATATCTAACATCTAGCATCTAGTACAGGAGGCATTCCCGTGGAAAACGAAAAGACTACCCCGACGGCCGAGACCGTCGAACCCGAGGCCGCTCCCGAGCAGCCGAAGGAAGAGAAGAAGCCCCGCAAGGCATCCAAGACCGCCGAGCTGGAGGCTAAGCTCGACGCGGTGCAGAAGGAGCTGGAAGCGTCCCGCGACCAGTATCAGCGGATGCTCGCGGAATACGCCAACTATAAGCGCCGCACCGAGCAGGAAAAGCTGCAGATCGGCGCCTTCACCAAGGCAGAGATCCTCACGGGTCTGCTCACCAGCGTGGACAATATGGGAAAGGCTCTCGCCTCCGAGGACGGCGACAACTATAAGGCAGGCGTGGATCTGGTGATGCGCCAGTTCATCGACGCCCTGCACGCTCTCGGGCTGGAAAGAATCGAGGCGCTGAACGCCCCCTTCGACCCCAACGTCCACAACGCCGTGATGCGGGAGGACGCCGACGGTGTCGAGCCCGAGACCGTCACCGCCGTGTTCCAGGAGGGCTACAAGGTCGGCGAACGCATCCTGCGCCCCGCGATGGTCAAGGTGGCGAATTAACGCTCCGGCTAATAAGGAATCATCCTTTTAGATAAACAAACCGTATATTTTATTGTATTTATTACTGGAGGTAATGTATTATGGCAAAGATTATTGGTATTGATTTAGGCACGACCAACTCCTGCGTCGCCGTTATCGAAGGCGGCGAGGCGGTCGTCATCCCCAACGCGGAAGGCGCCCGCACCACCCCGTCCGTCGTCGCGTTCAAGAAGGACGGCGAGCGCATCGTCGGCCGCGTGGCGAAGCAGCAGGCTGTTTCCGCTCCCGACCGCACCATCGCGTCCATCAAGCGCGATATGGGTACCGACCGCAAGGTCACCATCGACGGCAAGTCCTACACCCCGCAGGAGATCTCCGCGATGACCCTCGCGAAGCTCAAGCAGGATGCCGAAGCCTATCCCGGCGACACCGTCACCGAGGCGGTCATCACCGTGCCCGCCTATTTCACCGACGCACAGCGTCAGGCGACCAAGGACGCGGGCAAGATCGCGGGCCTCGAGGTCAAGCGCATCATCAACGAGCCCACCGCCGCGGCGCTCGCCTACGGCATCGACAAGGAGTCCGATCAGAAGATCATGGTGTACGACCTCGGCGGCGGCACCTTCGACGTGTCCATCATCGAGATGGGCGACGGCGTACAGGAAGTGCTCGCCACCGCGGGTAACACCCGCCTCGGCGGCGACGACTTCGACCAGAAGATCGTCGACTGGCTGATCGCAGGCTTCAAGGCGGAGACCGGTGTGGATCTGTCCGCCGACAAGATGGCGGTGCAACGTCTGCGCGAGGCCGCGGAGAAGGCGAAGATCGAGCTGTCCGGCGCGACCACCAGCAACATCAACCTGCCCTTCATCACCGCCGACGCGACCGGCCCGAAGCACCTCGATATGACCCTCACCCGCGCGAAGTTCAATGAGCTGACCGCCGCCCTCGTCGATGCGACGATGGCTCCCGTGCGCCAGGCGCTGTCCGACTCGGGGCTTACCGCCGCACAGGTCGACAAGGTCCTGCTCGTCGGCGGCTCCACCCGCATCCCCGCGGTGCAGGAGGCGATCCAGAAATTTATGGGCAAGGAGCCCTTCAAGGGCATCAACCCCGATGAGTGCGTCGCGATGGGCGCGGCCATTCAGGGCGGCGTGCTCGGCGGCGAGGTCAAGGGCCTGCTGCTGCTCGACGTCACTCCCCTGTCCCTCGGTGTCGAGACGATGGGCGGCGTGATGACCAAGGTCATCGACCGCAACACCACCATCCCGACCAAAAAGAGCCAGATCTTCTCCACCGCGCAGGATAACCAGCCCTCCGTTGAGGTGCACGTCCTGCAGGGCGAGCGCGAGTTCGCGAAAGACAACAAGACGCTCGGCATGTTCCACCTCGACGGCATCGCTCCCGCGCGCCGCGGTGTGCCGCAGACCGAGGACACCTTCGACATCGATGCCAACGGCATCGTGAACGTGTCCGCGAAGGATCTCGGCACAGGCCGTGAGCAGCACATCACCATCACCTCCAACACCAATATGTCCAAGGAGGACGTGGAGAAGGCGGTCAAGGAAGCCGAGCAGTATGCCAGCGAGGATAAGGCGCGCCGCGAGGCGGTCGACACCCGCAACAACGCCGATCAGATGGTGTATCAGTGCGAGAAGACCATCGAGGAGATGGGCGATAAGCTCGACGCCGCCGATAAGAGCGACCTCGAGGCGAAGATGAACGACCTCAAGGAAGCGCTCAAGGGCGAGGACATCGAGGCCATCAAGGCGAAGCAGGAAGAGCTGACCAAGGCGTTCTACGCGGTCAGCGAGAAGATCTATCAGGCCGCTGCCGCCGCTCAGCAGGCTGAGCAGGGTGGCGCTCCCGAGGGTGGCGCTGCCCCCGACGGCGAGGGCTACTACGACGGCAATGTTCAATAACGTTGATTTTCTGCACTAATTAATTGTCATTTCACCGCCCCACAAATCGTGGGGCGGTGTACGCGGTTTATATCGTTTATATTCGGAGGAATTCCTATGGCAGATAAGCGCGACTTCTATGAAGTCCTCGGCTTGCAAAAGGGCGCGTCGGACGACGAGATTAAAAAGGCCTACCGCAAGCTTGCCAAACAATATCACCCCGACCTCAACCCCGGGGATAAAGAGGCCGAAGCACACTTCAAAGAGGTGGGCGAGGCCTACGAGGTGCTGTCCGACAGCGAGAAAAAGGCGCGCTATGACCAATTCGGTCACGCGGGCGTCGACCCCAACTTCGGCGGTGGCTACGGCGCCGGCGGCGCAGGGGTGGACTTCGGCGACATCGGCGACATCTTCTCCTCGATCTTCGGGGGCGGATTCGGCGGCGGGTTCGGCGGTAACGGCCGTCGCGCCAACCCCAACGCGCCCCGTCGCGGCAGCGATGCCGCCGCCTCGGTCATCATCTCCTTTGACGAGGCCGCTAAGGGCTGTAAGAAGAAGATCGGCGTGCAGCGCATCGCCTCCTGCCCCGACTGCGCGGGCAGCGGCGCCAAGGCGGGCACCAGCCCGAAATCCTGCCCCCAGTGCGGCGGCAGCGGCTACGAGACCCGTCAGCAGCGCACGCCGTTCGGCGTGATGCAGACGCAGGCACCCTGCTCCCGCTGTCAAGGTAAAGGGCGCATCATCGAGAGCCCCTGCCCCTCCTGCGGCGGTCAGGGTCGCATCCGCAAAACCGAGCAGGTCGGTATCAACATACCCGCCGGCATCGACGACGGGCAGGTCATCAACATCACCGGCAAGGGCAACGCCGGCGTCAACGGCGGCCCCGCGGGCGACCTGCAGATCCAAGTGACCGTGCGCCCGCACCCGCTCTTTGAGCGCGACGGCTTCAACATCTGGTATGAGCTGCCCATCACCTACGCGCAGGCGGCGCTCGGCGCGGAGATCGACATCCCCACCCTCGACGGACGCATCAGCTACGAGATCAAAGAAGGCACCCAGCCCGGCGATATTCTGCGTGTGCGCGGCAAGGGCATCCCCTACCTCAACGGGCGCGGCACGGGCGATCTGCTGCTCAAGGTGGTCGTCGAGGTGCCGAAGAACCTCTCAAAGGAACAGAAAAAGCTGCTCCGCGCCTTCGACGAAGCGACGGGCGACAAGAATTACCAAAAACGCAAGAGCTTCTTTGACAAGATCAAACGCGGATTTCAGTAATGGAACACACAAAAGCAGACGGCGAGAGGAAGATGACGCGGGGGGCGCGTC
>JAZSHK010000143.1:0-5342 GCA_045533185.1 Acutalibacteraceae bacterium | reverse complement strand
CCATCTGCCACTCCCGCACCAAGGGCCTCGCCGCTATCTGTCGGCAGGCGGACATCCTCGTCGCGGCGGTGGGCAAGGCGAAATTCGTCACCGCCGATATGGTCAAGGAGGGCGCGACCGTCATTGACGTCGGAATGAATTGCGACGAGAACGGCAAGCTCTGCGGCGACGTGGACTTCGACGCGGTCGAGCCGATCGCGGGCGCGATCACCCCCGTGCCCGGCGGCGTCGGTCCGATGACCATCGCGATGCTGCTGAAGAATACACTGACCGCAGCACAGATAGGTGAATGAAAAAAAGAGGGATTTACAATGAAGGTTTTGATGATCAACGGCAGTGCCCGCGCGGGCGGTAACACCGCCATCGCGCTCGCGGAGATGGAGCAGGTGTTCGTGAAAAACGGCATCGAGGTCGAGACCGTGCAGGTCGGCCAGCTCCCCATCCGCGGCTGTGTCGAGTGCGGCAGCTGCTTTAAGACGGGCAAGTGCGCCATCGACGACATCGTCAACAACGAGCTCGCCGCCAAATTTGAAGCCTGCGACGGCTTGGTCGTCGGCAGTCCTGTGTTCTATGCAGCGGCGAACGGCACGCTCGTCTCCCTGCTCGACCGCCTGTTCTACTCCACCCATTTCAACAAGACGATGAAGGTCGGCGCGGCGGTCGCGGTCGCGCGCCGCGGAGGCTGCTCCGCCACCTTTGACCAGCTCAATAAGTATTTCACCATCGCGGGGATGCCCGTCGCACCCAGCCAGTACTGGAACGCCGTGCACGGGCGTAAAGTCGGCGAGGCCGCCGAGGATGGCGAGGGTCTGCAGACGATGCGCACACTCGCGGAGAATATGACCTTCCTGATGAAGAGCATCGCCCTCGGCAAGGAAGCCTTCGGCCTGCCCGAAAAGGAGCCCCCGATCCGCACGAATTTCATACGGTAAAACAAGAGCCTCCCAATCGGGAGGCTCTTGTTTTAATCATTATATGGTGTATCCTTATAACCGTCGTTCTGCAAGCGAACAACCATCTTATCCAATATCGTTTGGCTTACACGCTTAAACCAGCGCTGCTCACCTAAGAGATTGACCAACATCGGACTGATCGCATAATACAGACGGATAAACGCTCGGCCAAAGCAGCTGCTTGAAAGAGTAAAATCACGATAGCGGCGAAGAACCCAGACGGGCGGACAATCATACGAGCCGTAAACGCAGGTCGCGACATAGCAGCCCTTGCTCTTCTGCGCGCGCGGCTGTGGCGAAAAAATTGCCGTGTCCGCAATTGTGCTTTCGCCGCGGAAATGATGCACTCGCACCGTTTCCGCCTTTTCGAGCAAGTCGAATATTTTCCCTTTGATATATTCCTTATTCACGCCATAGGACGTCCACAGCTTTAATATCGGTATTCCTGCTTCTTCGCAGATTTTTCGCACCTTCTCATCCCGTTCTCTGCGCTCGGGATTCAGATGCGTCTGATCGTTGATCTCCACAACGATTTTCGGCCGATACTCACCGTCCGTTATCAGAAAATCCACATTTCGAAACAACTCATTCTGAAAACGGGCCCCATCCGTGCGCTTAATAAATGAAGCTAAGTTAATCTGCGGAAAAACACAATATCCTTCCGGCACAGAAGCGCGAATCGCACCATAAAAACCTTGCTCCGACTTACTGATCAATGCTTTTTTGAGATCATACAGATACGAATCATTGTCAATGTCAGTCAAAGGCGTCGGGCAAGGGCTCGCTGTATAATGCCATTGCCCACACACGGCGCATTTGATGATTTCTCCTTTTTCTTTTTTTATATTGCACGCTCGGCAAAGAGGATATTTTCCGCTTTCTGCGCCGCACACTTTACATTTCATAGACATTCTCCCATCATTTGAGCGATTATAACCATGAAAGATAATACCATAAATTAACAATTGTTGCAATAGTGAATACTTCCATAAATATCAACGGCAGGGAGATGATCTCCCTGCCGTTTTGATTTTATTCAAACTTCCGATCGTACAGCAGGGCCGCGATGAGCACCACGAAGCAGGAGCCCGCGTTATGCACCAGCGCGCCCGTCGTGGGAGTCAGCACCCCCAGCACCGACAGCACCACCGCAAGGACGTTAATGACCATCGACAACGTGATGCTGAGTTTAATGGTGCGCACCGTCGCGACCGACAGCCGCTTGAGATAGGGAATGGCGGTCAAGTCGTCGTTCATCAGCGCGATGTCCGCCGCCTCGACGGCGATGTCGCTGCCCATATCCCCCATCGCGACGCCGACGTCCGCGCTCCCCAGTGCGGGCGCGTCGTTGACGCCGTCGCCGATCATACACACCCGCCGTCCCGCCGCCTGCAGGGCCGCGATCGTCTCCACCTTCTGCGCGGGCATCAGCTCGGCACGCACCTCGTCGATGCCCGCTCCGCTGGCAAAATGCGTCGCGGCAAGCCGATTATCCCCCGTGAGCAGCACCGTGTCGGTGTGCAGTCCCCGCAAGTGGGAAACCATCCCCGCCGCCTCAGGGCGGAGCACGTCCGCCAGCGCCACCACACCCGCAAGCCGTCCGTCAGCGGCAATCAGCACCGATGCCTTGCCCTGCTGACGCAGGGTGTCCAGCGTCGCGCGAGCCGTTTCATCCGCCGCAATGCCGTGCTCGGTAAGATACACCTCGTTGCCGCACAGCACCGCCGTGTCGCCGACGCGCGCCTCAATACCGCGCCCCGCCGTCATAAGGAAGCCCTGCGTCTCGGGCAACGCCAGGCCATCCTCCTGCGCACGGCTTACGATCGCCCGCGCGAGCGGGTGCTCGCTCTTCGCCTCGGCGGCGGCAGCCAGCGTCAACAGCGCCCGCTCGTCATACGCGCCGTTAAAGGACAGCACGTCGCACACCTGCAAGCGCCCGTAGGTCAGTGTGCCCGTTTTATCCAACGCGACGGTGTCCACCTGCCCCATCTTCTCGAGCGCTTCGCCCGACTTGATGACCACGCCGCGCTTGGTTGCCTGCCCGATCGCCGCCATAATGGCGGTCGGGGTGGCGAGCACTAGCGCGCAGGGGCAGAACACCACCAGCACCGTCACCGCGCGGGTGATGTCACGGGTGAACAGCCCCGTGATGATCGCGATGAGCAGTGCCGCGGGCACCAGCCACGCCGCCGCCTTATCGGCGACACGCGCCATCGGCGCCTTTTTACCCTCCGCCTCGCGCATCAACCGAATGAGCTTCTGCAAAGTGCTGTCCTCGCCGACCTTGATCGCGCGGATATCGATCGCGCCGAAGCAATTGACCGTTCCGCCAAACACCTCGTCTCCCACGCCCTTGTCCAACGGCAGGGACTCCCCCGTCATCACCGACTGATCGACCGAGGTCTCTCCCGCAACGATTACGCCGTCGACGGGGATCGTCTCCCCCGGCAGGATGCGCAGGATATCCCCCGCGCGGATATCCTCGGCGGGGATCGGCTCCTCGCCCGCATCGGTCAGCCGCCGTCCCTGCGTCGGAGCGAGGGAGACGAGCTTCTTTAAACCTCTTTTCGCGCGAGCAGTGGTCAGGTCCTCGAGAATTTCGCCGATCGCCATAATGAATGCGACCTCGCCCGCGGCGAACAGATCGCCGATCGCGATCGCGGCGATCATCGCCAGCGTAATAAGCAGTGCCGACGAGATGCGGGTGATGCCGCGGTTTTTTCGCAATTTCCGCACCGCCGCACAGGCGAGCGGCACGCCGCTGATCGCCACCGTCGCCCACGCGGGGTCGATCGGCAGGGTCACCCCGACCCGCGGCAGCACCAAGCTCAGCACCAAAAACACGCCGCCGACAACGGTGGCGGGAATGCTCTCCAAGTGTTCAAGCAGCTTTTTACCCATTTGACAAGTCACTCCGTTCATTGTATACTGTGTATGTTACAAAACACTCTGTTCCGTATCTTCTTTCATTATACGAAGAATGAGCGCCGCATACAATAAGCAGATCGGTGCGGCTGTTCGATACGGAACAAATCCGCGGTTTTGTTCGGGAGGAAGCGATGGACAGACGCCAGAAAAAGACGCGGGATGCCATCTTCGGCGCGTTCACCGCGCTGTTATCGGAGAAGCATTACAGCCGCATCACCGTGCAGGACATCATCGACACCGCCGACATCGGGCGCACCACCTTCTACGCACACTTTGAGACCAAGGAATACCTGCTCAAGGAGCTGTGCGAGGAGCTGTTTGCCCACATCATCGACACCGCGATGGGACTGCCGCACGGGCATCACCACGATTTCTGCGACCGCACGGGCAACTCGGTGTTCCTGCACCTGCTAAAGCATCTGCAGGAGAACGATCTGCACATCCTCGAGCTGCTCGCGGGCGAAAACAACGAGCTTTTCCTGCAGTATTTTAAGGAAAACCTCAAAAAGCTCGTCGTCTCGCAGTATGCCGAGGGCGGACGGCTCGACCGCGCACGGTTGCCGAAGGATTTTCTTGTCAACCACATCGCCGCCTCATTCGTCGAGACGGTGCGGTGGTGGCTGTCGCGCGGAATGCGGGAGTCCCCCGAGGCCGTCACCGACTATTTCCTCGCCACCGTCGAGCCGCTGCTGAACAAATCGTCTGTTTGAAAAGGAGAATAGCCGTGAAACTGTTGCTCAATGCCCTGGTGAAATTCCTTTGCGGGGTCGGGTTGGTCGGAGGGCTGATCTTCCTGCCCGCGGGAACGCTCGCCTATCCGAACGGTTGGCTGTTTGTCGGCACCCTGTTCCTGCCGATCCTGCTGTTGGGGATCCTGCTCCTGCTGAAAGCGCCCGACCTACTCAAAAGACGGCTCGACGGGAAAGAAACACAGCGCACGCAAAAGAGCGTCGTCGCCCTGTCCGCGCTGGTCTTCCTCGCGGGATTTTCCGTCGCAGGGCTCGACTTCCGTTTCGGGTGGTCGACCGTACCCACCGCCGCCGTCATCGTCGCGACCCTGCTGTTTCTCGCCGCCTATGGGCTGTACGCTGAGGTGATGCGGGAGAATGCCTATCTCGCCCGCACGGTCAAGGTCGAAGAAGGGCAACAGGTCATCGACACGGGGCTGTACGGCATCGTGCGGCACCCAATGTATGCGGCAACCGTCCTGCTGTTTTTGATGATCCCGCTCATTCTCGGCTCGTGGTATGCGCTGCTGATCTTTCTCGCCTACCCCGCCGTCATCGTCGCCCGTATCAAAAACGAGGAGGCGGTGCTCACCGAGCAGCTCGCAGGTTATAAAGAATACAAGAAGAAAGTCCGTTACCGACTCCTCCCGTTTATTTGGTAAGGAGTCAATACACAGGCGACATATAAGCAAGATTTTCTTCACTGCACAAGAAGCCGCGGACGGGCCGTCCG
>JAZSHK010000017.1:0-1899 GCA_045533185.1 Acutalibacteraceae bacterium | reverse complement strand
GTACCGTCCCCAACGATGGGAAACCGCAATGCGGGAGATGCTGCTGACGATCGAGAGTACCGCCACGAAACCCAGACTGAAGCCCATTTCCTTGATGTTGTACGACCCCAGGAAGGGGCGAAACGCGAACGCGGCAACGTTGTACAACACCGACACCGTCACTGACGCCCGCAGATTTTTGTTGGACATCAACAAGGCGAAGCCCTTACGCATCGAGCGATGCTCGACCTGCTCCTCTTCCGCGGGAACAAAGAAAAGTGAGACGGCGTGCGCGATCATCAGCACGAAGATCACGACCGCACACAACACACACGCTACGCGAACCCGACCCTGCTCCGCGAAATGATCCACCAGTTCGCCCATACCGAACGAAAACGCCATACCCGATGCCAGCGACACGATCTCCTTCGTGGCGGTAAACGACCCGCGCTTGCCGTCGGCGACCGACCTCATCAGCCAGTTGATCTTGCGGGGGTGGATCATATTATAAATAAGATAGGCCAGCACGATCGCCGCCACGAAGGCCGCCGTCTTGATCGGTTTGGGCGCTCCCGTAAGCGGGATGACGTACAATATCAAAAACAGGATCTGGCAGGCGAAACTGTAAACAATCACCTTGCTTTTGATGCGGCGACGCACAAGCACCGTCAGCATCTGAAACAGGCAACCGAGCGAGATGATGGCCGATACAATGCCTGTCAGACTGTCCGAGAATCCCAATTCGTTTGTAAGCGTCGCCAAAAACGACCCCGACACCAGCAGGGCAACCAGATATTCCAGCGCCGCCTGGATGATGTAGGCAATCTGCCCGCGTCGAATGTCTTTTTTCGTGTTCAAGGAAAACACCTCGCGTTCACTATACCGCATCCGAAAGCATTTTTCAACACGAATCGCTACGAAACATTTTCGAAATAGTTGACCGATGAAAAAAGTGCTGTATAATGGAGGTGAGGTGAAACCTATGACGTTAACCGAACTTGCCCGTCTGGCCAACGTTTCGTTGTCCACCGCATCCAAGGCCTTCAGCGGCGCGGAGGATATCAGCGATGAAACGCGCGAGCATATTTTCAACATTGCACGGGAAAACGGCTGCTTCGGGCGGTTTTACAAAGGAAAATACGTAAAGCCCATCATCGCCGTTATCAGCAGCGAGCCGATCGGCGGGTACTACGGTCGTATCGTGGAAGCTCTGCGCAAGCAGATTGAGCAGGATGGCTGCATCTGCGTGACCGCTACCGACCATTTCAGTGCCGAAACGCAAGCGGAGCTGCTCGACTACTTTATCTCGTGGATGAAGGTGGACGGCGTGATCGTGTTCTCGTTGAAAAGTCCGTTGAAAAAGGCCTATCGCACCCCCGTGATATCCCTGCTTTCCTCGGCTGACCAAAACGTCGATGCAGTGAAAACCACGATGGCGGATACGATCTTTGAAACCGCCGCGCTTCTTTCGGATTACGGACATCGAAACGTTGCTTTCATCGGTGAAAAACTGACAGGGGGAAAGCAGCGTTCGCTGGAAGCCGCGATACATCGGTTGGGCGGCTCGTGCTGCAGCGTTGTCAGCGACAAGCGCTTCGAAGAAGCTGGCGAAGACGGCGCTCGCCGACTGCTCGCGAGCGGCACCTCGTTCACGGCGCTTGTGTGCGCCTACGACAATCTCGCCTACGGCGCCATCAAAGAGTTCAAACGGCACGGCATCACCGTCCCCGACGATGTGTCAGTCAGCGGGATGGACAACCTCGACACGAGCGCCTACACCGAAACGTCGCTGACCTCCATTGACTTTGACTCCGACGGCTTGTGCCGCGAATCGTGGGCGCTGATGAAGAAAAAACTGCACGACCCGAACTACCGCCCTTCGGAAGCCATCGTCGTTCCTTCCAAACTGATCATCCGCGA
>JAZSHK010000029.1:0-25155 GCA_045533185.1 Acutalibacteraceae bacterium | reverse complement strand
GCCCCCACCGAATCGGTGGGGGCGGGGGGCCTTTATTTATAGCACCGTTTGCAGGGATCATAGCTGTTTTTTAAGATGTTTGATAACCCTATGGTTATCAAACGACCATTTATCAATTTAATTAAGGTATAGTATTGATATGGAGATGTTTACGCACTCCGTTAAACGCAGGCTCTGTGCTGCCAAGCAAACAAAAGCCACATTTCTTTCGGGAAATGTGGCTTTTGCATATTCTTCCTTTCAACGGATATGCTAACCTTGTTATGACAAAAAGGGGGAGTTTTTGTGCCGGAGAGACGGGGAGAGTACACCGTTAGCCTTTCCAACCGACCGACTGTGCTGAGCTATGCCGCTGTCGGCGGCAAAAAAGAGGGGCAGGGGCCGCTGGGTAAGCAGTTTGATGCCATTTTCGAGGACACGCATCTCGGGGAAAAGACGTGGGAAAAGGCGGAGAGCGCGCTGCAAAAGGAGTCCCTCACCCGCGCGCTCGATAAGGCGGGGCTGTCGCCGAGTCAACTGCAATATCTGTTCGCGGGCGATCTGCTTAATCAGAATATCGCCTCCACCTTTGGTCTGCGGGAGATGAACGTTCCGCTCATCGGGCAGTTCGGTGCCTGCTCGACGATGGGGCAGACGATGGCGATGGCAGCGATCTTCGTCGACAGCGGCGCGGCGGATCTGTGCGGTGCGGTGACCTCGTCGCATTTTTGCACCGCGGAGCGACAGTTTCGCTATCCGCTGGAATACGGCGGCCAGCGCCCGCCGACGAGCCAGTGGACCGCGACCGCCTCGGGCGCGGTGGTGGTCGGGCGCGCCGCGCGCGGCGTGCGGGTGAGCGACGTGTGCATCGGTCGCGTGCAGGATATGGGTGTCACCGATATGAACAATATGGGCAGCGCGATGGCGCCCGCGGCGGCGGACACGCTCGCGCATTTCTTTGCTGACACCGATACCAAGCCCGATGACTACGATATGATCGTCACAGGGGACCTCGGCCTCGTCGGTGCGCGGCTGTGCCGCGAGCTGATGGAGCAGAGGGGATACACCCTTGGGGATAACTACACCGACTGCGGGCTGCTGTTGTTCGATCGCGACACGCAGGACGTGCACGCGGGCGGCTCGGGGTGCGGCTGTTCCGCGTCGGTGCTGTGCGCGCATCTGCTGCCGAGGCTCGAGCAGGGCGAGCTGCGCAATCTCCTCTTCTGCCCGACGGGGGCGCTGATGTCCCCGACCTCGTCCCAGCAGGGAGAGAGCATCCCCGGCATCTGCCACGCCCTGCTTTTGGAATCCTGCCCGTAAAAATTGTAAAAACAGGTGTTGATTATTGCCACGAAATGCGGTAAAATAAGGATACTGTGCGGTGACAGCGTGTTTAGCACTGTCACCGCTATTTTTTGTTTGGAGGGTATACCTTGGATACGACGGTTATGAAAGACACGGTGGTGACCACCGGCGGCACCCTGCAGGAGGAGATCCTGCGGCGGCGCACCTTTGCCATCATCTCCCACCCCGACGCGGGTAAGACCACGCTGACGGAGAAGTTCCTGCTGTACGGTGGGGCGATCCAGCAGGCGGGTATGGTTAAAGGCAAAAAGAACAATAAGCACGCGGTCTCCGACTGGATGGAGATCGAAAAGCAGCGCGGTATTTCGGTCACCTCGTCGGTGATGCAGTTTAACTACAAGAACTTCTGCATCAACATCCTCGACACCCCCGGCCACCAGGATTTCTCCGAGGACACCTACCGCACGCTGATGGCGGCGGACTCGGCGGTGATGGTCATCGACGCGTCGAAGGGCGTTGAGCGGCAGACCATCAAGCTGTTTAAGGTCTGCCTGCTGCGCCACATCCCCATCTTCACCTTTATCAACAAGATGGACCGCGAGGCGCGCAACCCCTTCGATCTGATGGAAGAGATCGAGAGTGTGCTCGGCATCTCACCTACCCGATGAACTGGCCGATCGGCTCGGGCAAGGAGTTTAAGGGTGTGTACGACCGCGGCGGCAGCCGCATCATCGCGTTCACCGCCAACGACGAGCAGTCCAACGCTCAGCACGAGGTACAGGCGACCGCCGTCGATCTGCAGGACGAGGGCCTGCGCGGTCTGCTGGGGGACAACCTGTACGAAACCCTCAACGACGACGTCGAGCTGCTCGACGGCGCGGGCTTCGAGTTCGATATGGACGCGGTGCGCGCGGGCGAGTTGACCCCCGTGTTCTTCGGCTCGGCGCTGACCAACTTCGGCGTGGAGCCGTTCCTTGAGGAGTTCCTCAAAATGACCACCTCGCCGCTCGCGCGCCGCGCGGACTGCGGCGAGATCGACCCCTTCGGCAAGAATTTCTCCGCCTTCGTGTTCAAGATTCAGGCGAATATGAACAAGGCGCACCGCGACCGCGTCGCGTTTATGCGCATCTGCTCGGGCAAGTTCGAGAAGGGGATGGAGGTCTACCACGTGCAGGGCGACAAGAAGATGCGCCTGAGCCAGCCGCAGCAATTGATGGCGGAATCCCGCGAGATCGTGGACGAGGCCTACGCGGGCGACATCATCGGCGTATTCGACCCAGGCATCTTCTCCATCGGCGACACGATATGCTCAGGCAACGACAAGTTCCGCTTCGAGGGCATCCCCACCTTTGCACCAGAGCATTTTGCCCTGGTGTCGCAGGTGGACACGATGAAGCGCAAGCAGTTCGTCAAGGGCATCACCCAGATCGCGCAGGAGGGCGCCATTCAGATCTTTCAGGAGCTCGGCGGCGGTATGGAGGAGGTCATCGTCGGCGTGGTCGGCGTGCTGCAGTTTGAGGTGCTGACCTACCGTCTCAAAAACGAGTATAACGTCGACATTCGGATGCAGAACCTGCCGTATCAGTACATCCGTTGGATCGAGAACGAGGACATCAACGTCAAAGCCCTCAACCTCACCTCGGACACCCGCCGTATTCAGGATCTCCACGAGCGCAAGCTGTTGCTGTTCACCAATAGCTGGAACATCACCTGGGCGACCGAGCACAATCCCGCCCTGCAGCTGTCGGAGTTCGGACGCAACGAAGCATAGGAGGAGAACGATAGTATGAAGATCGCATTGGCAGCCGATATATCCTTTTCCCGCTTTACGGAATTCCCCGGTAAGGAAGCGGCACTGGCGGCGATGGCACAGCCCGCCCGCTTGTTCGCCGCGGCAGATTTCAGCGTGATCAATCTGGAAACGGTGTTCGGCAAAAAGGATGACCACATCCCGCTCCTCAAGAGCGGACCGAATCTCATCGCGCTGGAGGAGTTCATTGAATATGTGGACGCGCTCGCGCCGAGCGCGGTGGGACTGGCGAACAACCACACCTTCGATTTCGGCAAGAGCGCACTGGATAACACGCGGCGTCTGCTCGACGAGCGCGGCTATCCGTACTGCGGCGCGGGCGACAATATTGCCGAGGCGTACCGCCCCGTCGTGTTTGAGAAGGACGGGCAGCGCGTGGCCGTCATCGCGGTGTGCGAGAACGAGTTTGGCACCGCGGGGGAGGACACCGCGGGCAGTGCGGGCTATGATCTGACCCGCGTGACAGCCGCGATCCGCGAGGTGCGCGCCGACGGCTGTCTGCCGATCGTATTCTTCCACGGCGGCAATGAGTGGTACGCCGTCCCGTCCCCGGGTAAGGTGGCGCTGTATCGCCATTTCATTGACATCGGTGCGGCGGCGGTGATCGCGATGCACACCCACTGCCCGCAGGGATATGAGATGTACAACGGCTCGCCTATCGTGTACAGTATGGGCAACTTCTTCTTCCCGCGCAAGGACGCCGCGCCCGCCGCTTCGTGGTATTACGGCTACATAACACTGCTGGATATCGGCGCGGACGGCATCGGGCTGGAGATCGTTCCCTACACCTTCGATTTCGACGCGGTCCGTCTGCTGGACGGCGAGGAAAAGGCGCAGTTTATGCGCTATCTCGAGCACATCAGCGGCATCATCGCCGACCCTGTCCTGTTGCGGGAGTTTTTTGATAGCTGGTGCATCCAGTCGTATGTTGCGCCGCTGATCTACGGCCTCGAGAGCCCGCAGGACGCTGACGAGCCGATCCCCACCCGTTTGGTGCAGATAAAAAACGTATTTAGCTGCGAGGCGCATAACGAGCTGGTGACCAACACCTTTAAGATGATGTATGAGGGCCGTATGAAGACGGCCGGTAAGCACCTTGAGCATATCAAGGCATTGCAGAATATGCGCATTCCCGAATAAGATAACAAAAGAACGCCCTCGGCTGTTGCTGAGGGCGTTCAACGTTTTCGGTTGTGGCAGGACAAAAACGCCCTGCGTACACTGATTAAGGGGTGCTCAGCTCATTCTCCGAGCGCGGTGAAGTCGTAGCTGCCGCTCGGATCATACAGAATGAAGCTGTCCGCACCGCCCGCGATACAGCCGTCCATCGCGCTTTTTATTTGCGCGGCGGTATAGCCGTATGCCTGTAGCCACGGGGTAAGGATCGGCTGCTTGTCGGCCGCCATCACCTTGATGCGCAGAGTCATCTGGTTGACCAGTGTCTGCACGGTGGTCTTCAGGTTGTCGGGGGTGTTTTGGACGGTTTCGGTACCGACGGTGAGGGTGCTCTTCATCTCACCCGTGAGCAGGGCGGGCGCGGCCGCCGTGGGCGCGAAGGTGAGCGGGTTTGCACCGTAGACCAGCGTGTTGGTGCCGAGGGCGCTGTCCGCGGTGCAGGAGAGCATCACGGGGCAGGCGTCTCCGAGCAGGGTGCGCGCCTTCGCGATGAAGGCGGTGAGGATCTCATCCCGCCCAAGATTGACGTTGGCGGAAGTGCCGAAGCTCGCCGAGGAGACCTGCGCGGGGAACTGCACCCCGTCGAGCAGGATCGCGGCAGCACCCGCGTCCCGCAGCTCCTTGGCGAGATCGATGACGTAGAGCTGCGCCTCGTCGGCGTAAGGGTTGAGCCACGCCTTGCCGCCGTTTGCGGGGGCGGCGTCGTACCACACCCACGAAGGATCGCTTTGATGCGCGATGCGGGCACCCGTGAGCACGCGGGCGGCGGCGTTATCCTTGAAGGCGTACAGCCGCGGGATGGGCTGCAGCCCCGCCTTGCGGATGGCGGAGAACAGCGCCGTTACCTCGTCGGCAGAGAGCGCGTCGGCGGCAAAGCTGTTCACCTGCTGTGCGCGCGCAGTGTCCGAGCGGAAATACAACGTGCCGTTCTCATCCTTGAGGTCGAATACCACGCTGTTAAAGCCCGTCTGCGCCGCAGCCGTTAAGGTGGCGTTCAGCGCGTCGGCGTTGCCCAACGCGGAGTAGGGCAGGTAGAACGCGCGCACGTTGTCCGCCGTGACCGAGGGGGCGGGCTCGACGCTTGGTGCGTCATCCGATTCGGGAGAGGTGTCGGCGGGCAGAGAGTTTGTCACCGACTCGCTCGGCGTGCTGTCGGGAGCGGAGTCCACCGGATGCTCGGTGAAATACTTCGCCCCGAAAAAGCCGAGTGCGATGACCGCCGCCGCACCCACGATCCACGCCAGAATGCGGGGCAGCAGGTTGCGACTGCGGAATACACGGCGATTGCGATGTAGCTTCATTCCCATAAGGGATACCTCCAAGAGAAAGTGGGTCGAACGGTCAGATGAGCGAGAAGTCCGACGTAAAGCCCATCAGGGCGAGGGCGAGGATGCCGATGTAGACCAGCGTCGCGGGCATCCCGCGGAAGGCGTCGGGCATATCGGGGTTGTCGAGGCGCTCGATGCCCTCGTCGACGACAAAGGTCAGCAGGGCGAAGCCGAGACAGGCGCCCACCGACAGACCGATGATGCCGCCGAGGGTGGAAGAAAACTGCACGTTACACACCAGCGCGACACCCACCACCAGACTGTTGAAGGCGGCAAGCGGCATCGTGCGGCTGACGCGGTTGTAGAAGGCGGGGGCCAACGGTCTGAGCAGCAGCACCGCGAGAATATACAGCACGGCGGTGATGCCGATGAGCATCATCGGGCGCCAGTAGTTGGTGATAGCGGTGCCGAAGAGCTTATCCAGCGGATAGGCAATGACCACCGTCAGCACCGAGAACACCGTGAGCATGCCGCTGAACAGCCACACGTTGCGGGGCTTGCGCACCACGCGCAGGACGCTCGAGGAGCCGAAGCCGGTGGTGAGCACGATGTTCTGCAGCAGGGCGATGGTGACAAAGAAGGAGATCAGCTCCGTAAAGCCGTTGTAGACAGAGGCAAAAAAGTTACTCATTGATGCTCAGCCTCCTTTTTATGAAAGTAGGCGGCGATGCGGTGACGTGTCCATTGCAGCATCGCAGACATAAAGCCCAGCATAATAAACGCGGCAAAGGGGGCTGCCGCCTCGGGCAGGGTGTAGCCGCTGCCGACAGGGACGCCCCACAGCGTCGATGTGATGGTCACCTCGCGGATGGCGGAGATGACGCAGATCACCGCGCCGAAGCCGAGTGTGCTGCCGAGAGCTTCGATGATGGTCTCGAGCGGGTGCATCGTGTGGCCCATCGTCGCGTTGTGCGCGCGCAGCATATTCACCGCGATGAGCGGGATGAACGCATAGAGCTGCGCGTACAATTCGGGCGAAATGCGGGTCTCCAGCAGGTAGGACGCGCCCACGAGCGCGAGTGCGGCGAGCAGGACATACAGCACGGGGCGCAGCCATTTCGGCAGGCGGTTGCCGAGAAGCGGCATCAGCAGGCTCAGCGGCAGCAGCACCGCCGCCGTACAGGCAGTCAGCGCGACGCCGTTCTTAAGCGAGACACCCGCGGCGATGATGGGGCAAATACCGATCGCCTGCGTCAGCACGAGGTTTTTGGTGATCGCGGTCTCCACGAAGGAGTCCGCCGCCTGCCAGAAGCGGCGGCGCAGGGTCTTACGCTTACTCATGGGCCTTCACCTCCCGACGGATCCGTAACAGACGGGTGATGCTGCGCCAAGCATAATAGCTCCAGCGGTCGATGATGGGGGACAGTGTGTTCATAATGAGGATGGCAAAGCAGCTGCCCGCCTCAACGCGGCCGACCTGCTGCAGCAGCATCACCAGCGCGCCGGTCAGCACACCGTAGATGACACGCCCCAGCCAGAAGCGGGGGGTGGTGACGGGGTCGTTGAGCAGGAACACGCCCGTGAACAGCACGTATCCCGCGCAGAGCTGCGCGGCGGTGCTGTGCAGGATGCCGAGGCTCGCGCAGGGAGTAAACCACGCGATGATCGTGCAGGTGACGAGATACGGCAGGATCGTCCATGCCGAGGCACTGCGGCGGAAGATCAAATATGCCGCGCAGGCCAGCAGCACGATGGTTGCCGTGGCGCCGATCGGACCGACAAAATCGCCGAGCAGCAGATGCAGGCGGTTGACCGTCGGGGTCGCGCCCGAGCGGATCTGCGCCGCGAGCGAGGTGCCGATGGCAACGTCCTCTGCGCCGATCTCCATCGCCAGCGGCAGCTGCATCCCCGCGCCGATGGCGGGGTAGGTGAACAGTCGGCGCGGCGTGCAGTAGGAGAGGATCGCGATGCCCGCCGCGGCGGGGTTAAACACGTTGCGTCCGTAGCCGCCGAAGGGGGCCTTCGCCACAAGGATCGCGAAGGCGGAGCCGACCATCGGCACCCAGTAGGCGACCATCGGCGACATCACCAGTCCGATGACGGCACCCGTGACGGCGGCACTGCCGTCGAGCAGGGTGCGCAGCGACTTGCGGCGGATCAGACAGCAGAGCGCCTCGCTGACGATGGCGGCGAGCATACTGAGCAGAACAATGTACACGGGACGCATCCCGTAGTTAAACACCGAGAAAACGCACAAAACGGCCGCGGCGATGAGCACGTCGAGCGCCATATGAATGCTTTTCTGTTCGGTGCGGATATGGGGCGCAAGATTATGGTTCATCGTCTTCATCTCCCCAGTTTAAGAATACAGGGCCGGTGCTTTCACCCGCGCGCAGCACGGCGGCGGCGACATCGCGGCCGGAGGGGCATACATAGGAGCAGGCACCGCAGCCGTCGCACAGGTTGGCGGTCAGGCGGCGCAGACGCTCATAGTGCATATTTTCCGCACGGCGTACGATCTCGTAGGGCAGCAGCTTTGCGTGGCACACCGCCGCACAGCGGCCGCAGCCGATGCAGGGCTGCGCGACCCGCACGTCGCGGGGCTTCATCACCAGCAGGGTGGTGGTGCCGGGCAGCAGAGGCGTGTGGATGTCGGGGCAGGCAACCCCCGTCATCGCGTCGCCGAGCACGATGTCGGCGGCGACGTCCGCGTCGCATTGCTGCAGAATATCGCCGACGTCGGTGCCGTAGGGCACGCGCAGGTTGCGGGAGGCGGCGACGCCGTCGCCGGCAACCGTGATGACGGTGGACAGCGATTTCTGCCCGCGCTGCACCGCCTTGGCGAGCGCCAGACACGCCTGAATGCCGATGCGGAACACCTCGTCACGGTCATCGGCATAATCGGTTACGGGATATTCGTCACCGACGGTGTATACATTGACCCGCCCGATGGCGTGGTGCAGCGCGCGGCGCTGTGCCTTCGGCAGCATCGTGGCGATGTGATAGCGGGTGAAATTGAGGGCCTTTGCTGCGAGCTGTAAGCCCGCGAGCGCCTCCTCGGGCTCTTCGGCGAGGACCGCCCAGGCGGCACTGCCGAAGACATCGTTCTCTGTCGCGTCCGCGACCAGTACGCAGGAGGGCGCGGTAAGGTCGTTGGGCGGGAGCTGCCAGGCGGCGAGCTTTTCCGCGAGCGGGATGCCGTCGAGCTCGTCGTAGATGGCGGCGTCCTGCGCGATGCGCAGGATCTCCTCGGCGGTCAGCTCTTCTGCGGCGCGCACGGGCAGCGTCTCCTCACCGCCCTCGTCGGGGAGGATCTCGGCACACAGGAGCTTGCCGTATTGCGGATGCTGCAGCACCACCGTGCCGCCGAAGCGGCCTGCGATCGGGGCGAGGGCGGGCAGCTCGTTTTCTTCGCGGTATAGGACACTGCCGAGAGCGATCGGCGCGTGTTCTTCAAAAGGCAGGGTCGGCACGGGGGTGTCGATGCCCAGCCGCACGAGCGGTACGCGCACCGCGGCCGATGCCTTAAAATCGTCGATCTTACGGCGCGGGGCATCGCCCTTTTGGAAGGGCAGCACAACGCCTTTGGGGAACAGATCCATAGGATCACTCCTTTCGGACGGGAATTGTTTCCGTCAAAAAAATCCTCTTGCTATGCGCGGAGCATAGGTCGTATGATGAAGTTAAGATGACACACGGGGAGGGAGGATGCGTGAAGGTCGAACCGATATCCAACGGCAACCTGCGTATTTGGCTGTCGCAGGAAGAACTGGATAAGCAAGACCGTGAGGGGGTTGCGTGGCTGTGCCTGCGACAGGTGCTGCAGACGGCACAGACGCGCCTCGATCGGTTGGGAAAGCATATTCTCGCAGAGCTCATTCCCGTTGCGGGCGGGTGGGTACTGCTGTTATCCGCCCGCAGGAATTTGCTCGCCGTCGGGCCGACGGTGTACCGCATCGCGGATGTCGGCGCGCTCTATCGGCTGGCGGAGCGCTGGGCGGCGGTGTCGGCGGATGCACCGATGAGCGGGCACACCTGTCTGTACGAGACCGACGGCGGCTATGACCTTGCGGTATATCCCGCGCCGCGGCTTGACCGCCGTCTGGCGGCACTGCTACGTCAGTTCGGCACGCCGATCGGGCGGGGGGAAGCCGCCGCGGCGTGTGCCGCCGAGCACGGTCGCCTGCTCGCGGCAGGCGATGCGCTCGGTAAGCTCGTTCCTACAGCGCGTGAACGCCGTCCACCAGAGCCTTCGGATCGGGAGAGTTAAACAGCGCACTGCCGATGACGGCAATATCCGCGCCCGCCTCGGCGACGAGCTTGGCGGGGTCGGCGTTGTTGCCGCCGTCCACCTGAATTTCCACATCCAGCCCGCGGCGGTCGATCTCGGCGCGCAGGGCGGCGATCTTCGGCAGCATATCCGCCATAAAGGACTGCCCGCCGAAGCCGGGCTCCACCGTCATCACCAGCACCATATCCACCATCTCGAGATAGGGGAATACCTCCTCGGCGGCGGTGGCAGGCTTCAGGGTGATGGCGGCTTTTTTACCCAGCGCGCGGATGCGGGCAAGGGTGTCCGCGATGGGCGCGGAGCTCTCGAGGTGGATGTTGATGATGTCCGCGCCTGCCTTGGCGAACGCCTCGAGCAGACGGTCGGGGTACTGCATCATCAGATGCACGTCAAAGCACAGCTCGGTGTGCGGACGCAGGCAGGCGAGCACGGGCGGGCCGAAGCTCATATTCGGGACAAACACGCCGTCCATCACGTCCAGATGCACCATATCCGCACCGGTCTTTTCTACATAATGCAGCTCGTCCGCCGCATGGGCGAAATCGCAGGTTAAAATCGATGGAGAAACTTTCATAACCAAACCCTCCATAGGAACAAACCCAAATAATAAGGTATTTATATTCTACTGTATTTTTGCTCAAAGGTCAAGTCTGCGCGGTCAACCCGCCAAGACTTGGCAGCTCGAGCAGCTCGCTCAGCTGTCGGATCTCGGGAACCTCGGGCGGGATGGGTTGATCGTATATCGGGTGATGCGGCGGGAAGCCGTAGTCAACCCGCACTGCCGCCATTCCCGCGGCGCGGGAGCCGCTGACGTCGTTGATCGGGTGGTCGCCGACGAACAGGCAGGCCTCACACGGCACGCCCAGCCGCGCCGCGGCACGGCGGAAGATCTCGGCGTGGGGCTTGGCTATTTGCTCTGTTTGGTCAACGAGAGTGATGTCAACAAGCGGCCGCAAGCCCGAAAACCCGAGCTTGTGATCCTGCAGGAAGGAGTAGCCGTTGGTGATGACCCCGATGAGGTAGCCGCGTCGGCGCAGCTCCCGCAGGGTGTCGGCAACGTCGTCGAGCAGCACGCTGTTGGCGGCAAAATCAAGGAAGAATTCCTGCAAGGCGTTTTCTGTGGCATCACAGACGGCGTCGCTCCATTGTGTAAGAAATTTTTCGATAAATGGCGGATAAGGCAACGGGCGGTGATAGCCGTAGTCGTCGAAATACACCATTTCTTCATAGCGCGCCAGATGCTCGGTGTCATTCAGTGCGGGATAGTGCCGCCGAATAAAGCGGTGGCACGCCTCGCGAAAGGCGTGGTCGCGCAGATGCAGCGTGTCGTCGAAGTCAAACAGCACCGCCTTGATCGACGTGTCACCGTCGCCGTGGAACACGGCGCGCGCGTTGGCGGCATCCTGCTCGACTTGTGCTTTTAATTCTTCCAATGTATCAAACGTGCGCTCATCGCGCAGAAATTTGACGGGATAGACACAGACGGTCTGCCCGTACAGGTTGCCGTCAAAGCCGTCGATCCAGGTCTCGGCGAGCGGGGCGTCCGCGCCGACGGTGGGGCGCACGCCGATGTTGGTCACGCCGTAATGTACCTGCCCGTTTATCTCCACGCAGGAGGCGTAGACGCCGAAGCGCGGCAGGGCAAGGTCAGCGGGGAGAATTTGGTTGACGGTCGGCATCCCGAGCCGCCGCCCGAGATGCTGTCCCTGTTCGACGGGAAGCTCGAAGCAGTAGCCACGGTTCATCATCCGCGTAACGGTCGCCATATCGCCGTCGGCGAGCGCCGAGCGGATGGCGGTGGAGCTGACGGCTTGCCCGTTGCTCTCCACCGCGGGTACGACCGTCACCGCGATGCCGCGGGCGGCGCACAGATGCTCGAGCAGGGCGGCATCGCCGATGCCACCTTTGCCGAAGCGGTAGTTAAACCCGCAGGTGACTGCGGTCGCGTGCAGGGTGTTTCGCAGAATATCCTCGACAAATTGCTCGGGTGAAAGGTCGCACACGGCGGTAAAATCCGTTTCGAATATCTCGGTCACGCCCATACGTTCGAGAATGGCGGTCTGCTGTGCGTCGGTGGTGACGCGGTACAGATCGCCTTTGGTCGTTAAGGTCGAGGGAGAGAAGGTGTAGACCGCGCAGTGACCGCGTCCCGCGCGGATCGCCTCGGCGACCACGGCGCGGTGGCCGATGTGCATTCCGTCGAACAGCCCGAGCGCAACAGCCCTCTCCACGGCGGGGATGCGGTCGGTATCGGTCGGCAGATGGTAGACGGTCATACCGTTCTCTCCTTTCGTTAGTCAGAGTTGTGCTAGGTAGTCCACTTTCAATTCTCCCTCGGTTGGCAACCCCAATCCGAGGAAGCTCCCGTCAGGCGAATAGACGCGGGTAAGCCCATTGACAGGCGCGCGCAGTCGCTCGAGAGCCAGTGCGCCACCGTTGCAAAAACGGGTCGCCTGGGGGGCGGTGACGGTGATGGCGGGATAGGCTATGAAAGCGCTTTCAATCGGCAGAATACACTCCTGCAGCGTACCGTTTTGTGCGCGCTCCTTTGCCTCGGCGACGGTGATGCACTGATCGAGCGGGTAGCCCGCAGCCGCCGTGCGGCACAGCGCGGTCATCACCGCGCCGCAGCCGAGCATCCGCCCGAGATCGTCGCAGATCGAGCGGATGTAGGTGCCCTTGGAGCAGTGGCAGTCGACCGTCAATTCACCCTTCTCCTCGTCGTAGGCGACGATGTCGAGGGAGTAGACGGTAATCGGGCGCGCCTCGCGCTCGATCTCGATGCCCTGTCGCGCGAGCTCATACAGCCGCACGCCGTCCTTTTTGAGCGCCGAGGTCATCGGCGGCACTTGGAGAATATTGCCGCGTAGGGACGGCAGTACCGCTTCAATTGCCGCGCGGGTGGGGATGGGTGCGCCCGTTTGCTCGACGGTGCCCCATATATCCAGCGTGTCGCTGACCGCGCCAAAGCGCATCGTGGCGGTGTACCGCTTGTCCTGCGTGGGCAGGCGGTCGAGCGCCTTGGTGGCGCGCCCGACCAGCAGCGGCAGAACGCCCGTCGCGTTGGGATCGAGCGTGCCCGCGTGGCCGATCTTCTTCACCCCGAGCAGACGGCGCAGAATGGCACAGCACAGAAACGAGGTCATCTCGCTGTCTTTATTGATAAGTAGAATACCGTCGGTCGGTGTCATACATAAAACTCCTATAAGCGGCATACGCGGGCGGGGATACCCCGTCCGCGTGATTGTTTACCTATTACCCCGTGGTGATGCGGGCAACGACCTGCTCTACCGCCTGCAGAATGGCGGCGGTGGCTTCCTCGTGTGTGCCGTCAACGGCGCAACCGGCGGCACGGTCGTGTCCGCCGCCGCCAAGCACCCCGCATATCGCGGCGGCATCGGCGTGAGTGCCGGTGCGCACGCTGATCTTATAGTTTCCGTCCGCCTTTTGGCGCAGGGTAATGCCTACCCAGACGCCCTCGATCTGGCGAGGAATGGGCGGCAGACCCTCGAGGTCGTTTTCTCCCGCGCGGCTCTTTTCCACCATCTCGTTGGTAATGGTCATCACCGCCACGCGCCCGTCGTGGTAGAAGCGCATCCCGTCGAGCGCCATCCGCTCGAGCTCGATGCGGGCGCGGGATTTGGTGTCGAAGTTGACGCGGTTGATCATCTCGTAGGGGATGCCGACGTCGATGCAGTCGGCGGCGATGCGGTGGGCGAGTGCCCCCGCGTTGGCGTACTTAAAGCAACCCGTGTCGGTGGCGATGCCGGTGTAGACGCACCGCGCGATCGCGGGGGTCAGCGATACGCCGAGCAGACCGATGATGCGATAGACGACCATCGCCGCCGCACCGCAGGTGCTGTCCACGCAGGTGGAAGCGGCGTAGCCGGTGTTGGTGGCGTGGTGGTCGATGCACAGATCGATTTTGTCGCCGTATTGCTGTGCCGTCGTGTCGCCGAGCAGCTTGACATCCGCGACGTCAACGGCGCAGATAAAATCGGGCTCAAAGCTCGGCTGCGGCACATCCTCGTAGAGATAGTCGTACTTATCGGGGATGACATCGCCGCAGTGCACACGCACGGTCTTGCCCAGCGTCTGCAGAGCCAGACACAGAGCAAAACTGGAGCCAATGGTGTCGCCGTCGGGGTATTGATGCGCGAGCAGCAGGATGTTGTCCGCCTGCATCAATCGCTTGGCGGCTTCCTGTTCGTTAATCGTCCTGGTCATCGGCAGCAGCCTCCGGTTTACTGATTTTGTTGATCATCGCGGCGATGTTGGAGCTGTATTCAATGGAATCGTCCGCGACGAAGCGCAGCTCGGGGGTGTGGCGCAGCTTGAGTGCCATACCCAGTTCACGCCGCATATAGCCGGCAGCGGATCTAAGCCCCTTAACGGCTTCGCGGGCGGCGTCAATGCCGCTCATCGAGCTGATATAGACGGTGGCGTAGGACAGATCCCGTGTGACATCCACCCGCACGATGCTGACCATCGAGCCGGTGACACGGGGGTCCTTGACCGTGCGCAGGATGGCGGTAAGCTCCCGCATAATATCCTCGCCGGTGCGATCCATTCGGTAGTTGGGCATAATCGTCCCTCCTTTGGTTTCAAAGGGAGAGATCAAACGGGGATCGCCCCCGTTTAATCTCTATATTCTTCGATAATATACGTCTCGTAGATGTCGCCTTCCTGAATGTCGGTGAATTTCTCCAGACCGATACCGCACTCGTAGCCCTGCGCGACCTCTTTCTGGTCATCCTTAAAGCGCTTGAGGGAGATCATCTTATCGTCGCCGATGATGATGCCGTCACGCACGATGCGTAAGAGATCGTTGCGGCACACCTTGCCGTCGACGACGTAGCAGCCCGCGACCAGACCGACGCCCGTGATACGGTAGACCTGACGGACCTCCGCGCGGCCGTGCAGCACCTCGCGCGTCTTGGGCGCGAGCATACCCTTCATCGCGGTCTCGATCTCTTCGATCGCGTCGTAGATGATGCGGTACAGGCGCATATCGACGCCCGCGTTCTCCGCGGCGACCTGCGCGAGCGGATCGGGACGGACGTTGAAGCCGACAATGATGGCGTTGGATGCATCCGCGAGCATCACGTCGCTCTCGGACACCGCGCCGACCGCACCGTGGATGACGCGCACGCGCACCTCTTCGTTGGTGAGCTTTTGCAGCGACTGGGTAACCGCCTCGACAGAGCCCTGCACGTCGGCCTTGACGATGATCTTGAGCTCCTTCATCTCGCCCTCGTGCATCTGATCGAACAGGTTATCCAGCGTGACCTTCTGATACTGGCTGAACAGCTCCTCCTTCGCGGCGGTCTTGCGCTGCCCGACCAGCTCGCGCGCGAGACGCTCGTCGCTGACGGCGTTGAAGATGTCGCCCGAAGCGGGTACCTCAGCCAGACCCATGATTTCGACGGGCACGGACGGGCCGGCCTCGTTGAGCTTCTTGCCGTTCTCGTCGGTCATCGCACGTACGCGGCCGACCGCGGTGCCCGCGACGATCACGTCACCCGCGTGCAGAGTACCGTTCTGCACCAGCACGGTCGCGATGGGACCGCGCCCCTTGTCGAGACGCGCCTCGATGACCGTACCCTTGGCGGCGCGGTCGGGATTCGCCTTAAGCTCCTTGACCTCCGCGACCAGCAGAACGTTCTCCAGCAGGTCGTCAATGCCCATACCCGTGTGCGCGGAGACCGGCACGCAGATGACGTCGCCGCCCCACTCCTCGGGCACGAGCTCGTGCTCGGTGAGCTGCTGCATCACGCGGTCGGGGTTGGCGGTGGGCTTATCCATCTTATTGATCGCGACGATGATGGACACCCCCGCGGCCTTGGCGTGGTTGATCGCCTCGATGGTCTGCGGCATAATGCCGTCGTCCGCGGCGACGACCAGAATGGCAATATCCGTCACCTGTGCACCGCGCGCACGCATCGAGGTAAACGCCGCGTGACCGGGGGTGTCGAGGAAGGTGATGGACTGGCCGTTCGCCTGCACACGGTAGGCACCGATGTGCTGGGTGATGCCGCCCGCCTCGCCTGCGGTGACGCTGGTCTTGCGGATAGCATCGAGGATGGAGGTCTTACCGTGGTCGACGTGACCCATCACCACCACGACGGGATCGCGGGGCAGCAGGTTATCGTCGGCATCCTCACTGTCGTCGATGATGCGCTCCTCGATGGTGACGACGACCTCTTTTTCTACCTTGGTATGGAATTCCTCTGCCACCAGATAGGCGGTGTCGAAGTCGATCTCCTGATTGACCGACGCCATCACGCCGAGCATCATCAGCTTCTTGATGACCTCGGCGGAGGTCGCCTTGAGGCGCAGAGCCAGCTCGCCGACCGTGATGGTCTCGCCGACCTGAATGGTCGCCTGCTTCTTTTTACGCTCCATCTCGATGCGGTTGAGACGCTCCGCTTCGGTCTCCTTGCGGCGCTGCTTCTTATACTGCTGCTTGGATTTCTGGTTGATCTTCTGCTTCTTGACAGCGCCGCCGTCACCGCGCACGCGGTTGGAGGTCTGCGCCATCACGTCGAATTTCTCGTCATATTTGTTGGACGCCAGCATCTGCGGCTTGCGGGTGTCGACGGTGCGGCGCTCCTGCGGCACCTTCGGCTGCGGTGCAGCCTTCGGCTTCTCCGTCTTGGGTGCGGGGGCCTTGCCGGCAGCGGCAGGCTTGCCCGCGGCGGGCTTCTCCTCGACCTGGGGCTCCTCCTTCGGCTTGCGGTCGTTCGCGGTGGCGAAGTAGGCGTCGAGGTTATCGGTATTGAACTTCTGAGTGTAGTGTTCAAAGATGACGTCCAGCTCGTGCTCCTCGAGCGCGGTGGCGCTCTTCTTCGCGGGCTGGAAGTGCTTTGCCAGCAGCTCGACGATCTCCTTACTGGGAACGCCGAAATCCTTGGCAACATCCGTTACACGGTATTTAATCATCATAAGGCAACATCCTCCTTTGTATCGGTGCCGAGATGCTTTTGCATCGCGGCGGCAAAGCCGCGGTCATCGGTGGCCGCGACGGCAACGGGCTTTTGTAATCCGAGTGCGTGGGCGAGAGCCTCCTTATCGGCGGCAAGTACCCGAATGGGGCAGGAGCTTCCCTGTGCGGCGTAGCGCAGCTCCTTTTCGGTCTTAGCCGAACGGTCGGCAGCGAGCAGGACAAGCTGCGCGCGTCCGTCGGTGACGGCTGCCTTGACCGCATCAAAGCCGATCGCGATGTGACCGGCGCGGCGGGCGATGCCGAGCAGACCTAACACCTTACTCTCCACCGTCCATCAGCTCCTGTTCCATACGGTCGTAGATCTCCTCGGGGATGGCACACTCGAAGGACCGCTCGAACCGCCGCGCCTTGCGCGCGACGCGCAGGCAGTCGAGGCTGGGGCAGAGATAGGCGCCCCGCCCCGCGGCACGTCCGTTTAAGTCAAGGGAGATCTCTCCCTCGGGACTGCGCACCACGCGGATGAGCTCTTTTTTCGGCTTCATTTCGCCGCAGCCGCTGCACTTGCGCAGCGGGATCTTCTTGATATGTGCCATTTGGGATCACCTCTCGGGATTATTCTTCGGTCGTGTCTTCTTCGGTGTCTTCGCCGTAGAAGCCGCTCTCGGGACGGATGTCGATCTTCCAGCCGGTGAGCTTCACCGCCAGGCGGGCGTTCTGGCCCTTGTTGCCGATAGCGAGGGAGAGCTGTGCATCCGGTACGGTGACGTGGCAGGCCTTGGCACCGTCGGGATCCATATCGACCGAGAGCACCTTGGCGGGAGCGAGCGCCGCCGCGATGAAGGTCGCGGGATCCTCGCTGTATTCGACGATGTCGATCTTCTCGCCGCCGAGCTCCTCGACGATGTTGGCCACGCGGGTACCGCGCTGACCGATGCAGGCGCCGATCGCGTCGACGTTCTCGTCGTGGGAGAGCACCGCCATCTTGGTGCGGGAGCCCGCCTCACGGGACACCGCCTTGATCTCGACGATGCCGTTGAAGATCTCGGGCACCTCGTTCTCAAACAGACGGGTCACCAGACCGGGATGGGTGCGGGACACGAGTGCGCGCAGACCCTTTTCGGTCTCCTTGATCTCAACGACGTACACCTTGATGTGGTCCCCGACGTTGATGACATCGCTTTCCATCTGCTCGCTCTTGGGCAGGACAGTCTCGCCCTTACCGACCTGAATGGTCGCGGCGCCCGTGCGGGGATCAACGCGCACGACCTGCGCGGTGACCAGCTCCTGCGTGCGACGCTGGAATTCCATCACCTGCTGGTTCTTCTCCGCCTCGCGGATGCCCTGACGGATGACGTGCTTCGCGGACTGGGCGGCGATGCGGCCGAACTCCTTGGTCTTGAGCTTAATGTCGATGACCTTGCCGAGCTTGGCACGCTTGTCGTACTGCTTGGCCTGATCCAGCGTCAGCTCGAGATCGGGGTCCTCGACCTCTTCCACCACCGTCTTACGCAGGCTGACGGAGAATTCGCTGGTTTCGGGGTTCATCGTGACAAAGATGTTCTCCTTGCCGCCGAAGTCCTTCTTCACCGCGACCACGATCGCCGCCTGAATGCGCTCGATGAGGTATTCGGGGTCGATGCCTTTTTCTTTCGCCAGCAATTTCAGTGCTTCGAAAAATTCCGTAATTTCCTTATTCGTCATTGTTATTCCCTCCACAGACCGTTATCGGTCTTAAATTACTGTGTTATTCTTCCTCGTCCCATTCGTCGATGGCGTGCACGGCGGCGTATTCCTTCTTGCCGAATACGCGCTCGGTGCCGTCCTCGAGCGTGAGTGTCAGTTTGCCGTCGGCGTATGCCGTGAGGATGCCGGCGATCTCCTTCTGTCCGTTTTCGTCGGGGCTGTACAGCTTGACGTTGACGGGATAGCCCTCGTAATACACGAAATGCTCGTCGCGGACAAGCTCGCGGTCAGCGCCGGGGGAGGTGACCTCCAGGCAATAGGACTGCTCGATGGGGCCGGCCTCGTCGAGCAGGGGGCTCAGCCGACGGGAAACGTCGACGCAGTCGTTGATGGACACGGGCGCGTCCTCGCGGTCGATGATCACCCGCAAGATCCACGTCGCACCCTCTTTGACGAAGCGGATATCCCACAGCAGCAGACCGAACTCCTCGGTCAGCGGCTCAACGAGCGGTGCCACTCTGGTGGGGATGCCGCCGAGATGTGTGTTATTGCCTTTTGCCATACACAAACCTGCCTTTCGCTTGACAACGACAAAGGAGCGGGTCGCCCCACTCCTTTGTCTACTTTACTATTACGCTATTGTTAGTATAGCACGCTGTGTTAGAAAATGCAAGCGTTTTTTTGTGAAAGTTTTTAAGTATTTGTTTTGAAATGACCAAACTGTTTTGAAATCTCCAAGACATTTACGAAAAATTGTAGTTTAATTAAACTGGCAATCAAATGGAGCAGTATTCCTAAAAGTTTTCGCTTCTCCAAAACGGAGTTTGGGTTTGACTGCTCACCCTATGCGCACGCGATCAATTCAAAAGATAAATGCCGAGATTGAGATACCCCGCGAAGGTCACCCAAATGAGGTAGGGAACGAGCAGCCAGCCTGCGAGTGGGGAGATGGCGGCGAAACGGCGCAGGGTGATAAAAATGAGCACCCATAAGAGGATGAGCCAGAGAAAGGCGACAAGATAGGCCTGCCAGTTAAAGAAGATCGGCGACCACAGAAAGTTGACCGCCAATTGCAGGCCGTAGACGGTCAGTGCGGAGCTTATCTCCGTGCGCCGCGCGCTGCTGACAGCGACGAGGTAGCTTGCGAGTCCCATCAGCAGGTAGAGGATCGTCCACGCCACAGGGAACAGCCACGCGGGCGGAGACAGCGGCGGTTGCTTGAGCGAGGAAAAGTCCCTCATCGCGTCCATTGTCAGCAGCGCGGATATTCCGCCGACCGCGAGTGGGATTACCAGGCAAATAATGAGCTTCTTCCATTGGATTTTTGGCATAAATAAACACCCCCGACGCCATTCTATGCAGCATCGGGGATGAGATATGTCTTGAGTGTATTGTGGTATTATACGCCAATCGAAGTGGGGGCGATCACTTTGGTTGTAAAACGAGAATAGGAAGGTGTGGGCGGTTGCTCACCCGCCATGGAATTGAGCTGTTGCCGAGCCCGCGGCTGACCACCATTACGGTGCCATCGGCCGTGTACACCCCGCCCGTGTAGGCGGGGAAGAAGCCTTGGCCCGGTGCGTAGAGTGAGTGTTCACCGAACCGCATCTGCCCGCCGTGGGCGTGTCCGCACACCACCAGCTCCCAGCGCGCGCGGCAATAGTAGGTGAAGCGGTCGGGCTTGTGCGTGATGACGATGGAGGGCTGTCCGTCAACGGCGAGTGGGGCGGGACGCTTGTGCGCGGCACCGAACAGACGGATCGTTTCGCCCTTCATCGACCAATCGGCGTAGCTGTCGCACAGATAGTGCACGCCGTTGCGCTTAAGGATCGTACCGTAGCGTTCCTCGCGGCCGAGGCGCATCTCATGGTTGCCCGCGACGGCGTAGCAGGGCGCGATCGCGCTCAGCGCCTTTGCCAGTTTTGCCAGTCGGACTTCGTCGAAGAAGGTGTAGCTGTTGGTCAGGTCACCCGGCAGGAAGATCGCGTCAGGCTTCTGCGCTTCAACGCAGTCGACCAGCGCGGGGATGGACAGCAGCGCGTCGGGGAAATGCACGTCCGCCACGACCGCGACCCGCGCGCCGTGAAACGCCGCAGGCAGACGGGAGCAGGCGATGGGGATCTCTTCGATCTGCACGGTCTGATCGGTGCGATCCAGTGCCATCAGGTGATGCAGCAGTCGCTTTGACCGCATTGGTTGACGGATCATATTGACGCGCCTCCTTTCTAAGGGTGGGTTTTATTATATGATACCATAGGCCGTCAAAAAATAAAAGGGGCGTATGAAAATATTTTCCGTTAAATCGAGGTTGACACACTTGGAATAAAGGGCTATAATATTTATGATTGGGTTTTGTATGCTCATCTGTGAGCATACAGGGGAATTTTCAACAGCATGTTCACAGAATACATAGGAAAAAGGGGTTATTATGCAGGAATTGGATATTCGCGCGATCGTTTCCGCGCTGTTGAGCAAAATCAAGTGGATCATTCTGTCCGCTGTTGTATTGGCACTGGCTTTCGGCTTGTATGCCAAGCTGTTTGTCAAGAGCACCTACCGTTCGGAAATGCAGATGTATGTCAGTAACTATACGGACCTTAGTTCTGCTCAAGGCGCTTCGACGGGCGGTCTCTCCGCCTCGCAGGTGTTGGTCAATGAGTATATCGTCATCCTCAAGCACGACGATATTACGAGCAAGGTCGCCGCGCAGCTGCGTGAGCAGGGTGCCGGCTACGTGATGACGAACGGCGCGATCAAGGGCGCGGTATCGATGAGCTCGGTGGATGAGACCGCGATGCTCAGAATCACCGCCACCACCACCGATCCCGATCTGTCCAAGGCGATCTGCGATGCCTATGCAGCAGTCGCTCCCGTACAGCTTAAAGAAGTGATGGAGATGGGTACGATCAAGCCGATGGGCGATGAAGCGAAGCCCGGCTCGAAGGTCGGACCGAATGTGACGAAGAATGTCGTTCTCGGCGGTGTTATCGGTATGGTGCTGGCTTGTGCAATCGTGCTGGTCATCTATATGCTGGACAACACCGTCACCGGCGAGCGGGAGATCAAGCGCCGCCTCAATGTGACGGTGCTCGGCGAGGTTCCCAGCCTGCAGCCCGATAAGAAAGGGGAGAAGAAGAATGTCGCAGGAAAATAAATCTTACATCCCCGGCAAGACCGGCTATTCCAACCGCAGTGTGGCCTTCCGTGTGGCGGAAGCCTATAAAATGATCCGCACGAACCTGCTGTTCACCCTCGCGAATGCGAACAGCAAGGTTGTTGTATTTTCCAGTGCGGAGCCGAGCGCCGGTAAGTCGACGCTCTGCTCCAATCTGGCGATCGTGATGGCGCAGACGGGTGCGAAGGTGCTGCTCATCGATGCCGATATGCGTAAGCCTGTGCTGCATCGCAATTTCCGCGTCAGCAAGACGTTGGGGCTCTCCAAGATACTCGGCAATCTGAATAAAACAGAGGAGTGCATCCAGCACGACGTCGCTCCGAACCTTGATCTGATCCCGTCCGGCTCCATTCCGCCGAACCCGTCTGAGCTGCTTGGCTCCGAGCGGATGAAGAAATTGCTCGCACAGGCAGAGGAGCATTACGATTATGTGTTTATCGACTCGCCGCCGCTCGGCGTGGTGGCGGATGCGCTGGTGATCGCGCCGCAGTCCGCGGGCGTTGTGCTGGTTGCCCGTCAGAAGCAGACGACCTACGACGAGCTGGATGAGTGCATCGAGGCAATTAAGCGGATCGATGCCACAATGCTCGGTGTTGTGGTGACGGATGTTCGCGCCGAAGGCTCGAACTATATGCGCTATGACAACATGCGGTATTATCGGTCGTACAACTACGAATACGGCCGTCGGCAGAAGAGCGATGATTGATTTTCACAGTCATTGTCTGCCCGCGATGGATGACGGAGCGGTCGACGTGAACGAGGCGGCGGCGATGCTGTCCGCATCGGCTGCACAGGGCGTGCACACGGTCGTGGCGACCCCGCATTTCTATCGCAGTGAGGAGACGATCGCTTCGTTTTTACAACGACGCGCGCAGGCGGCACAGCGCTTGGAGGGGCATATTCCCGAAGGAATGACGCTTGTCCTCGGCGCGGAGGTGCTGCTGCAAAAAGGACTTTCAAGGCTGGATCTGCGTGACCTGTGTATTCAGGGGACGAGCCGTATCCTGATCGAGCTGCCCTTTATGCCGCCCGAAAATTGGGTGTACGAAGAGATAGAAAACATCGCGCTCGGTCAACGGCTGGATGTCATTCTGGCGCACGTGGATCGCTATATGGCTTGGTATTCCCGCAATAAGATCGCATCGATGATGGATTTCCCCGGCATTTCCGTTCAGCTCAACGGAGAGCCCTTTCTGGATGCGGCAGCCTTTCGCGCCCTGCGGCGTTGGCTGCCACAGCCTAAGCGGCTGGTTTTCGGCTCGGATATGCATCATATTGACCGTCGCCGGCCGAATCTGGGAGAGGCGTATAAGCGCCTTCGTCGCAAATCGCTCGGCAGGCGCTGGGTTGCCCACGCTGAGCAGATCGGCCCCGCATTGCTTTTACCCCCGCAACCCATTTTGCCGTTGGAGGGATTTTTTTGAGTAACGCGTCGACCTCAAAACCTATAGATCGGACACATCTGCGTCGTGGACTGTTGCTGGTGGTGGATATTTTAATCATCTCGGTGATGTTTGTGGTTTCCTGGCTGTTGTTCCGTCAACGCTTCGACTTGCCCGGTGAGATCTATTTGCTGCATTGGGTCACCGTGGTCGTCAGCTGCGGACTGTTTTTGGTGATGTTCCGTTGTTATGACAGCCTGTGGCGCTATGCAGACGGAAAAGAATATCTGATGCAGTTTTTGGCGATGTCCTGCGGCTTTTTGCTGTATTTTGCATTAGACAGCTATGTCATTCCGCGTGAAATGCATTATTCCGGTCGGTTTATGCTGTTTGCGGTGATGATGGCGCTGATCGGTATGTGGCTGTTCCGTTTTGCGTACCGCTATATGCGTCAGATGGCGTTGCTGCGCGCCTATAAGTCGCGACAGGCGACTGAGATGGTGATCGTCGGCGCGGGGGACGCGGGCGTTTCGCTGGCGGATGAGATCCTGCGCAACAGCAGCTCGCACAACCGCGTTGTCGGCTTTTTTGACGATAACACAATGAAGCATAACACCGTGATCCACGGTGTCCCCGTGCTCGGCAGCATTGATCAGATGGCGGTGCTGCTGGAGGGCTCTAAGGTCAAGGAGATCGTTGTGGCGATCCCCTCACTGGATGACGAGGGTCGTCGTCGCGTGTTGCAGCTTTGCAGCCAGACGAAGTGCCGCGTGCGTATTCTTCCGCAGGTGAGTGAGCTGCTGGATCAAAGCGGCCCCGGTCTTTTCGGCAATATCCGCGATGTTTCGCCGGAGGATCTGCTTGGCCGAGAGGCAATTTTTTTCGATAATGAGGAGATCTATGATTTCCTTACCGACAAGACCGTGATGGTCACGGGCGGCGGTGGCTCGATCGGCTCGGAGCTTTGCCGACAGATCGCGGCACACGATCCCCGCCGACTTATCATCGTCGATATTTATGAAAACAACGCCTATGAGGTCCAGCAGGAGCTCTACCGAGAGTATCCCAAGCTGGAGCTGCATATTGAGATCGCGTCTGTGCGTGATACGGATAAGGTCAACTACCTGTTCCGCAAATACCGTCCGCAGATCGTGTTTCACGCGGCGGCGCACAAGCACGTGCCGCTGATGGAGGACTGTCCCGAAGAGGCGATCAAGAACAACGTCTTCGGCACCTACAACGTGGCGAAGGCGGCGAATGTCTACGGCGCGGATAAGTTTATCCTCATCTCCACCGACAAGGCGGTCAACCCCACCAACGTGATGGGGGCGAGCAAGCGTTTGTGCGAGATGATTATGCAGAGTATGCAGGACAGCGCAAAGACCAAGTATGTGGCGGTGCGTTTCGGCAATGTGCTCGGCTCTAACGGCTCGGTCATCCCGCTGTTTAAGCAGCAGCTCGCGCACGGCGGCCCGATCACTGTCACCGACCGCCGCATCATCCGCTACTTTATGACCATCCCCGAGGCGGCACAGCTCGTGATGCAGGCAGGCGCAATCGCCGACTGCTCGCAGGTGTTTGTGCTGGATATGGGCGAGCCGGTGAAGATCCTCTCCTTGGCGGAGAATCTGGTGCGTCTGGCGGGCTATACGCCCTATCAGGACATCGACATCATTGAAACGGGTCTGCGCCCGGGCGAAAAGCTGTATGAAGAGTTGCTGATGAAGAGCGAGCACCTCACCGCGACGAAGAATCATAAGATCTTCATCGAGCAGCAGGAGCCGATCTCCCATCAGGAGATGCAGGACAAGCTGCGGCGTCTGCGCGATGTGCTGGCGTTGGAGAGCCCCGACGAGGTCGTGCGGGTGATGCACGAGATCGTCCCGACCTTCAAGCGCCCCGAAGAGGTCAATGCACAAGTGAACAAGGAGCCGATAACGGTTTAAGAAAGAAGGACGCAGTCACTGCGTCCTTCTTTCATGTTGGTGCCTTTAGGCGTGGGAATAAACCCCCAGTTCTACTGGGGGAAGATAAAAGAGCGGAGCGATCACTCGCCTCCCCTTGCCAGGGGAGGTGGATTTTTGCCGTAGGCAAAAAGACGGAGGGGTGGTTTCGTTATCTCTCCCTCAGTCCTCGCCAT
>JAZSHK010000083.1:0-3893 GCA_045533185.1 Acutalibacteraceae bacterium | reverse complement strand
GTTCCGGTTGAATCTCTAGGGAGATAATACGTAAAGAAAAGCCAAAAGGAGCCGGGTGAACGGTATTCGTTCACGCGGTTCTTTTGTTCGTTTATTCGAGGGTGCCGCCGATGTCGGATTCGTTGTCGTCGGAGACGGGGTCCTCGGGCTGCTCATCCGAGACGGTGGGGTCTTCCTCGTCGGTGTCCTCGACGTAGCTGACACGCAGGGTGACGGTGTCGCCCTTCTTGACGGTCGAGCCGGCAGCGGGCTCCATGCTTTCCACGTAGCCGTACGGCAGATCGGAGACCAGAAGCTGGTCGACGGTGACCTTAAGCCCCATCGTTTCCAGCATAATTCGGGCCTGCTCCTCGGTCCACTTACCGTTCGCCAGATCCATCAGCGTGACCTTATCGTCGGGGCCGCTGCTGATGATGACGGTGATGGTCGCGCCCTTATCGACGCTGGTGCCGGGCTCGGGATCCTGCGAGAGGATGGTGCCCGCGGGCTTGTCGTTGTGCTCCTGCTTCTCATTGACGATGACGAACTCGCCGTTGGTCTTTTCGTTGCGCACCTCGTAGAAATTCTTATCCAGCAGATTGGGGATAGAATATTTCACAGGCGGCTTTGTGGTCGTGGTGGTGGTAACGTAGTCGGGCAGGCTGACGGGCGGCTCGCTCGTGTCGCCGCCGTCGCCGAAGGGCTTGAGCAGGAGCAGCACGATCGCCAGCACGACGAGCAGTGCCGCGAGCACCGAACCGAAGATGATGAGCATCGTGCGGGTCTGCTTGCTCATCTTGGATTTCTTTTGGGCGGGCGCGTCGTCCTCGTCGAGCAGGGCGGAGACGTTCGGCTCCATCGAGATCTGGCGGTGGAACTTCTCCACCTTGGCGGTGCGGTCCTCGGGGTTGACCTGCAGGGCGTTGAACAGCGCTACGCACACCTGCTGAGTCAGCTCCTCGGCAATCTCCGCGGACATAAACAGGTCGTCGGAGTCCTCCGCACGGTTGTTGCCCGCGGGGGGCTCGTTGCCCGTGACGGTGCGGAACACCGTCGCCGCGAGACCGTAGACGTCGGTCGCCTCGTCGACGAGCTGATCGAACTCATACTGCTCGGGGGCGGCATAGCCGGTCGCCAGACGGGGCTGCAGATCGCTGCCCACCCGACGGGCGGCGGTGATGGAGAAGCCGCGCAGATGCGGCTTGCCGTCCTCACCGATGAGGATGTTGTCGGGGCAGATGGCGAGATGGTGGATGCCGGTGCCGGCGAGCTGCTCGACGCTGGTCATCAGCGACATAAACAAGGGACGCGCCTCCTGCCACGGGATGCGTCCGCCCGCGCGCTCGATCTTCTTGGTCAGCGTTTCGCCCGCGCAGTAGTCGGACACGGCGTAGCAGGTGCCGTTCTCCTCAAAGATGTCGTAGACGGGGATGACGTTGGGCAGATCCTTCGCGCGCGCAAGACCGCGCATCAGCGTATGGAACTGCTTCTGATAGTCCGCATAGACGTTCTCACAGCCGCCGAGCGGGGCGAGCTGCCCGTCCTCGGCGCGCTCGCACAGGGTCGAGGGGCAATATTCCTGAATGAAGCAGGGCTCCTTGAGGGCCTTGTCGTAGCCGAGGTAGAACAGGCTGTCGCTACCCTCGTGCACCAGACGGCCGACGGCATAGTGCCCCTGCAGCTCTGCCGCGATCGGCAGGGCGTTGGCGGGATTTTTGGTGTCGGCAGAGAAGCCACAGATGCGGCAGACCTCGTCCCCGTCGGGCAGCGGATTTAAGCAACCTAAACAAATTTTAGCCATAAAGAAAACCTCCCGAGGTTATTTCAGTTTACGTTGACGGATGAGCTGGCGGATGTCGTCCCCGACACACAGCAGCGGCTCAAACCCGCCCGTGATGCGACTGGCGATCTGCTCGCCGTAGTGCTCTTTGATCGCGGAGTGGCTGAGATTGGTGCTGATGACGGTGGGCTTACCCTCCAGCAGGCGGGCGTTGAGGATGTTGTAGAGACTTACCCGACTGAAGGGGCTGTCAAATTCCATCCCGAGATCGTCGAGGATGAGCAGGTCGCAACTGATAAGTTGTGCTTCGCTGTCCCCTTCGGATCGACCGAAATGCTCGCTCTCCAGTTTGCGCAGCAACGGCTGTACGGAGCCGTAGATTACATTGTAGCCCTGTTCGGTTACCTGCTTGGCAATCGCGAGGGAGAGATGGGTCTTGCCCGTGCCCGTTGCACCGCTGAGCAGCAGGCTCGGTGCATTCGGGGTGAACGCGCGGGCGTAGTTGCGGCAGTAGTTGAGAATATCCTGCATCTGCTCGCGGGGAGAGATGCCGAGCCGCGGGTCGACCGTGTCGCTGTAATAGGAGAGGGACATCTCATCGAAGTCGGTCAGCTTCATCGCGGACAGGCTGGACAGACGACGGCTGGCTTCTTCGCGCAACAACTGCTGGTAGCAGACGCACACCTTGCCGTCGGCATAACCCGTATCCTCGCAGAGCGGACAAGTGTATTGCGGCTCGAGATTGTTTTGCTCATAGCCCGCCTTGTGCAGCAAGCCGGACAGCTCTTCCTGCAAGCGTAGGTTGTTTTGCTGAATAAGGATGATTTTCTGCTCGCTGTCCCCGCTGAGAATGGCGCGGGTAACCTCGGGCAACGCAGACGTCAGCTCCCGCTCGATCTCCTGAACGCGGGGAATTTGGTTATGAAAGCGGGTGCGTAGTTCCGCGGCGTCGTTGATCGCCTTCTGTCGGCGCTGTTCCAGACGTTCGCGCGCGGCTTGCACCACTTGCGGATCGTAGGCCATAGGGTGCCTCCTGTGGTTTGATTATTTCTCCGTTTTGTTAAACTTCGGGCGGTACCGCAGCAGATCTTTCTCGAATTCCTCGAGATGCAGACTGCTTACCTCAGGGTTGGTCGCGGCGGCGCCCTTTTTCTTGGCGGGCTTGGGAGCGGGGATCTTGTCGGGGCGGTCGATGCCCTCGGCAAACCACCGCTCGAGGATCTTATCCATATAGGAATAGAACGCAGGTGTCATCTTCTTGATCTTGTCGTGAGTGATGTCCGCGGCTTTAAGCAGCATCTCGTCAGAGAACTGCCATTGATGCAGCCAACGCTCCGCCATCTGCTGTTGTGTTGCGCCGAGCGGGCGGGGCGCGTCGAGCAGCTTTTCGATCTTCTCTCCCGCTTTGCGGCAGGCATCCAGATGGCGGATATGCTCGTCGACCGCGGGAACGGTGGCAATGTCTTGGTCATACCAGTTGAGGGCAATCGTTTCGACGTAGTGCATATTGCCCTTGCCGATGGATACCGCGTAGACGATCTCCATCAGAATGACCTCCATCGGCAGGCCGACGGTGTTATACAGATACAGCAACGTCGCCGTGTCGCCGTGGGTGATGGCCTTGCCGAGTTTAGCAGAGGCTTCATCCACCAACGTGGAGAAGGTGGGGTCCGTTTTTTGGAATTCCACCACTTCCTTGAGCAGCGGTTTGACCGCCGCGGGACGCGCTTTCGGTACGGGCGCGCTGTCGGTGGCAAGGATGCCCTTGTCCACCCAGAATTGCAGACAGCGTTCGCACTCGTCGGCGGATAGCCCCATCTGCGCGGCGCAGGCGGCGGCATCCCACGACTGGTGGCGGGAGAACCAAATAAGCACGCGCAGCTGTTCTGCGCTCGCGAGCGACAGACAGTCGTCCGCGACCGCGTTCGGCAGTGCAAACACGCCGCGCAGAGCGGCCGCGTTCCAAGTATATTGCGCCATCGTTCTCCCTCCTTTAATCATAATTATTATTAGTGTAGCACATTTTTTCGCCCGACGCAAGACTTCGACAGAAAAATTCACAATGTCGCCACAAACATAAGCGGCGGCTCATCCGAGCCGCCGCTTGCGGGTAGTATCTGTCACATTTTGGTGA
>JAZSHK010000090.1:0-3217 GCA_045533185.1 Acutalibacteraceae bacterium | reverse complement strand
GGATTCGTTTGGCTGTTAACGGTAGATCTTGCCGGGGGTGACGTAGCGCAGGGGATTGACGCGCACGCCGTTCTTGAGCACCTCGAAGTGCAGGTGCGGACCGGATGAATTGCCTGTCGAGCCGATCAGACCGATGGTCTGATTGCGGGACACAGTCTGCCCCTTCACCACCTTGATGGAATTGAGGTGAGCGTACAGCGTCGACAAACCGTTGGCGTGCTGAATCTTGACGCAGTAGCCGTAGCCGCCGTTATAGCCCGCAAACGTAACCGTACCGCCGTCCGCGGCACAGGCGGGCTTGTTGCGCACCGTAACGGGGCCGTTCGCGATATCCAGCGCGTAGTGACCGGTCTTCCAGCCGCGGGACATATTGCTGCAGATCGGCACCGGCCAGGACATCTGTCCCTTGGTCACGCCGTCACCGACCACGACCTCACTGCCGCTCGCATACACCGGCTTGGTTCCGCGCTCAACGACCTTGGTGACCGGCTGCTTCGTGACCGTCTTGGACACCGTCTTGCGGGAGGTCTCGACACCGTCGATATAGGTCACCTCGGCGACGATGTCCTGACTGCCCTCCTGCCCCTTGGTCTTGACGACCGACCAGGTGACGGGGCGCGCGGTGTTGTTGGTATAGACCGTCTTGTAATTGATCTTCTCGGTATACTGAACGGTCTTGATGACCTTCACCTGCAGGAACGCCTGCGGCTTCTGCACCACCAGCTCGTCGCCGACACGCACGATATCGGTGTTGGCAAACGCAGGGTTCATCGCCCGCAGCTGGGCGGTGGTCATATTGTTGCACACCGCGATGGTGCTCAGCGTATCGCCCGCCTGCACGGTGTAGGTCTTCTTGACCACCGCCTCGGAAATGAGCTTCGCCTTGAGGGCGGCCTTATCGGTGACGGACGCCGCGGGGAACAAACCCTCGACCGTCTTGACATCCTGAATAAACTCCGCGCGCTGAGCGGAATCGTTTTTATCGTAGCGGCCGTCCTTGATGCTGTCGAGCACGGCGGTAAGCTCGGTGGAGGACTCCATCGCGCCGACGAACGCACCGTCCACGTACAGACCCGTCGCCTCGGCGATCGAATCGCCCGCCGTGCGCAGGATCGCGTCGCACAATTCGCCGTTATCCATCACGGCGTTATCCCCCTTGATGGCGATGGCGAACTTAGGGGACGCCTCGACCGAGAAGGAGTTATCCACGTTGACCACACGGTCGGTCGCCATCCCCGCCGCCTCGTTATACACGATGGCGTTGTCGATATAGCCGAGCGACTCGCCGCGATAGGTAAGCTCCAGACAAAACTTCGTGTTCACCCACGCGCCGACGGTGACGCAAAGCACAACGAGCGCGGCCGCGGGACCGACAAACACCCACGCCTTGGTGAGCTGCGACCGGTGGCGGCGATAAGCGCGCACGACCAAACTGCCGAAGCACGGGAACACGGAAAATACGCCATGCTTCGCCGCGGCGGCAAGCTCGCGCCCCGCAGCGGGAAAGCCCGCAAGGAAAAACTTCCACGCGCGGCCGAGGCGACGCACACGGCGGGTGACCGTCCGCCGCCACAGCAGCGTCAGCCGCCGACGAAGCGGCGCGGTCGCCGTGACGAGAGTGCGGCGGGTGCGGTGCAGCCTGCGCAACGCCTGCATACCCAGCCCGTAATGAAAGCGGTACACCGCCTCATTGGCCGCCGCCAATTTGGTCAGAAATGCGTTTTTATTCTTTTTTATATCCGCCGATTTTTTCGGCACCTTCTTCCGATTTTCAGACAAACATAGGCCTCCTTTATGCCGTTCCGTCAGGGCGCAAACGCCCCGCGGAGCACGCGCGCGTTCGGCAGACAAACGCCCGCCGAACGCGTTGCACGCAGTCGGTTTCGTTCCACAAAAAAAGATTACAAATCTGTAACCTCTTGCACATTATACTATTAAATCCGCCAAAAGGCAATGCTTTCGGCGGATGTTTGGCTCTTGTTCACAAAATCTTCGACTGTTTTTAGCGATTATGCCGAGGGGAATTTCCATCATTTCGGGTATTCCAAGCGCTCAACGGCATATCCTTCCAGCACCGCGGCCTGTGCCGCCGCCAGTCGTTTCGCCTCGGGCAGATCGTGCTCGAGCCAGTTGCCGCACTCCACCTGCGATGCACCGGGGATATCCCCCTCAAAGGCGGCGGTGAACGCCATTGCCTCGCGCATCAGTGCGATCGCATCCGCGTGATCGATGCCGCGGGTGAGGAAATAAAACCCCGTGCGACAGCCCATCGGCCCGAAGTAGATAATGCCGTCCCCCAGCGCGCTGTTGCGCACGTAGGTCGCGACGAGATGCTCGATGGTGTGCATCGCCGCCGTCGGGAGATAGGGCGGGGTGTTCGGGCGCACGAAGCGCACGTCGTAGGTGATGACGTCCCCATCCACGCGGGAGACGTACATCCCCGGCAGCAGGGTATCGTGATTGATCTGAAAGCTGGCGATCTTTTCCATTATGACACGACCTTTCTTTGTGCCGTCAGGCACAAAAAGTATACCAAATTTGTCGAAAAAATGCAACCCCGGCCCCTCAACACGAAAATTTTTCGCGTAATCAGAAAAAAAGTGTTTGCAATTTGGCTTTTATGTGCTATACTAGTTTTGCATAGACAAAATTTCTATGGAGGTATGACAAAATGAAAAAGATTCTTGCACTGGTTTTAACTCTGGTTTTGATCCTTGGCTTGTCCGTTCCGGTATTCGCGGCGAAGAGTGCCGGCGGCACGGTGTATTTCAAGGTCGTCGTTGTCGACGGTAACGGTCACAAGGACGCCCCTGCCGGCACCACCCCCGACAACGTCACCGAAAGCATCGTTGTCGACGGCAACAAGATCAAGGTGAAGGCTGACGAGTCCAAGGGCGACTTCGACGGCTGGGTCATCTACAAGGCCGACGGCACCGTCGCTGTCAAGGATGTGGACTACAAGGTCCTCGGCGCGTTCTCGCTGACCGATCCCGAGATCGAGATCATCCCGCTCGCGACCATCGTCATCACCGCGAACTACGACGGTGTCAAGACCGAGCCCGTCATCGTTAACGACGAGGACGAGTCTCCCGAGACCGGCGACAACACCGTCGTCGTGCTGTCCGCCGTCGCGCTCATCGCGCTGTGCGGCGCTGTCGTTGCGAAGAAGCAGCTGGCGAAATAAGACTTGTTTTGTCACCAAAAGCACCGCGATGCA
>JAZSHK010000115.1:0-12687 GCA_045533185.1 Acutalibacteraceae bacterium | reverse complement strand
ATGTTGCGGATGGTGGCACGGCTCAGGCGAATCGCCGCGGCGACATCGGTCAGGCGGCTGTGCATCAGCACGACATCCGCCGCGTCGATCGCGACGTCCGTACCCGCACCGATCGCGATGCCGACATCCGCGCGGGTGAGGGCGGGCGCATCGTTGATGCCGTCGCCGACCATCGCGGTCTTGCCCTCCTGCATCAGGCGGCGGATGACCGCCTCCTTACCGTCGGGCAGCACGTCGGCGATCACCTCGTCAACCCCCGCTTTTTGCCCGATCGCCCGCGCAGTGCGCTCGTTATCGCCTGTCAGCATCACCACACGAATGCCCATCCGCCGCAATTCGGCGATGGCGGCGGGGCTGTCTTCCTTGAGCACGTCGGCGACGGCGATGACGCCGAGCAAGTCACCGTCGAGGGCAAAGAACAAGGGTGTCTTCCCCTCCTCTGCCAGACGGGCGGCGGTGTCCTCCACCATCGCGGGAACGGAGGTGTGCTCACCGATAAAAGCACGGTTGCCGCCGACGAGCGACTTGCCATCCAGCATCGCTGTCAGCCCGTTGCCGGGCAGGATGCGAAATGTCTCCACCGCGGTAGGGGTCAGCCCTTGCGCCTCAGCGCGGCGGCAGATCGCCCCCGCGAGCGGATGCTCACTCTTGTGCTCAAGTGCGTAAGCCGCCGCAAGCAGGTCGTTCTCATTTCCCGTGACGGGTAGAATGTCGGTCACCGTCGGCTCACCCTTGGTGATGGTGCCGGTCTTATCCAATGCGACGATCTTGGTCAGCCCTGCTTGTTCGAGCGAGGCAGCGGTCTTGAACAGCACCCCGTGGCGCGCGCCGACACCGCTGCCGACCATAATGGCGACGGGGGTGGCGAGCCCCAACGCACAAGGGCAGCTGATGACCAGCACCGAGATACCGCGCGCGAGCGCAAAGCCCGCGGTCTGCCCGATGAGCAACCATACGACCGCCGTCACCGCCGCGATGGCGATAACCGTCGGGACAAACACGCCCGACACCTTATCGGCGATCTTGGCGATCGGTGCCTTGGTCGCCGCCGCATCTTCCATAATCTTGATAATCTGCGATAGCGTGGTATCCTGCCCGACACGGGTCGCGCGGCAGCGCAGGAAGCCCGAGCGGTTGATGGTCGCGGCGGACACAGTGTCGCCGACAGCTTTGTCGACAGGGATGCTCTCACCCGTCAGCGCGGATTCATCCACCGCGCTGTCCCCCTCGACCACCGTGCCGTCCACCGGCACGGTCTCACCCGGGCGCACGACGAAGATATCTCCCATCTGCACCCGCTCGATCGGCACGATCGTTTCCGCCCCATCCTTGATCACCGTGGCGGTCTTGGGCGCAAGCCGCATCAGCCCGCGCAGAGCGTCGGCGGTGCGTCCTTTAGAGCGTGCCTCCAGCATCTTTCCCACCGTGATGAGGGTGAGGATCATCGCCGCGGACTCGAAATAGAACTCGTGCATATAGTCCATCGCCGCGGCGTGGTCGCCCTGCCCCGCGGCAAAGATCATCGCAAACAGCGCGTAGGTGCTGTAGCCAAACGCCGCGCCCGCGCCGAGAGACACCAGCGTGTCCATATTCGGCGAGCCGTGCAAAAGACTGCGCACCCCGCTGATAAAGAAGCGCTGGTTGATCACCAGCACGATAGCGGTGAGGATAAGCTGGATAAGACCCTGCGCGATGTGGTTATCGGCGAGCGCCGCGGGCAGCGGCCAGCCCCACATCATACTCCCCATCGAGAGATACATCAGCGGCAACAGAAAAACAAGCGACGCGATCAGCCGCCGCACAAGTGCAGGCGTCTCACGGTCGGTAAGCGTATCGCCCTCGCGCTTGTCCGCCGCGGGTGCGCCTTTAAGTGCCGCGGAGTACCCCGCCTGCGCGACCGCGGCGATCACCGTCTCGGGCGAGGCAGTGCCCTCGACCCCCATAGAATTGGTCAGCAGGCTCACCGAGCACGCGGTCACGCCGTCGACGGCGCACACCGCCTTTTCCACCCGCGCACTGCACGCCGCGCAGGTCATCCCCATCACGCGATACTGCTCCACGCTCACCAACTCCTTTCCGCTTTCTACCCCTTATTTTACCCGTAAATGCGGTGTTCGTCAAGATGAAGTTAGCAAAAACTAACCAACTATTTTTGATTGACAAACAGCGTGGAAATAGGTATGATAATGTATATTAGACACGGGGGTGATGAGATGAGCGAAGAATTTTCCCGCACGGCACGGCTGTTTGGTGAAGCGGCGATGGAAAAGCTCGCACGCGCTAAGGTGGCGGTGTTCGGCATCGGCGGGGTCGGCGGCTACACCGTTGAGGCGCTCGCGCGCAGCGGCGTCGGCACCCTGCACCTCATCGACGACGACAAGGTCGCGCTCTCCAACATCAATCGCCAGATCCTCGCCACCCACGACACCGTCGGGCAGTATAAGGTTGATGTCGCCGCGGCGCGTGTCGCCGCCATCAACCCCGCCGCGACGGTGGTCACCCACCGCACCTTCTATCTGCCGCAGACGGCGGGCGAATTTGACCTCACTCAATACGACTACATCGTCGATGCCATCGACACCGTCGCGGGCAAGCTCGCACTCACCGAGGGCGCGGCGACGGCGGGCGTGCCGCTCATCAGCTCGATGGGCGCGGGCAACAAGCTCGATCCCACCGCCTTTCGCGTCGCAGACATCACCGAAACGGCGGTGTGCCCCCTCGCCCGCGTGATGCGCAAGGAGCTTAAAAAGCGCGGCATCCGCCATCTCAAGGTGGTATATTCCGAGGAGGAACCGATCACCCCGCTCGGTGCGGTCGCCGACGAGCCCGCCGAGCAGAGTGACACCCGCCCGCAGCAACAGCGCGCCAAACCCACCCCCGGCAGCAACGCCTTCGTCCCCTCGGTGGTCGGGTTGATCATTGCCGGCGAGGTCATCAAGGATCTGGTAAAGTGACCCTTGCATTTTTTGCAACAGTTGCCTATAATAGAACTAACGACAGTCAAAGGAGAGCATCACGATGCATCTGCAGGAATCGGGCGAAATGTATCTCGAGACCATCCTCGTCCTGAGCAAAAAAAATCCCGCTGTGCGCGCCATCGACATCAGCGAGTATATGGGGTATTCCAAGCCCAGCGTCAGCCGCGCGGTCGGCCTGCTGAGGAGCGGCGGCTTCATCACGGTGGATAAGGACGGCTTCATCGTCCTCACCGAGGACGGGCTTACCGTCGCGAACAAGATCTATGAGCGGCACACGTTGCTCACGCAGTTCCTCATTCGGCTGGGGGTCGATCCCGACACCGCCTCCGAGGACGCCTGCAAGCTCGAGCACGCCATCAGCGACTTCTCCTTCGAGGCGATCAAGCGTTACGCCAACGAAAACACGTAAAAATATCTCGCGGGCAGCCGACCGCGGGATATTTCTTTTGTTATTTTACCAGTATCCGCATCATATTGCCGACGCCGTAGGCGGAGGCGGCCTTGATATGCTGCGGGATGACGGCGGGCGCGCCGTCGGGGGTCTTCGCCGCGATGTCAAACACCATCTCGCTGTGCCAGTGGCCGGCAAACACGCCGCGGATCACATCCGCGCTGTTGACGATCTCGCGGTATACCGCATTTGTGACCGCATCACACCCCTCACCGCCAACCATCGGATTGCCACGGGTATCACCACGGTACAGATCCTTCGGGAAGCCGGACGGATCGCCGACCTTAAGCACATAAGGGCTGTCCGCGTCCACGCTCGCGTGCGCGGGATCACCCGTGCAGATCGGCTCGTGCATAAACAACAGCATCGCATACCCCTTTTCCCGCGCCAGTGCGAGATCCTGCTTGAGGCACGCGTGCTGATAGGCGTTCAACGTCCAGCGGTTGTTGCACAGACCGACGACCAGCACCTTATCCTTGACCAGCGTGGATTTATAATACACATCGTGCTTCCAGAACGCCTTGATCATCGCAAAACGCTCATCGTAGGTCATCGTCTCCGCAACCTTGCCCTGCATCTTGCGGCACAGCTCGTGGCCGCCGACGGTGGCGATTGCATCGGGGAAGCGATCCCACACCTCGCGCTGCATCAGCTCCATCGCACCGTAGGACAGATAGTCCAGCGTATCACCATTGAATACCGTCACATCCATATCGTCTAGCAGATCGTAGCAGTTGCGGCCACGCTCCACCGAGGCCCCGTTCGCGAGCCACAGACGGTGCTCAAGCGAGCTCATCAGCACGGGGTCCGCCTCGTCGAGATCCCGCTGATTGCAGTAGTTATAATGAATATCCGAGATATGCCCGATGGCGATCTCCTCGCCGAGTCCCGCGTCGATGACCACATCGCGCACCAGCACCCCGCGGCTCGCTTCAATATACAGATGACCCTCTTTTTCACCGTTAAAGATGGTTTCTTTCACATCCAATGTTTTCATCGTTGCCCTCCGCCATCGGTTTCTTCGGCAGTATCATAGCACAAGCGGTTTTCGTTGTCAAATAAAAGGCATCCCCTTTGCCGAACGGCAGAGGGGATGCTTTTCGGGTTTATTCGCTTATTTCGCCTGAGAGACCGCCACGGCGCAAGCCACGGTGGCGCCGACCATCGGGTTGTTACCCATACCGATGAGGCCCATCATCTCCACGTGCGCAGGCACGGAAGAAGAGCCGGCGAACTGCGCGTCGCCGTGCATACGGCCCATCGTATCGGTCAGACCGTAGGAAGCGGGGCCCGCCGCCATATTATCGGGGTGCAGGGTGCGGCCCGTGCCGCCGCCCGACGCGACGGAGAAATACTTCTTGCCGTTCTCGATCGCCCACTTCTTGTAAGTGCCGGCGACGGGATGCTGGAAGCGGGTGGGGTTGGTGGAGTTACCGGTGATGGAGACCTCCACGCCCTCCTTCTGCATAATGGCAACGCCCTCGTTGACGTCGTTCGCGCCGTAGCACTTAACGAGCGCGCGCTCACCGTCGGAGAACGCCTTCTCGCGCACGACCTTCAGGTCGCCCGTGTAGTAATCGTAATCGGTCTCCACGTAGGTGAAACCGTTGATGCGGCTGATGATATACGCCGCATCCTTGCCCAGACCGTTGAGAATCACACGCAGAGGAGTCGTGCGCACCTTGTTGGCGGTGCGAGCGATACCGATCGCGCCCTCAGCGGCAGCGAAGGACTCGTGGCCCGCGAGGAACGCAAAGCAGGTGGTCTCCTCACTGAGCAGCATCTTACCGAGGTTGCCGTGGCCGAGACCGACCTTACGCTGGTCAGCAACAGAGCCGGGCACGCAGAACGCCTGCAGGCCCTCGCCGATCACAGCGGCGGCCTCGGCGGCGTCGGTCACGCCGCGCTTAAGCGCGAGCGCCACACCCATGGTGTACGCCCACACAGCGTTCTCAAAAGCGATGGGCTGAACGCCCTTCACGATCGCGTCAACATCCACGCCCTTGGAAAGGCACAGATCGCGGCACTCCTCCAGAGAGCCCAGACCATTTTCTGCCAGGAACTTCTCGATACCCGGCATGCGGCGGTCCTTACCTTCAAACTTAACATCGTTCGCCATCTGGTCATTCCTCCTTCTTATTCTTCACGGGGGTCGATGTACTTCGCCGCGTTGTCAAAGCGACCGTACTGACCGATGTTCTTCTCATACGCCTCGTTCGCGCTCATACCGTGACGGATGTCCTCCATCATCTTGCCGAGCTTCACGAACTGATAGCCGATGACCTCGCCCTCGTCGTCGAGCGCAATCTTGGTCACATAGCCCTCCGCCATCTCGAGATAGCGAACGCCCTTAACGTTGGTGGAGTACATCGTACCGATCTGCGAACGCAGGCCCTTGCCGAGGTCCTCGAGGCCGGCACCGATGGACAGACCGTCCTCGGAGAAGGCGGACTGAGTACGGCCGTACACGATCTGCAGGAACAGCTCACGCATCGCGGTGTTGATCGCATCGCACACCAGATCGGTGTTGAGGCACTCGAGCAGCGTCTTGCCGGGCAGGATCTCGGCGGCCATTGCGGCAGAGTGGGTCATACCGGAGCAGCCCAGCGTCTCCACCAGAGCCTCTTCGACAATGCCCTTCTTGATGTTCAGCGTCAGCTTGCAGGCACCCTGCTGGGGAGCACACCAGCCCACACCGTGCGTCAGGCCGGAGATGTCGGCGATCTCCTTAGACTTGACCCACAGACCCTCTTCCGGGATCGGGGCGGGGCCGTGGTTCGGGCCCTTCTTGACTATGCACATTTTTTCGACTTCATGGGTATAGTTCATGTTGGAACTCCTTTCGGTTTTTACTGTACACGCTTTGAGCGTTTCGCTCCACCCTCGGCGCATTTTCGTACGGATATATTATAGCCCTATTTTCTGTCATTTGCAAGACTTATCCGTCAAATACGGATAAAAATTTCACAAGCATTTTCGGTGTGTTTTTGGACTATATTCCAAAAAGCAAAAATCTGCCGTCGAGCGGTTGCTCGACGGCAGATAAAAATGCATTACACAGGGGTGACGACCAGATCGGCGGTGTGGGTGCCGCTCGGATCCTCCTTGCGGTCACGCTGCGCAAAGAACTTCGGCGCGACCTGCGGGAACATCGCATAGGTCAGCACGTCCTCCTCCTGCTTGACATACGGGGCGGCCTCGGCCTTGAGCTTCTCCAGCTCGGGCTCGAGGGTGTCCGCAAAGCGGCAGGTGATCGGCTCGTCGTCGCCGAGGATCTTCTTGCTGAATTCGGGGTCGATCGGCGCGGGAGTCTTACCGTAGTCGCCGTGGATCATACCGCGGAACTCCTTGGTGACCATCTTATACCGCTCGCCCATAATGACGTTGAACACCGCCTGGGTGCCGACGATCTGGCTGGTCGGCGTAACCAGAGGCGGATAGCCCGAATCCTCACGCACGCGCGGGATCTCCGCGAGCACCTCGTCGAGCTTATCCTCCTTGCCCGCTTCCTTGAGCTGACCGAGCATATTGGAGAACATACCGCCCGGCACCTGATACAGCAGGGTGTTGGCGTCGACGCTCAGCGACTTCGGGCTGATCTGGCCCGAGCCGATATACTTCTCACGCAGCTTCGCGAAGTGCGCGCGCACAACGTTGAGCTGGTTCAGATCCAGACCCGTGTCATACTCGGTGTCCTGCAGTGCCGCGACGAGGGACTCGGTCGGCATATGCGAGGTACCGATGGACAGAGGGCTCATCGCGGTGTCCACGATGGACGCGCCCGCCTCGATACCCTTCATAATGGACATCGACGCAAGACCCGCGGTGTAGTGGCTGTGAATATCGATCGGGATGCTGACCGCCTCTTTGAGACGGGAGACCAGATCGTAACAGGCATAGGGAGTGAGCAGACCCGCCATATCCTTGATGCAGATGGAATTGGCACCCATCTCCTCGAGGGTCTTGGCGTAGTTGGTATAATACTCATTATTATGCACAGGGCTGAGCGTGTAGCTGATACAGCCCTGCACGTGCGCCTTCTCTTTGTTGGCGGCGCGGATTGCGGTCTGCAGGTTGCGCGCGTCGTTGAGCGCATCGAAGATGCGGATGACGTCGATACCGTTCGCGACCGACTTCTGCACGAAGTATTCCACCACGTCGTCGGCATAGGGACGGTAGCCCAGCATATTCTGACCGCGGAACAGCATCTGCAGCTTCTGATGGGGCATCTCCTTGCGCATAATGCGCAGGCGCTCCCAGGGATCTTCATTCAGAAAACGAATGCAGGAGTCGAAGGTCGCACCGCCCCAGCACTCGACGGAAAAGTACGGGATCTTGTCCATCTCGGCGAGGATCGGGCGCATCTCGTCCATCGTCATACGGGTGGCCAACAAAGACTGGTGGGCATCGCGCAGGACGACTTCGGTAATTTTGATCGGCTTTGCCATGTCACACACCTCGCAAAAATCAGTTCATCGCCAGCAGGGCCTGACCGGACTCCACGCTGTCGCCCTTGTTGACGTAGACAGCGGCGACGGTGCCGTCGGCAGCCGCCTGAATCTCATTCTCCATCTTCATCGCCTCGAAGATGACGAGAACGTCGCCCGCCTTAACCGCGTCGCCGACCTTCACCTTGATGTCGACGATGGTACCGGGCATCGGGCAGGTCACGTCGGCAGCACCGGCAGCAGCGGGCGCAGGCGCAGCAGCAGGAGCCGGAGCGGCGGCAGGCGCAGCGGCGGGAGCGACGGCAGCGCCGATCTCCTCGACCTCGACCTCGTAGGCATTACCATTCACAGTGACGTTAAACTTTTTCATTTTCAGTCAATCCTTTCTCTATGCGGTGTGGGATACCCCATATTGCACCAAATTACTGTTATTATACGCTATTGTCAAGAATTTAGCAAGCATTATTTTCCGCATTTGCACTCGCCGCGGAAAAATTTTTCGATCGACACCGCCCAAACGCCGTTTTCCTCCTCAAATTCGAGGCGGCGAAGGAGCGGCGCGAGCGCGCCGTCGCGGCAGACGCCCCGAACGGCACCGCGGCAATCGCCGGTGTTGAGCACTGAACGGATAAGTCCCTCGCTCATCATCGGCAGGGCAGTCTCCACTGTCAGTATCTCCACCGCGTCGCCGTCCATACGAAACAGCGCGTGTCCGTCGACGGTGCCGCCGCTGTCGCGCAGCACCATCGCATCCGCTCCCTCGGGGGCGGAAATCGACTGCAAAAACGCCTCATCGGCGGGCATTATGGTAATCACGGTCAGGCTCCTTTCCGTATTTGATATATCCGGCGGCGATCTTCTTGGTCGACCCCGACGCCACCACAAGCTCGCGCACCTCTTTCGGTGTCAGATACCGCCAGCTACCCGGCGGCAACATTCCGAGCTTCACACCGCCGATCGCGTTGCGGCGCAGGCGGGCAACCTCTAAGCCCAGTGCCTCACACATACGGCGGATCTGGCGGTTTCGCCCCTCGTACAGCGTGATCTCCACCACGCAGCGCCCCGCCTCACTGGATACAACGTTCACCTTGGCGGGTGCGGTCTTGCGTCCGTCGATCACGATGCCCTCCTCAAAGCGGAGCTTCTGCTCATCGGTCATCGGTGAGCGCAGGGTGACGCGATAATATTTCGGAATATGCGTGGACGGGTGCATCACCGCGTTGGCGAAGTCGCCGTCGTTGGTCATCAACAGCAGGCCCTCCGACTCGCGGTCGAGCCGCCCGACGGGATAGACGGGCGCATCCAGTCCGCGCACCAGCTCCTCGACGCACTTGCGCCCGTGCTCGTCGCTCATCGTAGTGATGAACCCGCGCGGCTTGTGCAGTGCGATATAGACGGGCGCCGCGGCGGCGGCGAGCTTCTTGCCGCGCACGTGGATGACGTCCTTGCGGTCGTCCGCTTTGTCGCCGAGGCTCGCCACGCGGCCGTTAACCTTGACGTGACCGCCCGCAATCAGCTCCTCCGCCTTGCGGCGGGAGGCAACGCCCCGCTCGGACAACAATTTTTGCAATCGTACCATTGCCATAGCTTATAGTTCCTTTCTATTTCAGAAGCGCATCCCCTAACAAACAAAACCATCGCCACACCTGCAGGTGCAGGGGCGGCAGTTCCCGCTCGCAGACGCTCTCGGTTGCACGGATAGGCACGCAGGCAAGCTCCCGCTCTCCCGCGGTGTAATGAACGTGACCCAGCACATCCCCCGCCGCGATCGGCGCCCACACGAAATCGGGCAGCTCCACCCGCGCGGTGACGCTCTCCCCCTGACGCAAAATGCAGGCGGGGATCTCCTCGGGCGCGACCGACACGGCATCCGCCGTCCCGCCCGCGACGGGGCAGGTGTCGGGTGCCGCATCCGGCATCGTCTCGCGGTGTACCAAGGGGAATGCGTAATTATACAGCGCGATATGATCATTCCAGTAATCGCCGCCGTTGAGGGTGGCGACGATCAGCGTCACGCCGTCCCGCTCGACCGCGGACACCAGACAGCGACCCGACTTTTTGGTAAAGCCCGTTTTCAGCCCGATCGTGCCGTCGTACAGCTTTAACAGCTTATTGTGATTGCTGACCGTCATTTTGACCCCGCCGACGGTGATCGTCACACTCTTACTCGCACACAGCTCGGCGAGCAGAGGCTTGCGAAGCACCGCCGCACCGAGCAATGCCATATCCCGCGCGCTCGCGCTGTGCCCGTCCTTGTCAAGCCCCGACGGGGTGACAAAAAGGCTGTCGGTCATCCCGAGGGTCAGCGCGCGGCGGTTCATCCGCTCAGCGAAGGCGGGCAGGCTCTCGTCCATCAAGAGAGCGAGCACGTTCGCGGTGTCGTTGCCCGAGGCGAGCAGCAGTCCCGCGAGCAGATCACGCACCGTGATCTGCTCCCCTGCCGCAAGCCCGATCTGTGTCCCCTCCACCGGCAACGCCGCCGCGGGAACGGTGACAGTGCGGTTGGGGTCAAGATTTTCCGCCGCGAGCAGGGCGGTCATCAGCTTGGTCGTGCTCGCCATCGGGCGAGCGGTGCGGGCATCCTTTTCATACAGGATCAGCCCCGATTCGGGCTCGTACACCACCGCCGACAGCGAGGATATCGCAGGGGCGGCACGCACGGTCAGCCCGTCGGCATAGAAAAGCAGTAGCGCCGAACACGTCAGCGCTGCTGCCCATCGTTTCCATCGCAATGGAATCCCTCCGTTCACAGGTTTCTATCAAAACCTTATGCAGACAGAGAGCGTTCCATTCGTTTAAGCCTCGGCGGAAGAGTCGTCCTTTTTCTTCTTATTGAATAGCTTGTCCACCATCTCGGGCACCATCGACACCACGCGGTCAGCCGCCGCGGGCTTGTCGGTGATCGGCAGGATGTTGATGCTGCCGTCCTTGACAGAGATAAACGCCACGGGGGTGATGTTGATGCCCGCGCCCGCGCCGCCGCCGAACAGCTCGGCGTTCGACTTGCTGGGCAGGTCGGAACCGCCCGACGCAAAGCCGTAGGAGACCTTGGACACGGGGATCAGCGTCGTGCCGTCCTCGAGATGGATCGGGGTGCCGACGACGGTGTCCGCATCCACCATACCGCGGATCTTGTCCACCGAAACACCCATCAGACCTTCGACATTGTTATTGCCCATTATTCGTTTCCTCCTTATCGGTTATCGTATCGGTATTCTTTAACAGCATAAATTTCACGAGCAGCACGATCGCCGCCCCCACTAAACGGTACACCCAAATATGCAGGCGCACATCCGCGCGCACCGTCGTGTTTTCAAGCAAAAAATTCGGCTCGATCCGCAGGTCGCGTTTTCGCACCTTGATGACGCCCGCGATCGCGGTGAACGCGGGATACAGCACCCCACACACCTGCCCGTAGCGGATCGCGGTGGTATCCGCGTCGCCGTCGGCAACGGTGAGCGCAAAGCTCAGCTTGTCCACCGTGATGCTGTGCAGCACACGCCCGACCGCCTGTCCCGCGAGCTTCGCCAGCTTGCCGAGATAATGCAGTGTCGCGGCAACACCGTCTTCCTTGAACGAACGGGACAATTCGCCGAGCAGCTCCTTTGTCTTGGAAGGCTTCGCCGACTTTTTCTTCTCAAAAGACGGTTTCTCCTCCTCAGGCTTGTCCTCGCTCGGCAATAGGGTGATCGGCACGCCGAGCACCCGCACCCGCACGCACAATTCGTCGTCATAGATGACCCGCGCATAGACGGGAACGAACAGCGCAAGCAGCAAGAGCAGAACGAGCAGTCCCAACAGCCCTAACAGGATATATAATGCCAGCAAGCCTTACGCCCCCGCTTCTTCCTCGCTGCCGAAAAGCTCTGCATCCTCCGGCAGGGGTTCTTCCTGCTTCAATATCTCGTCCATCGTGGTCTCGTCCATCGCGTTCTCCTGCTTCTGCGGCAGGGGCGGCAACTGTTCGAGCGACGAGATGCCGAAGCAACGCAGGAAATTCGACGTCGTGCCGTACAGCAGCGGACGACCGGGCAGATCCATCCGCCCGCGCTCCTCGATGAGCCCCTTCTGCTGTAAGCCCTGCATCACCGCACTGCAATCCACGCCGCGTACCTGCTCGACGAAGGGACGGCTGACGGGCTGGTTATACGCGATGATGGCGAGCACCTCCATCGCCGCCTGCGAAAGCGGCGTATTGCGACGGATATCCATCGCCTTGCGCACGTAGGCGGCGCATGCCTTACTGCTGCAAAGCTGATAGCGGTCCTCAAGCTTCAGCGCCGTCAGACCGCCGCCGCGGGTGTTGATGTCCTGCACCCAGTCGTCGGCGATGCGGGCGGTGGTATCCTCGTCAAGCTCGAGCGCCAACGCCAGACGGCTCAGCGGCACCGGCTCGCCGCTCGCAAAGACGATCGCCTCCACCGCGGCCTGATATTGTTTAATTTCCATCGTTATTATCCTCCTGTGACAGCATAGGATAGAGTGAGATATTCCAACGCCGTTTTGAAAAGGGGGATTTCCGCTCTATCTGCGTTAAAATACTCGTAAACCCGCAAGGGTTTCCTGCGTTTTACGCCTTGATAGAACAAAAATCCCCTCTTTTCAAGATCGAAGACCTCAAAGCGAACAGATTTTGAGGGATTTTTATTCTATTTGGGCGAAGCAAGGCTGGCGCCTTGCGAGAGCAAATAGGGTGAAAAGCGCCAAAATCCGCCGCTTTGAGGCGGGTTCGGATATCTCGCTCTACCCTACCGTTGTGGAGTCGTTGGTATCGTTATACAGGAAATGCACCGTCACCACCGTGCCCTTG
>JAZSHK010000037.1:0-2736 GCA_045533185.1 Acutalibacteraceae bacterium | reverse complement strand
CGCAAGGGCATCGAGGATGCCAAGAAGCATCTGGTGAAGATTTCCCTGAAGGGTACCACCATTCCGCACGAAGTCATCGGCAAGTTCGGCGCCGGCGAGGTTCTGATGAAGCCCGCCGCCCCCGGTACCGGCGTTATCGCCGGCGGTGCTGTGCGTGCGGTCGTGGAGGCTGCCGGTATCAAGGATATCCGTACCAAAGCTCTGCGCTCGAACAATCCCTGCAACGTCGTCAGTGCCGCTATGGCGGGTCTGATGCAGCTGCGCACCGCGGAGGAGGCTGCTGCCTCCCGCGGCAAGACAGCGCAGGACATCGTGGGTTAAGGAGGAACTGAATTATGGCTAAAAAAGCTAAGGTTGAGACCGTTCAGGTCAAACTGGTGAAGAGTCTGATCGGTTCTAAGAAGGACCAGATCGCTACGGCTGAAGCCCTGGGCCTCCGCAAGATCGGTGACGTCACTGTCCAGCCGGACAACGCCGCCACCAAGGGTAAGATCAATAAGATCATTCACCTCGTCGAGGTAACTAACGCGTAAGCAAATCGAGCAAGGAGGTGCACAATATGAAACTTCATGAGCTTTCTCCGGCTCCCGGCTCCGTTCGTGAGGCCAAGCGCATCGGTCGCGGCCACGGTTCGGGTCAGGGCAAGACCGCCGGTAAAGGTCACAAAGGTCAGAAGGCCCGTGCCGGTCGCGGATTGCAGATCGGCTTCGAAGGCGGCCAGATGCCTTTGCAGCGTCGTATCCCCAAGAGAGGCTTCAACAACATTTTCGCGACTCCCTACACCATCATCAACCTCGCGGTGCTCAACCGCTTTGAGGATGGTGCCGTGGTTGACGCGGAAGCCCTGCTGAACGCCGGTATTATTAACAAAGCCCCCTACGGTGTCAAGGTTCTTGGCAACGGCAAGATCGAGAAGGCATTGACCGTCAAGGTCGCTGCGTTCTCTGAGTCCGCTAAGGCTAAGATCGTGGCAGCGGGCGGGAAGGCCGAGGTGATCTGAGATGTTTCAGACCTTGCGTAATGCCTGGAAAATCGACGATCTCCGCAAAAAAATGCTGTTTACCGTCTTGATCATTCTGATCTTCCGCATCGGCTCTGCCATGGTCGTCCCCTTCGTGGACGGCGCGGCGCTGCGCGAGGCGATGGGCGGTGCCAGCAACTACCTGATGATGATGTCCGGCGGCGGTTTCTCCACCGGCTCCATCTTCGCTCTGTCCATTACGCCGTACATCAACGCCAGCATCATTATCCAGCTGCTGACGGTCGCCATCCCCTATCTGGAGCGTTTGGCGAAGGACGGCGAGGCGGGCCGCAAGAAATTGGGTCAGATCACCCGATACACGACGGTGATCCTCGGCCTGATCCTCGCGGTTGCCTACTATCTGCTCGCGCGCAACCGCGGCGCGCTGGCGACCGAGGCCAAGACCGGCTTCGGCGCGTGGTTTGCCGCGATCGTGATCATCCTCTGCTTCACCGCCGGCTCGGCGCTGATGATGTGGCTGGGTGAGCAGATCAACGAGAAGGGCATCGGCAACGGCATCTCGATCCTGCTGTTTGCCGGTATTCTGTCCAGCATCCCGAACGCGGCGACCTACCTGTGGGCCTACTTCTATGATTGGGGTATCAAGGCTCTGCAGGCGGGCGACTCCAGCGGTCTGGGCTGGATGCTCAAGGCGATCCTGGTGATCGTGCTGTTCCTCGCGATGGTCGCGTTCATCGTCTTTATGGGCGATGCCGAGCGCCGCGTGCCTGTGCAGTACGCCAAGAAGGTCGTCGGTCGTAAGATGTACGGCGGTCAGAACACCTATATTCCGATCAAGGTGAATATGTCCGGTGTTATGCCCATCATTCTGGCGGTGTCGATCCTCGGTCTGCCCGGAATCATCTCCAGCTTTATGGCGAAGGTTCCCACCGAGGGCTTCTGGGGCTGGTTCTTCGCCGCCTTCCGTGAGGACAGCTGGCTGTACATCATCCTCTACTTCCTGATGATCATCGGCTTTGCCTTCTTCTATGTGACCATTCAGTATAACCCCACCGAGATGGCGAATAACCTCCGCAAGAACGGCGGTGCCATCCCCGGCCAGCGCCCGGGTAAGCCCACCGCGGATTACATCAAGCGGGTGCTCAACAAGGTCACCTTCATCGGTGCGCTGTTCCTGGGTGTTATCGCGCTGTTCCCGAGCCTGTTCGGTAAGTTCAGCGGCGTGCAGGGCCTGACCATCGGCGGTACGTCGATGATGATCGTGGTCGGCGTTGCGCTGGAGACCGTGCAGCAGATCGAGAGCCAGATGATGATGCGTCACTACAAGGGTTTCTTAGATTAAGCTCTTACACAACTGTGGTTTGCCGGTCGGCTTCGGCTGCGGCCGAGGCCGGCAAGCAGGCCGCCTGACTGAAAGGAGATTTCTATGAACCTCATTCTGTTAGGCGCCCCCGGCGCCGGCAAGGGCACGCAGGCAGAGATCCTCTGCGAGCGGCTCAATATCCCCACGATTTCCACGGGCAATATGATCCGTGAAGCGCTGAAAAGCGGCACTGAGATGGGCCTGAAAGCTAAAGCCTTTATCGAGGCCGGCAAGTTGGTTCCCGACGAGGTGGTCATCGGCATCGTCGATGAGCGTCTGCGTCAGGACGACTGCAAGAACGGCTTTATCCTCGACGGCTTTCCAAGTCGGAGGCCAAGCGGTCTTAGGAAGACAAATTATTGTGCCAACTCCTTGGCTCACCGAACGGAAT
>JAZSHK010000035.1:0-2273 GCA_045533185.1 Acutalibacteraceae bacterium | reverse complement strand
TCCCCCTGCCCCCCGGTCTCCCCCGCGCCGGCGTTTGGGGTCTTCGCGATGGGGCTCTTGCCCCTTTCCACCCCCCGCCCCTGCGCGTCGGTGAGCTGCCCGTCCTCGAGGATCTGCAACAACATATTGAACACATCGGGGTGCGCCTTTTCGATCTCGTCAAACAGTAGCACGCTGTACGGGTGGCGGCGTACCTGCTCGGTGAGCTGACCGCCCTCGTCGTGCCCGACATACCCGGGCGGCGAACCGACCAGCCGCGACACCGAGTGTTTCTCCATATACTCCGACATATCCAGTCGGATCATCGCCTTTTCGTCCCCGTAGACCGTGTCGGCGAGCGCCTTACAAAGCTCGGTCTTGCCGACACCGGTCGGCCCGAGAAAGATAAACGACCCCGACGGGCGGCGCGGGTCCTTGAGCCCGACGCGGCTGCGGCGCACCGCCCGTGCGACCGCCGACACCGCCTCGTCTTGCCCGACGATGCGGCGGTGCAGCAGCTCCTCCAAAGAGCGCAGGCGTTCCTCCTCCTCGCGGCTGACCTGCTCGACAGGGATCCCCGTCCAGCTCGCGACGATCGCGGCGATGTGCTCGCCCGTGACCTCGCCGTACAGCGGCTCTCGCGGCACATCCACCGCGGTGAGCTGCGCCGCGAGCGCCCGCTCCTCGTTGTGCAGGCGCGCCGCCAGCTCGAACGCCTGACGGCTGACTGCGTCCCGTTTCTCCCGTTCAAGGCGGGCAAGCTCCCCCTGCAAAGACGGCTCTCCCTCGGTGGGCGTCAGCCGCAGGCCCGACGCCGCCTCGTCAATGAGGTCGATCGCCTTGTCGGGCATAAAGCGGTCGGGAATATACCGTTCCGACAGCCGTATCGCGGCATCCAGCGCCTCGTCGGTGATGGTCACGCGGTGATGCTCTTCGTAGCGGCGGCGAAGCCCGACGAGGATCGCCCGCGTCTGCTCGGGGGTCGGCTCACTCACCGTCACGGGCTGGAACCGCCGCTCGAGGGCGGTGTCCTTTTCGATGTGGCGGCGGTATTCCGCGACGGTGGTTGCCCCGACGAGCCGCAGCTCCCCGCGGGCGAGCAGGGGCTTAAAGATATTCGCCGCATCCACCGCGCCCTCCGCCGCGCCCGTGCCGATAAGGTTATGCAGTTCATCAATGAACAGCAGTACATCCCCCGCCTTGATCGCCTCATTGACGGCGTTTTTGACCCGTTCCTCGAAGTCGCCGCGGTACTTTGTCCCCGCGACCATCCCCGTCAGGTCGAGCGTCACCAGCCGTTTGTCGCACAGCATATCCGGCACCTCGCCGGCGACGATGCGCTGGGCAAGCCCCTCCACGACCGCGGTCTTGCCGACCCCGGGCTCGCCGATGAGGCAGGGGTTGTTTTTCGTGCGACGGCAGAGGATACGCACAACGCGCAGGATCTCCTCGTCCCGTCCGATAACGGGGTCGAGCTTGCCCAGCCGCGCGAGCCGCGTCAGATCCCGCCCGAACTGGTCGAGCGTCGGGGTTCGGCTCTTACCGCTCGCACGGGTGGCCGCATCCGCACTGCGCGGCGCGGTGACGCGAGCGATGTCCGCGAGCAGCTCACTCGGGCGGTCGTCGGGCTGCTGCAGCAGCCGCACCGCCACCCCCGCATCGTCCCGCAATATTGCGGCGAGCAGATGCTCGGTTCCTGCGAGCCGCTGTCCCGACAGCGCGGCGTCGGTCAGTGCCATCTCCATCGCCGCCTTTGCCCGCGGGGTGAAATCGTCGGGGGTGAGCACGCTGTACGCACCGCTGCCCTCGCCTGCTAATATTTTCTCCATATAGCGTAGCACCGTGATCCCACGGGCGGCAAGCACCGTCGCGGCGACGCCGCTGCCCTCACGCAGAAGCCCGAGCAGCAAGTGCTCGGTGCCGACATAGGTGTGGCCCATCTCGCGCGCCGATTCCATCGCCATATTCAGTGCCGTGTTCGCCTTTTCCGTAAACCGTTTGAACCGATACATAACCACGCCTCCCTACTAGAATATAGGCGGGTTTTTGTCCCTTTATACATCCGCGAATTTCTCTGCACCACCCTGCCCGTCGTGTCATAGTATGGTGTTGTAAGGGGGTGGAATGAATGTGTCTGCGTAACTTGTTCTGCGGCAACGACTGTACTTGGATCCTGTTCATCATCATCGTTCTTCTGCTGATCGATAATGATGACTGCGGTAACGATTACGGTCGCGGCGGTTGCGGCTGTGGCTGCAACTGATCCCATCCACAGAAAAGGCGGGTACGAATGT
>JAZSHK010000063.1:0-17259 GCA_045533185.1 Acutalibacteraceae bacterium | reverse complement strand
GATCCGTGAGGATCGGCTGCTTTTATGTATAGTGTTCTTGCGAAAACAAGTTCCACGGGAACGCGCGGATATCGGGCAGTGAGCAGTTCCCAACAGCCTCGCCGCTGACGGGGTGGGGAAAGCTCAGGCGATAACTCCACAGAGCGAGCGGGCAGGTGCGGATGCCACCGTAGCGGCTATCGCCCGCGTGCGGCATTTTGCGCGTGGCGAACTGTACGCGGATCTGATGGGTACGCCCCGTGTGCAGGCGCACCCGTACCAGGCTGAACGTGCCGCCGTCGTGTGTGGCGGTGTCCAGCACCTCATAGGTGAGCTTAGCGTGCTTCACACCGCCGCGCTTGCGGTCGACAACGTAGGATTTGTTCCTTCGCACGTCGTGGTAGAGCAGGTCCTGCATCTCGCCGCTCGGCTCAGATGGGCATTCGCTGACGACGGCGAGGTATTCCTTGACGAATTGCGCGTGATCCTGCACCAAGGCCGACAGCGCGGCGGCAGACCTGTCTGTCAAGGCATACACCATTACACCGCCCGTGGCGCGGTCGAGCCGATGAACGGGCTTGACCGCCAAGCCTTGCGCCTCTAAGCGTTTCGGGATGCTGTCGCCGCCGCCTGCGTCAGCCTGCGACAGCACGCCGCTCGGTTTTTCAATGACGATGAGATGGTCGTCTTTATATAGTATGCGAGGCATAATAAATCCTTTCTAAAAGCGGCTGTGGTTGCCCACAGCCGCTTTACCGTTATCTCTTCATCGTCGCGAGGAACGCCTTGTGCGCCATATACACGTCGATCTTGGACACGATCTCGTAGGGAGCGTGCATACACAGCACCGGCACGCCCATATCGACGGTTTCGACGTCCAGCTCGGCGATATACCGCGCGACCGTGCCGCCGCCGCCCGCGTCGACCTTGCCGAGCTCGCCGATCTGCCACAGCACCTTGTCGGCATCCAGCAGACGGCGCACCATGCCCATATATTCGGCAGAGGCGTCGCTGGTGCCGGATTTGCCGCCGCCGCCGGTGTATTTGGTGATGCACACGCCGTAGTTGATCTGCGCGGCGTTGCTGCGCACCATCACGTCGGGGTAGATGGGGTCGAGCGCGGCGTTGACGTCAGCGGACAGACAGATTGACTTGGACAGCACGTGGTGCCCCTTGGCACCGAACGCCGCCGCCAGATCGTCAATGAAATTCGGCAGGAACGCCGACTGCATACCCGTGTTGCCTGTCGAGCCGATCTCCTCCTTGTCGGCGAGGATAGTGACGGCCGTGTAAGCGGGGGTGCCGCAGGCGAGCAGAGCGGTGACCGAGGGGTAAGCGCACACGCGGTCGTCGTGCCCGTACGCGCCGATCATACTGCGATCAAAGCCGACATCCTTCGCGCGGAACGCGGGGACGATCTCGAGCTCCGCGGACAGGAAGTCCGTTTCGATGATGCCGTATTTTTCGTGCAGGATGTTGAGGATATTAAGCTTCACCGACTCGCTCTCGTCATCCTTGCGGAACGCGCGCGAGCCGATGAGCAGGTTGAGATCCTCGCCGCGGACGATCTCGTTCGCGGGACGCTTCATCTGCTCGCGTCCCAGATGCGGCAGCAGATCGGTGATGCAGAACACAGGGTCGTTCTCGTCCTCGCCGATGTTGACTGTGACCGACGAGCCGTCCGCACGGATGACCACACCGTGCAGCGACAGCGGGATGGTGGTCCACTGGTATTTCTTGATGCCACCGTAGTAGTGGGTGTCAAAATACGCCAGCTCGCTGTCCTCATACAGCGGGTTGGGCTTGAGATCGAGGCGGGGGGAGTCGATGTGCGCGGCGGCGATGGTCACGCCGTCGGTGATGGGGCGCGTGCCGATGACCGCGAGCATCAGCGCCTTGCCGCGGTTGTTATAGTACACCTTGTCGCCCGCCTTAAGCGTCGCGTTGGTGTCAAAGGGGACAAAGCCCTCTTTCTCCGCCATCGCGATGGCCTCGTTCACCGCCTCGCGTTCGGTTTTCGCGCGGTCGAGGAACGCTTTATAGCCCTCGCAGTAGGCATCCGCCGCCGCGATCTCCCCGATAGGCAGTTTTTTTGCACCGTTCTCGGGCTTGTAGGATAATTTTTCCTTCAACAGCTCGGCGGCGGTCTTTTCATTCTTGTTCTCCATAGCACAACCATCCTTTACGGTAAATTATAGAGTTCTTGGTATCGTTTGCGGGCGTTCTTCACCCGCTCAACATACTCGGCGGTCTCGGGATAAGGAATCGCGGTAAGATGCACGCCGTCGGCGGAGTAGGCGGGATTTTTCAGCCATTCGCCGACGCGCCCGATCCCTGCGTTATATGCGGCGAGGATCGTTTCGGTGTTTTCGAATTGTTCCCCCAATAGGGTGAGAACATACACGCCGTAGTGAATATTCACCTGCGGGTCGTACAGATCCTCGGCGGTGTATTTTCCTTTTTCTCCCGCGCGGCTGAGCGCCCATTGCAAGGTGCTGTCGGTGAGCTGCATCAGCCCTTTAGCACCCGCCGAGGAGGTCACCTGCGGCTGAAAGCTGCTCTCGGTGTGGATGACCGCGTAGATGAGCGACGGCTCCACGCCGAATTGTTTGCTCGCGGCGGTGATTTCTTCCGTGTATTGCAGCGGATATACCGCGGAATAATAGCGCTTGTACCCGTAGCGCAAAAGCAGGATGCCGAGTGCCAGCACGAGCGCCGTTGCCGCGGTGATCCACAGAACGGCGCCGATGCGGCGTAATCCTTTGGCCATAATCAGCACCACCGCCTTTGCTCGTCGGCGACGATTGCCCGCGCCTTTTCGGAGAGCGCCTCGAGGGTGGTGTCGTTGGTCAACACCGTCCCTCCGTCGCGGATGTAAAACTTGTCGCTCGGCTGCGCATTCATCCGTCGCATCGCCGCCTCGCGGTCGAGGCCGTCGCGCGCCATAATGCGGGCAAGGCGTGTTTCGGCGGGGGCGGTGACGGCGAGGATGCGGTCACACAGCGCGTCCGCGCCCGCCTCGTACAACAGCGGCGCGTCCAGCACCGCGAGCGGGTGTCCCGCGTCGGCGAGGTCCTCGAGCCGCTGTTTGATCGCCGCCATAATGGCGGGGTGGGTGATGCGGTTAAGCTGTTTAGCGGTCTCGTGTGTCGCGAATGCGCGGCGTGCGAGCTCTTTGCGGTCAAGATTGCCGTCGTCGCGCAGGATCTCATCGCCGAACGCTTCACACAACGCTTTCAGACATTCCGTGTTCGGCTCGGTTACCTGCCGTGCGACGCGGTCAGCGTCAATGATCGGTACGCCCACCGCGCGGAAGGTGTCCGCTACGCAGGATTTCCCCGCGCCCGTCGGCCCCGTCAGCCCGATGACGCGGATGGTGTTGATGATGTCGAACGCGGCGGCACGGATGAGGCGGTTGTAGACCGCCAGGCCAACGCCCTGCGGACGCGGGCAGGCGGCATAGACCGTCTGTGCGCCGAGCTCGTCGAGCTGCCGCAGGGCATCAAACAGCCGATGCGCTTGCTCGAGCGGGTCATTTCGGTGTCCGTAGGGAACGCACGGCACGGTCAGGTGCGGCACGTCTTCGTCAAAGCACAGCGCCGCGACGCCGTCGGCGGCGTGGGTGTTCACATAGTCGATATAGGCCGCGGCGGTGCCTTTGAGCAGTCGCACCTGCGCTTTCGGCGCGTAGTGCTTATATTTCATTCCGGGGGATGCGGCGGTCGCACCCTTTTTGAGCGCGTGGGTGACCGCCTCGTCGATCTCGATCGGCCCGAGGATCTCCTCGAGCATCTCGGGGGTGATGCCGCCCGGTCTGAGCAACCGCGGCTTGTCGCCGCACAGGCTGATGACGGTGGATTCCACCCCGACGGCGCTGTCGCCGCCGTCAAGCACCGCGGCGATGCGACCGTTCATATCTTCTATCACGCGCGCGGCGTTGGTGGGGCTGGGGGAGCCGGAACGGTTCGCGGACGGCGCGGCGAGGGGACAGCCGCTGTGCAGGATGACCGCTTGCGCCACGGGATCGGCGGGAAACCTCACCGCAACCGTGGAAAGCCCCCCGCGCACCTCGTTCGGGATATGATCGGCGGCGGGCAGGATGATGGTCAGCGGCCCCGGCCAGTACGCCTCGGCCAGGCGGCGGGCGTTGTCGGGGATTTCCTTGACGAGCGATGCCCAGTCGGCGATGTCCGCGATGTGGACAATGAGCGGGTTGTCCATCGGTCGCTCCTTGGCGGCGAAGATGGACGCTACCGCCTTGGGGTTGAGCGCATCTGCTGCCAGTCCATACACCGTCTCGGTCGGGACAGCCACCAACTGACCGTCCCGCAGTAAGCGGGCAGCCTCGTCGATGCCTTCGGTTGTGGGTTTGAGCAGTTGCGTGTTCATTGTCGTAGCCTCGTTATTGGTTTTCAGTTTGCTTTAGCTTTTCGGCGCGGTCGGCGGTGATGAGCGCGTCAACCAGCTCGTTCAGGTCGCCGTCCAGTATGGTATCGATCTTATACAGCGTCAGCCCGATGCGATGGTCAGTAACGCGCCCCTGCGGGAAGTTGTAGGTGCGGATGCGCTCGCTGCGGTCGCCCGTGCCAACCTGCGCCTTGCGGTCGGCGGCGATGGCGGACTGTTGTTCCGCCTGCTTTTGCTCGAGCAGGCGGGAGCGCAGCACCCGCAACGCTTTATCCTTGTTTTTGTGCTGGCTGCGCTCGTCCTGACATTCCACCACCGTGCCGGTCGGCAGGTGGGTGATGCGGATGGCGGATTCGGTCTTGTTGATGTGCTGACCGCCCGCGCCGCTGGAGCGGTAGGTGTCGATTTGCAGGTCGGCGGGATTGATGTCGAATTCGACCTCGTCCGCCTCGGGCAGCACCGCCACCGTGACGGTGGAGGTGTGGATGCGCCCGCCCGTCTCGGTCTCGGGCACGCGCTGGACGCGGTGCACGCCGCTTTCAAATTTGAAGCGGCTGTATGCGCCCTGCCCCGTGATCATAAAGCTGACTTCCTTGTAGCCGCCGAGCTCGGTCTCGTTCGCGCCGACTATCTCGGCGGAAAAGCCTTGCTTCTCCGCGTACATCGTGTACATACGGTAGAGCGAGCCCGCGAACAGCGCGGATTCCTCACCGCCTGCGCCGCCGCGGATCTCGACGATGACGTTGCGGTCATCGTTCGGGTCCTTCGGTAGCAAAAGGAGCTTGAGTTCCTCGTTCAGCCGCGCGATGGTGTCCTTGCCGTCCGCGTATTCCTGCTGTGCGAGCTGGCGAAGCTCCTTGTCGTCGCCCGCCTCGGCGAGCAGCTCCTCGGCATCGGCAAGCTGTGCCGTCGCTTTTTTATATTCCGCGTAGGCTTCGGCGATGGGCTGCAGCTCGCGGCTCTCCTTCATCAGCCGTGCGAACAGCTCGGGCTGCACGGTGACGGTGGGGTCGTATAGATTTTGCCCGATCTCCTCATAGCGTCGGGCGATAGCTTCCAGTTTATCCAGCATCGGTCATCCGCCTTTCTCATAGTATGAACGTATGAGGACAGGCTACTCCTGCCGCTCAATGCGGCGGATGTTTTTCTCGGCCTTGAGGCGGGGGAGCATCATTTCGTGATCGCACCCGAGACAGCGCAGGCGAAAATCCATACCGATGCGCAGTACCTCGAATCGCTTATTGCCGCAGGGATGATTTTTCTTCATTTCGATAATGTCGCCGACGCGCACGTCCATCGTTTCCGCCTCCCACTAAGTATTATTTAATTATCTTACCATATTTTTGCGCGTGGCGCAATGCCATTCGCGCAGAAATTCGGTATATTTTTTGCACGCCGCGGGATACTATTCCCGAGAGACGCAAATCGGCGTTTCTCATAAACGTGTCACAGGAGGGAATAACGATGGATCAGTTCAAGCAGAACAATCAGAACAGCAACAATAGCAAAAACAGCAATCAGAACAGCAACAACGACCAGAACCGCAAGAACAATCAGGATCAGAACCGCAAGAACAACAACGACCAGAACCGCAAGAACAACGACCTGTTCTAATGCGAAAAACCGCCGGCTCACACCGGCGGTTTTTTATTCGTTATCGATTTCTTTTAAGATGGCGGGAATGAGCGCCTTGAGCCGATCGCGCAGATGGCGCTTCTTCTCGGTTGGGGCACTGCCCGCGACGGTGACGACGAGATCGTCCTGCAGGATCACGCGCGGGAAGTGGAAGGTGCCGTAATCGGCAGGCGAGGTCACGTTGACGGGAATGTTCTTCGCCTTACATTCCGTTGCGATGCGGATGTTGAGGTCGTTATCCTCGGTCGCCGCGATGCAGATCTGGGAATTGGTGCAATCGCCGCGGAAATATTTGCGCGGGATGTGCCGCACGGCGTTCTCCGCGCTCAGCTGATCCAGTGCGGGGCAGAGGTCGGGGCTGATGACCGTGACCTTGGCGCCGAAGCGCAGCAGCACCTCGGCACGGCGTGCCGCGGCTTCACTGCCGCCGAAGACGGTGCAGTTGTTGCCGTCGATATTAATGTGTAAAGGGAAACCGATTGACACGCCCTGCCACCGCCTTTCGTAAAAATCTCCTTTTACACTATATCATTTCGTTGTGCCGTATACAAGTCGCATCTTCGACAATTTTTCTGCGCCGACTATGGTGAATGTGAATAAAAGCCACCTTTTTCTGTATAAGCGTCGGCAGATGGGGGAACACTGTCCTTGACATTGACAGAGAGGGAGAGACTTATGAACATTCACGAAACCTCACGCTTCAAGCGTTTTATCAACGGACGGGGATTTTATGTCGCGCTGGCGGTGTGCCTGCTGGCGGTCGGCGGTGTCGCGGTGGCAACCTTCGGGCAGACGCTGTTCGTCAGCGAGGGCGGTGAGTCGTCGCCGAATTCGCAGACGACCCCCGTCGAGCAGATCGTCAGTGACCTGCCCGATGACCGCAAAACGACCACGACGACAACGACTGCGACCTTGACCACAACCACGACGACCACGGCGGCAGCCGACCTGTATATTCTGCCGTTCGGCAACGCGGTGCAGAAGGCATATAGTGACGGGAAACCCGCATATTCTGAAACGATGGGGGATTGGCGCACCCACGACGGCGCCGATTTCGCGGGCGAGCTCGGGCAGAAGGTGAAAGTTCTCGCCGACGGTAAGGTAACGGCGGTGACCGAGAGCCCGTTGTGGGGGACGGTCGTCACCGTCGATCATGGGATGGAGGTCATCTCCCGCTATTACGGCGTCGAGCCCGCCGTCAAAGCAGGCGACAACGTTAAGGTTGGCGACCTGCTCGGCACGCTGACTGCGATTCCTTGCGAGTCCGCCGAGAGACCGCATCTGCATCTGGAAATGAGCATTGACGGTAAGACGGTCGATCCCGTCGCCGCGATCGGGCTCGAGGTGCGTTATATCGAGACTGCTGAAACGGAGAAAACCGAGTAAACCCTGCCCTCGGAAATCCTGGCGCGTCTTTTGGACGTGAGAGGAAACGGTCAGAGGGGCAACGGGAGACCGCCGAGGAAATTCGGCGGTCTCTTTTTATAAAAATGAGTTGACAAATGCCGCTCTTTCGCCTATACTAATTAAGGTAAAAGCAATGACGGAGAAAAAGCGGGAAGATTTCTGTGACAGAGAGGGCGGTCGGAGCACACAGCTTCGCTGGAAGATCGCCTCGCGAGAGAGCCTGCGAGCCGCTCCCGAGCCTCGCCGCGATGAGCGGCGGCGTATTGTCCGCGTTAAGGACAGTCGAGTGGTGCGGCGTTTCGTCGCGCAATTTGGGTGGTACCACGGATCCTCCGTCCCATATTCGGGCGGGGGCTTTTTTATTGCAGAAAGGATGCTGAAAATTATGGCAAAAGAACGGAAAAAGTATGGGGTAAACGAGCTGCGCGAGATGTATCTCTCCTTCTTCGAGAGTAAGGAGCATCTGCGTCTGCCGAGCTTCTCCCTCGTGCCGCAGAACGACAAGAGCCTGCTGCTCATCAACGCGGGTATGACCCCGCTCAAGCCCTATTTCACGGGCGCGGAGATCCCGCCGCGCAAGCGGGTAACCACCTGCCAGAAGTGTATCCGCACGGGCGACATTGAGAACGTCGGCAAGACCGCGCGCCACGGCACCTTCTTTGAAATGCTGGGCAACTTCTCGTTCGGCGACTATTTTAAGCGTGAGGCGATCCACTGGTCGTGGGAATTCCTCACCGAGGTGGTCGGTCTCGATCCCGAGCGTCTGTTCCCCTCGGTGTATCTCGAGGACGACGAGGCGTTCGACATCTGGAACAAGGAGGTCGGCATCCCCGCTGAGCGCATCTTCCGCTTCGGCAAGGAGGATAACTTCTGGGAGCACGGCGCGGGTCCCTGCGGTCCCTGCTCGGAGATCTATTACGATCGCGGTGAGCGCTACGGCTGCGGTAAGTCCGATTGCAAGGTCGGCTGTGCCTGCGACCGCTATATGGAAGTGTGGAATAACGTTTTCACCCAGTTCGAGAACGACGGCAACGGCAACTACACCACCCTCGAGCAGAAAAATATCGACACGGGTATGGGCCTTGAGCGTTTGGCGGTCGTGGTGCAGGACGTTGACTCCATCTTCGACGTGGACACCCTGCACGCCCTGCGTGCGCGCGTGTGCGAGCTGGCGGGCAAGACCTACAAGGAGAACTATTCGGACGACGTGTCCATCCGTTTGATCACCGACCACATCCGCTCGGCGACCTTTATGATCTCCGACGGCATTATGCCGACCAACGAGGGACGCGGCTATGTTCTGCGCCGCCTTATCCGTCGCGCGGCGCGCCACGGACGCCTGCTCGGCATCGAGGGGCAGTTCCTCGCCCAACTCAGCGAGACGGTTATTGCGGGCTCGAAGGACGGCTATCCCGAGCTCGCGGAGAAGAAGGACTTCATCCTCAAGGTGCTGAATAATGAGGAGACGCAGTTCAATAAGACCATCGACCAGGGCCTGCGGATTCTTGCGGATATGGAAGAAGAGCTGCAGAAGAACGGCGGCAAGACGCTGGACGGCGTCTCCGCGTTTAAGCTGTACGACACCTATGGCTTCCCGCTGGATCTGACGAAGGAGATCCTCGAGGAGAAGGGCTACACCCTTGACGAGGAGGGCTTTAAAGCGGAGATGGACAAGCAGCGCACCCGTGCGCGCGAATCCCGCGGCGTGACCAACTATATGGGCGCGGACGCGACGGTGTACGACCTCATTGATGCGGCGGTGACCACCACGTTCGTTGGTTACGATAAGCTTATCACCGAGGCGACTGTGACGGTGCTCGCGGGTGAAGAGGAGCTGACCGATACGCTGATGGAAGGTCAGCGCGGTACGGTGTTCACCGACGAGACGACCTTCTACGCCACGATGGGCGGTCAGGAGGGCGACCGTGGACACATTGTCGGTAAGAACGGCAAATTCGAGGTTACGGAGACCATCAAGCTGCGCGGCGGTAAGGTCGGTCATGTGGGTGTCGTTGTTAAGGGTATGCTGTCCACCGGCGAAGCGGTGGAGATGATCGTGGAAAGTGGCAGTCGTCTGCTGACCTGCAAGAACCATTCTGCGACCCACCTGTTACAGAAGGCGCTGCGCACGGTGCTCGGCAGCCACGTCGAGCAAAAGGGCTCGCTCGTTACCCCGACCCGTCTGCGCTTTGACTTTGCGCATTTCCAGGCGATGACCGCCGACGAACTCGCACAGGTCGAGGCGCTGGTCAACGCACAGATCGCGGCGGATCTTGCGGTCAACACCGCCGAGATGACCGTTGACGAGGCAAAAAAGGCGGGCGCGACCGCGCTGTTCGGCGAAAAGTACGGCGACACGGTGCGTGTGGTGTCGATGGGCGATTTCTCCAAGGAGCTGTGCGGCGGTACGCACGTATCACATACCGGACAGATCACAACGTTCAAGATCCTCAGCGAGGGCGGCGTTGCCGCGGGCGTGCGTCGTATTGAGGCGCTGACCGGCGAGGGCGTGCTGGCGTATTACGCCGCGCTCGAGGCGAAGATGAGCCGTATTGCCGCCACGCTCAAGGCGAAGGACAATGAGGTCGAGGACCGCGTTGCTCACCTGCAGGCGCAGGTCAAGGAGCTGTCTGCCGAGAACGAGAGCCTCAAGAATAAGCTCGCGCAGAGCGCGATGGGCGACGTGATGGACAAGGTGCAGGAGATCGGCGGCGTCAAGGTGCTGGCGACCCGTGTGCCGGATGTCGACACAGCCGCGCTTCGTGAGTTGGGTGATCAACTGCGCGACAAGATCGGCGAGGGCGTGGTCGTGTTGGTTACCACCTTTGCGGATAAGGTGAGCATCCTCGCCACCGCGACCGCAGGTGCTGTTGCCGCGGGCGTGCACGCCGGTAATATTGTAAAAGCGGTCTCTGCTGTGTGCGACGGTAAGGGCGGCGGCCGCCCCGATTCCGCGATGGCTGGCGGTAAGGACGTGTCCAAAGCGGACGATGTTGTCGCCGCGGTGGCGGATACCGTCAGCGGTATGGTGAAATAATAGAGAGGAGCAACGATATGGATTGCTTGTTTTGTAAAATAGCGGCGGGGGAGATCCCGTCGAACAAGGTCTACGAGGACGACAAGGTGCTGGCATTCTACGACATCGAGCCGAAAGCCCCTGTGCACGTGCTCATCATCCCGAAGAGCCATCTCGCGGGTGTGCGGGACGTGACCGCCGACAACAGTGAAGTCGTGGCGCACGTCTTTGCGGTTATTCCGCAGATTGCTGAAAAGCTCGGTGTGAGCGATTACCGCATCGTCACCAACAACGGTGCGGATGCGGGTCAGACCGTACAGCATCTGCACTTCCACCTGCTCGCCGGCCGCGTGCTCGGCGAGATGGGCTGATGGGCGGTATGCAGGTCGTTGTTGTTGATTTAGAGTGGAACGGCAGTTATTCCAAGAAGGCTCACGGCTATTTCAATGAGATTATTGAGATCGGCGCGGTGAAGCTGGACGGGAATATGCAGGTCGTTGACGAGTTTAGTTGTCAGATTCGCCCCGTGGTGAGCAAGAAATTATCCACCATCGTTACGGATCTGACCCACATCAGCGCGGAGGAGCTGGAGGACGGCACGACGTTTGCGAAGATGATGCGCCGTTTCGCCACATGGATCGGCAGTCAGCCGACCGCGATCCTCACGTGGAGCACCACCGATCTGCTCGTGCTGATGGAGAACTGCCGCTTCTTCTACGGCAAGCAGGAGATCCCGTTTCTCGGGCATTATATGGATTTTCAGGCGTATGCGCAGGCGAAAATGGGTGTCGGTGACGGGCAGCAGCTCGGGCTGGCCAAGGCGGGGGAGCTGCTCGGCATCCCCGAGGACAGCTTATCCCTGCATCGCGCGCTGGACGATAGCCGCCTGACCGCCAAGATCCTGCAGAAGGTTGTCGAGCGTGAGAGCTTTGACGCGGCAATTCTGCCTGTTGATGCAGAGTTTTATCGCCGCATTACCTTCAAAAACACCATCATCAGCGATATTGATAATCCGCTTGTCAAGCGCAGCGAGCTTGCGTTCGATTGCCCCGAATGCGGGCGCGAGCTGCGTCGCCGCGGACAGTGGCGTTTTCGCTCCCGCGCGTTCTGTGCGGAGCTGACTTGCCGCCGCTGCAAGAAGGACTACAACGGCCGCGTACAGTTCCGCCTCAAATATGAGGGGCTGGAGGTACGCAGAAGACTTAACGAAAAGAAACCGCCCGAGGTACAGCCGCAACCCGTGGTTGCGACCGAGGGCTGAACGCGGACCTGCCTCTTGTCATATCCTGACAAGAGGGGGTGGTGCCGATGCGAAGTCGTGGTCTGCGGGCATACCGTCGTTTGCAGATACGTCCGTGGCATCGCGTGCTTGCGGTGCTGTTGGCGTTCGCGGTGTTTGCTTGCGTCTGCCTTATTCGATGCCGCACGGTGGTGTATGAGTATGCCAAGAGCAGTGCTGCTTGGACCGCGGAAAAGACGACGAATGAAACCGTTTCCCGCGTGCTCGAGGAGAAAAGCACGCTTTGCCGCAGTCTTGTTAGTGTCGCTTATAACGACGAGCAGGTCCTGTCACACGTGACGGTTGATTCCGCGGGGGTCAATACGATCAAGACCGCCGTATCGGTTGCGGTGATGGACGCGCTCGAGAATGCAACGAGCGTGACGGTGGGGATTCCGCTCGGCACCTTTCTCGGCCTTGATTGGCTGAGCGGTTGGGGGCCGATCATTTCGGTGCCGATGAGCGCGACACAGAGTGTGTTTACCTCGATCTCCTCGTCACTCGCCGACGTCGGCATCAACCAATCCACCTACCGTGTGAATATTCGTGTGAGGGTCGATCTCTGGATCGTCACCCCCGCAGGCTATGCGAGCGTGACGGTGGAGAACGACTTTCCCGCCGCGGAGATGGTGCTGCTCGGCAAGGTGCCGGATAACCTCACTGAGGTATTCGGTGACAGTCAGGACACCATCGGCGAAATTTTCGATTACGGAACGGTTAACGACTGATATCAATTAAACGGAGTGAAAGCGTATGGATATTCAGGAAGCCGCGCGGCGGATTGCCGCCTTGCGGGAGCAGATCGACTATCACAGCCGCCGTTACTACGACGAGGACGCGCCGGAAATTGAAGATGATGCGTTTGACGCGCTGACGAGGGAGCTGCGTGAGCTGGAGGAGCAACATCCCGAGCTTGTCACCGCGGACTCCTACACCCAGCGGGTGCACGGGCAACTGTCGACGCTGTTTACCCCTGTGACGCACGAGGTGCCGCTCGGGAGTTTGCAGGATGTGTTTTCCGAGGACGAGGTGCGCGATTTTGATTGCCGCGTGCGGGAATCGGTTGCTTCGCCGCGGTATGTAGTTGAGCCGAAGATCGACGGGCTGTCTGTTGCAATCGAATACCGCGACGGCCGCTTTGTGCGGGGTGCGACCCGCGGCGACGGCTTGGTCGGCGAGGACGTGTCGGCAAATCTGATGCAGATCGCCGATATTCCGCAGACACTTTCCGAGCCGATCGAGCGGCTCATCGTGCGCGGAGAGGTGTATATGCCGCGCAAGAGCTTTGCGAATCTTGTGCGCGAGCAGGAGGAGAATGGGGAAAAGGTGTTCAAGAATCCCCGCAACTCCGCCGCGGGCACCCTGCGGCAGAAGGATCCCACCGTCGTCGGGCGGCGTGGGCTGTCGTTGTTTGTGTTCAATGTGCAGCTTATTGAGGGGGAGGAGCTCCTCTCGCACTCGCAGTCGCTCGAACGGATGAAACTGCTTGGTTTTCCGATCATCCCGTTTTACTGTGTGACCGAGGATGTTGACGAGGCTGTTTCCTTTATCCGCGGCATCGGTGAGAAGCGTGGCGGCTTGCCCTTCGACATCGACGGTGCGGTGGTGAAGGTGGATGATCTTGCCCAGCGTGAGCAGCTCGGCAGCACCAGTAAATTTCCGAAATGGGCGGTGGCGTATAAGTACCCGCCCGAGGAAAAGGAGACGGTACTGCGCAGTGTCGAGGTGAGCGTCGGGCGTACCGGTGTACTCAAGCCGACGGGCGTGTTCGATCCCGTGACCTTGGCGGGCACGACGGTGACCCGCGCAACGCTGCATAATCAGAATTTTATGGACGAAAAGGGGCTGTGCATCGGCGATACGGTTGCGATGCGCAAGGCGGGGGATATCATCCCCGAGGTGGTGCGTGTCGTGCGTCACGCACCCGATGGCGAGCCGTATCGGTTGCCCGCCACCTGCCCGTCCTGCGGCTCCACTGCGATTCGGGAAGAGGATGAGGCGGATCTGCGCTGCGTCAACCCCGCGTGTCCCGCCCAACGCCTGCGCAATCTCATCCATTTCGCTTCGAAGGACGCAATGGACATTGACGGGCTCGGTCCCGCTGTGCTGGAGCTGCTTGTTGACAACGATTTAATATGTCAAGTTGATGACCTTTACACATTGGAAAAGGCTCAACTGAGCGGGTTAGAGGGTCTCGGCGACAAGTCGGCGGATAATCTGCTGGCAGCGATCGCCGCGTCGAAGGAGAACGATCTCTACCGCGTGATCTTCGGCCTCGGCATCCGCCATATCGGGCAAAAGGCGGCGAAATTGCTCGCCAATCGCTTCGGCACGATGGACGCGGTGATGAACGCGAGCGTCGAGGAGATCGCGGCAATCGATGGCTACGGCGACATTATGGCACAGAGCGTGGTTGCGTTCTTTTCTCTCGAGCCGTCGCGTGAGTTGGTAGCACGTCTTTCAGCGTGCGGGGTAAATATGACCGCGCAGCGTGACGAGTCGGCGGACGCCCGCTTTGCAGGGATGACCTTTGTGCTGACCGGTACGCTGCCGACCCTCAAGCGCGATGAGGCGGCGGCGATCATCGAGAAATTCGGCGGCAAGACGTCGAGCGGTGTATCAAAAAAAACCTCAGTCGTGTTGGCGGGTGAGGAGGCAGGCAGCAAACTGACGAAAGCGCAGCAGCTCGGCATCCGCATCATCAACGAGGACGAATTCCGCGCAATGTTAAATTGAGGAGATAGTTGCTGACCTGTATAAACTGCAAAAAACAAAAAATGAGCCCGTGGCAATGCTACGGGCTCATTTTTGCGTTGTTTAGATTTTCGGCAGGCTTGCGGCGGCGACCGACTGACCCACACGGCGAGAATTTTCGTCGGGGATGTGCAGTTGGATCTTCTTCGCGAGCTCGGGAAATTCCTTGTCGAGGACCTCCTGCGCGCGCTCGAGCAGGATGACACCGCCCTCGCCCGAGGTGACGCGGCCCATAATGAGCACGTGCTTGATGTCGTAGAACTCGGTGTAATACGCGATCGCGTAGCCGAAATAGGCGCCGATGGTGTCGTAGATGGCGGCGGCACGCTCGTCGCCGTCCTTCATCAGTCCCTGCACGACCTTGAGCTTTTCGGCGGGGGAAAGGCTCTCGTCGAGCTCGATGCCCGCATAGGGCGCGAGCTTGATAACGCCGTCCTGCGAGAAGTATTTGACGCCGCAACCGTAGTCGCCCGACCACTCGTCAACCATCGCCTCTTCGCAATAGTCGACAGGGACGAACGCCAGCTCGTTGAGCCAGCCGGTGATGTTGCCCTGCGGATCGACGTAGCCGCCCGCTTCCGAGGTGCCCATCGCGACGCCGAGTACGGAATCGTCCTCAAGATCCATCGCACCCGCCAGCGCGGTGACGTCACCGTCGTTAGCGACCTCGATCGGGATGTTCTCGCCGAGCTCTTTGGCAACGTCGAGGTACATATTCTTGACCTTTTTGTCAAATTCGTCGTCGCTCACCTTGAGGAACAGCGACGCGACCATAATGCGGTTGTCGATGTACACGCCTGCGCTGGACACGCCGATGGCATCAACGCGGGGCATATGCGAGGCGGCGGTCTTCATCGCGTCGAGGATGCCCTGGTAGTGGTAGTCGGGATCGCTGTTGATTTTGGGGAACCACACGACCTCTTCAGAATAAACGCTCTCGCCGTTGATGACGGCGGACACCTTACGGTCACTGCCGCCCGCGTCGAAACCGATACGGCAGCCGTCGAGGTGACGACCGATGGGAGCGGCGGCGGATTTGTCGGCGGGCGCATCCGCGAGTGCACATACTTCGACGGCGAAGGGCTGCTCATATACGCGTTCCATAAACTGTACGTCGAATTCCCGCAGACCGCCGACGGTGTAGGCCTCTTTGATCTTGTTGCCAACCACGTCGCTGCCCGCGATGATGATCTTGTAGCCGCCCGCAACCCACAGCAGGGATTTCGCGATGCGTTCGACGAAACGGAAGTTCTCCTCGTCGTGGCCCGTGCCGTCGCGGAAGATGCGGGTCTTGTAGGTGGTGGTGTAGCCCTTGTTTCGTTCGATGGCGATGACGATGTCCTGGCCGTCCTCCTTGGTCGCCTCGCGCATATCGCGGCAGATGACCGAAAGCGGCTGGAATTTCGGATCGAGTTTGGCGTTGACTTTAAGCTTCATATTTGATCTTCCCTCCAATGATGGTTTTTTGTACCTCGAAATTCTCGTCGAGTAGGATAATATCCGCATCCTTGCCGACCTCGATCGAGCCCTTGCGGTCGTCGATGCCGAGCGTGGTTGCGGGGTTGAGCGAGGCGCAGTTGACGCACTCGTTCAGTGGGATAGAGGAGTTCTGCCAGACGTTGCGCACACCATGGTTGAGGTGAAGCACGCTACCGGCGACGGTGCCGTCCTCCAAACGGCAGACGATGTCGCGGTAGATGATCTTTGCGCCGCCTAGGGTGTACTCGCCGTAGGGCAGGCCGCCCGCGGGCAGACAGTCGGTGATGAAGCACAGCTTGCGTCCCTTGATCCTCCACAGTAGATCGTAGAAGCATTTATCCACGTGGAAGGTGTCGACGATCACCTCGCAGCTGACGTCCGTGTTCAGCGCGGCGGTGACAACGCCCGGCGCGCGGTGGGCGAGGGGAGTCATCGCGTTAAAGAGGTGGGTAACGTGCTTGACACCCGCCTCAGTGCCGCGCATCGCGGTATCATAATCCGCGGAGGTGTGTCCCATCGACACGACTGCGTCGGTGTCGCGGCAGATCTCGCGGATCGCGGCGAAGTCCTCGGTGTCGGTCTCGGGGGCGAGGGTGATAATACGGATAATGTCAGCGTATTCCTTGACGAACGCCGCGTCGGGTTTGAGGATATATTGGGGATCCTGTGCGCCCTTCTTGCTCTCGCTGATAAAGGGGCCTTCCGCGTGACAGCCGAGAATAACGCTGCCGTCCCAATCCTTGCTCTCTTCCTTGAGGGCGCGGCAGGTCTCAAGTGCCTTGCGTATGACCTTCATATCCACGGTCATCGTAGTGGGCAGGTAGCCGGTAACGCCGTTGGCGAGCAGGCCCTTAGAAATGGTGCGAATGGATTCCTCTTCGCCGTCGCACACGTCCTTGCCGAGGTAGCCGTGGATGTGCAGGTCGATCAGTCCGGGGGCGATATAGCCGCCCTGCGCATCGATGACCTCAGCATCCTGCGGGACCTGTTCCGCGGGCAGGATGCTTTCGATGACATCGGAGATGAGCAAAGCGTAGCCGTCGATGACACGGTCCTTGAGGATGATCTTGCCGTTTTTAATTGCTTTCATACCGTTCTCCTTTTGCGTATGTATTTGCACAAGCTTATTTTAGCAAATAATGTGGAGAAAAACAATAGCTTTTTAAAAAATCGGAAAGTTTTATTTGCAATGTATGTAAAGAATAGTTGGCATTAGATGAAAAAGTGAAATAATAAACAGATGGCACCGACCTTACGGTCGGTCCCATCTGTTGGAAATGTGAAATAAAATTCGCCACTTAAC
>JAZSHK010000012.1:0-1806 GCA_045533185.1 Acutalibacteraceae bacterium | reverse complement strand
GAGCCTTCTTTTGGCAGGATGTTAACCGAAAATTGTATTGGCAGGAGGGATGTCTAATGAACGAATTACCCGCTCTGCCCGCCATCCGCGCGGGCAAATACCGCCATTTCAAGGGAAACGAATACGAGGTCCTCGGAGTCGCGCGCCATTCCGAGACGCTCGAGCCGATGGTGGTCTACCGCGCCCTCTACGGCGAGGGAGAAATATGGGTGCGCCCCGCCGCGATGTGGGACGGTACCGTCGAGCGCGACGGCGTGACCTACAAGCGGTTTACGTATGTAGGAGAATAATGGCCTTTCCTACAAGGCGATTTCGGTTTATTGGGACTGTATCAGCCTCTCCCTGTGGGAGAGCCATTTCGGAGCGGGAGACCCGCCCCCTACCACTCGCAGTCGGCATTTGTGCAAACCACTCCATACACTAAAAGCGCGCATCGGCGTTGTTCACCGATGCGCGCTTTTCCTTATGATTTTTCTTTTTTCTCCTTTGCGTAGCGGAGGTTCTCCGCCACAATGAGCGCGACGATCAGTGCAGCGACCACACCCGTCACGATCCACACGATCGGCGGGATCGGTGGCAAGGAGGTGTCGGTCTGTTGCTGCACGCCGGGGATGTTCTCAGCGCCGCTCTGGGCGGCCGTGCCCGCCGCGGGTGCGGTGGTGACAAGCTCGTCGGGACGCTGCTCCTCGAACAGGGCGCCGATCGCATTGGTGTCCAGCGCCTTCTTGTACAGATAGACGTTGTCCATCAACCCGTTAAAATAGCCGTCGCCGCCGAGCACCGTTCCCTTGCCGAGATAGAGCTGCTGCGGGCGCATCTGCGCGAGGCTCATCATCGTCAGCTCCTCGTCCAGCATCACGCCGTTGAGATACAGCGCCAGCGTCTGCCCGTCCAGCACGATCGCCAGATGATGCCACACATCCTGTAACAGCGGGCCCGCCTGCGGGCGGTGCAGATCCCAGTCGGAGCCCTCGTACCGCATATGCAGGCGCAGGCCGTCCGTGCCCTCGGCGGTGGTCTCCATCGGGGAAAGGGTGATATACTGGCGATCGCGGTAGGTGCCGCGCGCGGAGAAGATGCGCTGACCTTGCAGCGCTGAGCCGCCGTCAGCGTCGGACTCGCCCTCCCATTTGACCCACATCGTCAGGGTGAACTCCGCGAGCTGCAGGCTGTTGTAGGCGACGCGGAAATATTCGTCCACGCCGTTAAAGCGCACCGCCTTGCCCTGACCGCCGTCGACCCAGTTGACCTCGTCAATGGCGAGGTCGTCATCGCCGCGGCAGAAAATGAGCGGTTGGGCGGACTCGCCGGGCTCGGTGATGAGCGGCATACAGCCCTCGGCATCGTATCCCTCAGGGCGCTCGGCAAATACCGTCACGCCGCTGCCAAGCATCAGCAACGCCGCCGTCAGTGCGATGATCCGCATAAGAATTTTCTTCATAGTTCATCATTCCTTTAGGGTAGAGCAAAATATGTTTCCTCTCTATAGTATCACACTTTTCCTGCAAAGGAAAGTTTTTTCTTAAAAAGACAAAAAATTTGCAAAATTTTACACACTCGTCACATTTTTGCGCTATAATGGATACGATCACCCTACCCTAGGGTAGAACGAGATATCCGAACCCGCCTCAAAACGGCAGATTTTGGCGCTTTCACCCTATTTGATCTCGCAAGGCGCCAGCCTTGCTTCGCCCAAATAGAATAAAAATCTCTCAAAATCTGCTCGCTTTGAGGTCTACGATTTTGAAAAGAGGAGATTTTTGTTCTATCAAGGAAAAAACGCAGTAAACCCTTGCGGGTTTACGA
>JAZSHK010000075.1:0-11739 GCA_045533185.1 Acutalibacteraceae bacterium | reverse complement strand
ACGATGTCGTGGGGTGTCTTCTTTGTTATTTGAGCGAATAGCTCAAATACTTTCGGTTTCGCCGCAAGGCGAAATGACGGCTGTTTAAGCCGTCAAGAAACGTATTTCATCGACTTCGGCGCAGCCGAACGTCGGGTAGACACTTACGCAAAAAGAACCCTCGACTTCAGTCAATGTCATTAAGTTAGCGAGAGAAAATTGATTTTTCTCTCGCTAACGTTCTTTTTGGCGAATGCACTGTTAAGTTAAGAACGGCAAAATAAAAACGCGCAAACTTCTTTTGAAGAAAGCGCAAAAAACATAGACTTTTCACCGAAAGACAAAGAAAAACCTAATCTTAGGCACGACAAATAAAGTAAGCAAACAAGTTTGCTTACTTTATGCTGCCACACGATATATAAAACCTTCAAACCGTTTGGCTCGTAGATTGCGTTTATCCTTCCGACCGGGACGTATAGGTTCGGTGTAACTACTAATATCTGCGATTAGTTCTCCATAATCTTTTTTTATAGCACGACAAAATTGTTTGCATATATATATTGCCATGCTTAAATTTATTTCATATGCATATTTACATTTTGGTTGCTTGTTTATTACAACGCCACCTGCAATTCTAACACAAAAATTGTACATAGTTATAGCGGCGTATATTTCTTGGAGAACCAAATCATCTTTTTTGCTATGTAAATGAGTTAATCCAATAGAATATTTCAAGTCGCGAAAGGACGTTTCGATATCCCACCGCATATGATATAGTTCTTTAAGTTCTTTGGTTGAAAATTCTTCTCTACTTAATGAAGTTGCTAAAGTCTCATATTCGCCGTTATCTAACAAGACACGTACCACTCTGAATTCAAGTGTGTACGGAGAAGGAAAATCCCATCTTCGTATGTGCGTTTTGGGACTATTCACTTTTCCTTTCTTACTACCGGTTTGGATAAAACGACGGCCCTGCCGTTTATCTTCATTGGTTTGTGAGGTTGTAATTTCTACAGAAATGTCTATGTCTAACTCTTTCAAGGGAAGGTTTTTTATTTCCTTCATTGCACCGTCACCGCTATTTACTCGGCACAAAAAGTCCACTTTCTCCGTATGGAGGAAGTGTGCAAACACATTATAGCTTTCGTACCCTCGGTCGCATATGATGAGCGTTTTTTCATCACTGTCATATCTGCATAACATATCAATTAATGCGGTTCTTTCATTTGCTTCGTTGGGCGATTGAACTTCTATGTCTTCATATGTTTGGTTGCAAATATCATAAAGAGCATTAAGATGTATTGCGTTATATCCTTCGGGGCGCTGGGAATGAACGGTAAAATATTCAGATTGTGGATTTCGACAACAGTTAATTTCTGTTCCATCAACCGCCATTAAACGATAACCGCGATATTTTTTGGCATCTTTGCAATAGTCGTTAAAGTGATAAAAAATATCCTTGAATGCAGAACTTGATATTTTTGAACGTTGTTGAACAAACGCGGACGGCGTAAGTTTCATTTTCTTCTTTTTTGCCATATTGTACAACTCTCTCTTGAGCGAGCCGCCGGTCATAAAAAGAATCTGACTTATCACATCCTCTATTGTCATCTTACGCTTCCTGGTGAAATCTGTTTTGGGATTTTTTATATACTCTTCTTTGTTCTCTATAATTTGCTGTACGGCATTCTTTAGATTCTCATGTATTTTTCTTACGGAGGTCATATTCTTATCCTTTCTACATATATTTCCTCCATAAAAAAAGGAGGATACTTCTTAAGAAGCATCCTCTGAACGATAAACCTTGACAAATACAATTGGTTATTGTATAATGCCTTTAGCGTTTGGGGTATCGTATGGGGATACTTCAAAACTTTGACGGTTCTGTTGCAGCAGAACCGTCTTTTTTCTTTTTACAACAAAAAAGACGCACTCACCTACTTCGTCAAAAAGTAAGTGAGTGCGATGTGTTCGTACTCGCCGCCGATTGCTAATCGGCGTTATCTTGTCTTTTGGTTCTGTTCCCGTCTTGTTTCATACGGTTGTCCGCCGTTTTCCTCGCGTCAGCATATAACTAGCTCCTGGTCTTATGGGAATGCCAGGGGTGAGCCCCGTTTGCAGCCGCCAGACCGTAACGCCTGAACCAAGCCCATGTCGGTTTTCTTTCCGGCTCACCAAGTGTTTTCTTGTGATATTATACCACATAGGTTGATTTGTTGTCAATAAAACTGTTTTGGGGAATATGGCTATATTGATTATTATTTTATATGTCCATGTTTTTGCTTAAATCGTCTCAATATGACCAAATATATCACATAAATTGCTGGTTTTGAATATTTTATGATAGAATGCAAATACATATTTATAGTACTTCCGATACCCTTTTTGAACAAAATGGTAGTCAAATAATTCAAACCTTTACAAATAGTAAAAACTAATAATTCAAAAATGTGGATTCTACATTGTGAATGTAAGTGTCATGTGTTCTCTGTTAAACTTAATCTCTCAAATAAAAAGTGTTTTTATGTCTTTTAATGTATTGAATTATTCTAAAAAGTTTTCTAAAATGTAAAAAAAATATTGACAAAACCGCATTTTTAGTTTACAATAAGTATAGCGGCGTGGAGTGCTCTTAATTACAGTTTATCAACCCTTGGGCGAGGCTTCCCACCTTTCGGGATATGTCAAACCCAAGGGTTTAATTATTTTTGGAGGCATTCTTATGAATAGGATGACAACTCGAAAAACAGCTGTTTTAGTTGATGGTGGTTTTTATCGAAAGCGCGCAGAGGTTCTTTGGGGTAAAAAAGAAGCCAGCGAACGAGCTAATGAACTGTTTAAGTATTGCTTATTACACATCAGCGAATCAGATGAACCGCGAGATTTATATCGCATTTTTTACTATGATTGTCCTCCGATGAGTCGTACCCTTACTCACCCCTTAACTGGCGAAGAAATGGATTTTACCGCAGGGCCTATGACAGCTTGGTTTAAAGATTTTACAGACGTACTGTCTAGCAAAAGAAAAGTTGCTCTTCGAATGGGTGAACTGGCGGAAAATCAAGCTTATTTTGGACTTAAGCCCCATGCACTTGCTAAACTGCTATCAGGAGAAAAAGCAACAGGGGATTTAACCAAATTCGATTTTCGGTTGATGGTTAAACAAAAAGGCGTTGATATGCGCATCGGACTCGATGCTGCATCAATCGCTTACGGACACCATGTTGACCAAATAGTTTTAATTGCTGGCGATAGCGATTTCCTTCCAGTGGCCAAGATGGCAAGAAGAAATGGTATTGATTTCATCTTAGACCCATTGAAGCAAATTCCTAAAACTAACCTGCTAGAGCACATTGATGGGTTAGAATGCTATACTGAAAAGATGTACACCTCTGCAGAGGAAGAAGGCATAGAATTGGCAAGTTGTTTGTGAGAGTTTTTAAAAATGTGTTAGCAACTTACAGATTAATTAATGCCGATATTCGTAATGAAACGTAAATATAAAACCGTTGAGTGTTATAATTTATAGACACTCAACGGTTTTTAATTTTGGTCATACACTAAGACTATTATCCTCTTAAATGTCGGGGGCTTGGAAATCCCCATAGAAGCCCCGCGTTAATCTTCTCTTAAATTTTATTAAATAAAACTTGATTATACACCTTGTTATTTACACGAGTGGCAGGTGTCTGTGGGTACATTGGCGCCGCAGCAAGGACATTTAGTTGGACTAAATGAATCGCGATAACATGTTCCATTTCTGCCGTTGCCCAATGGCTTGGTGCAATATCTGCAACCTTGTGTACAAGTGTGACAGGTGTTGGCTGGAATGGTTTCACCACAGTTAAAGCATACATGGTCACCACCTGCCCAATAGCTCAAACAGGTGCCGTTAAGACCGTCCCCCATCACTTTACCGCAATCAGTGCAATGATGGTCGTTGGATTTACAGCTGTGGCAGGTGTTGGCTTCCAACCACGCTCCACAATAGAAGCAATATTCCGGATAATTGGTTTGATAACATGTATGAGGGCCTATATCGCCATTTCCTACTTTCTTGCCGCAATCATTGCAAATTGACCCAAGCGGTCGATTGTTTCCATCCTTGAATACTGTATAGCCGTGTTTTATTCCTGGAACAAACTCATAGGTCGCATCGTCTTTCGGTTCGGTGCCGGTTGTTCCATCGGTATACGTATAGATAATAGGCGATTTGCCATCCCAAGATAATCCCGTCTTAGGGTCTGCTTGCGTAACCCCGTCCCACGGAATGCCAGAGGTAGGGTGTTTGGGACCGACATAGGCTGTGGATTTGGTCGTTTTCTTTGTGGTCGTAGTAGGTTTTGAAGTTGTAGAAGTTGATTTTTGGATAGAGGTTTTAACTGTGGTAGGCGCTGTTTGAGTGGTGGTAGTAGAGAGTTGATTACTGATAGTAGCAGAGGTCGTTTGGATTTGGCTGTTAGGGGCAGAAGCACTCGAAGAGTTATCTTTTACAGCGTTATCGGCATGGCACCCGATATTCGTCATTAAAAGTACGCAAATTAAAATAAGAAGTACACACCGAATCAACGCCTTTTGATATTGAAGCAAGGTTACTTTCATATCCTATTCCTCCACAACTTCAATGACTTCTGAGGCATCATAGTAGGCGAGAAATGCTTTAGCTTCATTTAGGTTTTTGTATGATTGATAAATCCCAATTGCACAATATACGGCAGGAGCATACAGAAACATAAATAAGGCAGCAACAAGCCCGATAGCCCCTGCGAAGACATCTAACAGAATAAAAGGAACTAGGGCGTACATAAACCGCGCCACTTTAAAAACGGTCTTAATAATCATGAATGGGCAGGAAATGAGAGCAGCAACATATCCTGCTGACATAATAATAGCCATCACAGTTGAAATGACAGGTAAATCTTTAATAGCATCGCTAAAAAACCAAATGATTGAGGTTGGTAAAGCAATGCCGGCGCAAATTAGTTTAAATTTAAACCAGTTATGCTCCTTGTTGTACACTTTCTGAGCGTATTCGGGGTCGCTAATCTCCATCCTTTCGAAAAACTTTTCTTTCTCCTTTTGATTTTTCATAGTTGTTTCCTCCCATTTTTATTTCAACATACCTTTTACGGTATGTTGTTAATAAATAAAAAAGCGCGTAGCCGAAGCCACGCGCCGAAAAATGCAAGGCTCAAGCCGCCAAGCAAGTTCCATCGTAAACAAATACGCATGAAAAACAAGCCCTGCATTTTTACCGAAATAAAAACACACGTACTTGTTTACAGATATTAACTTGCTTGGCGAGAGCATTATAGCATACCCAGTTGTGATTTTCAATTGTTTTCTCGAAAATATACACCCAATGAGCGCAATATGGCGAAATAATGGATATAAAAAAGAGCCCCATCGTTTTCAAAAACGAAGGGGTTCTTAGAGTTTATGAATCAAAATCTACTTAACTTAATGACATTGGACTTCAGTCGGGGTTCTTTTTGCTATGTATTCGTTTTGGCACACCTTTTCCCTACGGTCGGTTTTTGAGGGCTGTGCATACCATAACGGGCAGTTGTAAACGCCGTCCTCTACATTCTTGTTTTGGGTTTGCGCAAGCTGTAAATGTGCTTGTAGGGACCGACGTCCTCAGCGATCCGTCCCCTTAAGCCCTCTCCGTCGCGGCTACGCCGCGCCACCTCTCCCTGAGGGAGAGGCTGATGCGGCCCATAAAAACTACAAATGCGACCGTAGGGGGCGACGTCCCCGACGCCCCGCAACGGTTCGCGCAAAACGAAAAATGGCATTATAGGGACCGACCTGCGTGTCGGTCCGCAAGGTGAGCCGGCTCTCCCTCTCACCCGCTGACGCGGGAGCTCTCCCAAAGGGAGAGGCTTTTCGGGCAGTCGTAAACAAGAGTATTTGTGCACACCCACCATAAAACCCGAAAATTTTGGAAAAACCCCCTTGACAAACCATCTTTCAGATGGTAATATAATCAACGGTTAGCGCACGCTAACTGCTTTTTGCAAGGCGTGCGAACAGTCTATGCGATTAGGTTGTGAGAATATGAATGTTAAACTTGCCGAGGTGGGCAAAGAATACTATATTCAGCGCATTGAAACCGACGACGAGGAGCTCGACGCGTTTCTCTTCTCGCTGGGCTGCTACAGCGATGAGCCCATCACGGTGGTGTCCCGCCGCAAGGGCAGCTGTGTGGTCTCCATCAAGGACGGCCGCTATAACATTGACGATCAGCTGGCTGAGGCCATTATTCTCTACGAATAAGTCCCAAAGCAGTCCGCTGATTGCTTTTCGCCAATCGGTTAGTTTAGGCTAACCGGCAAGCGTAGAACATTTTGCATCAATCACTGTAATAACATAGAAACGAGAGGCAGACAAGGAGGAAACACCATGAGAATTGCTTTTGCGGGCAATCCGAACAGCGGCAAGACCACGATGTACAACGCGCTCACCGGTCGCAACGAAAAGGTCGGCAACTGGGCGGGCGTCACGGTGGACAAAAAAGAGGCGGCGATCAAGAAAACGTACGCGGGCGGCGAGCGGCTTATTGCCGTCGACCTACCGGGCGCGTATTCGATGTCCCCCTTCACGTCGGAGGAGAGTGTCACCAGTACATACGTAAAGAACGAGAAGCCCGACGTTATCATCAACATCGTCGACGCGACCAACCTCAGCCGCAGCCTGTTCTTCACGACGCAGCTTCTGGAGTTGAGCATCCCCGTCGTTATCGCGCTCAACAAGGCGGATGTCAACAAGAAAAAGCAGACGGTCATCGACGCCGCCGCACTGTCGAAAAAGCTCGGTTGCCCCGTCGTTGAGACCGCTTCCACCACGGGCGAGGGCCTTGCGGAGGTCGTCAAGGCGGCGATCGCGCTTGGCGGCAAGGGACAGGTCGCGCCCTATGCGCAGGGCGACATCGACCTGACCGACAAGAAAGCGGTCACCGAAGCGGATCGCAAGCGGTTTGTATTTGTGAATGGCATCGTTGCCGCAGTGGAGACCCGCAAGGTGCTGACCAAGGACCATAACGTGCAGGACAAGATCGACGCGGTGCTCACCAACCCGCTTGCGGGGCTTGTGATCTTCGCGGCGGTGATGTTCTTAGTGTTCCAGATTTCGCAGGCGTGGGTCGGCCCGTGGATCGCCGAGGGCTATGAGTTCGAAAACGGTACGGTTATCCCCGGTCTGGTGACGCTCATCGACGCATTCAAGGACTGGGTCGGCGGACTGCTCGCGGGCGGTAACGCGTTCCTCGTCGCCTTGCTGACCGAGGGCATCATCGGCGGTGTCAGCGCCGTCGTCGGCTTTTTGCCGCTGGTGATGGTGATGTACTTCCTCATCGCCCTGCTGGAGGACTGCGGCTATATGGCGCGCGCCACCGTTGTGCTTGATCCGATCTTCAAGAAGGTCGGCCTGTCGGGCAAATCGGTCATCCCGTTCGTCATCGGCACGGGCTGTGCCTTCCCCGGCGTGATGGCGGCGCGCACCATCCGCAACGAGCGCGAGCGCAACGCGACCGCGATGCTCGCTCCCTTTATGCCCTGCGGCGCGAAGCTGCCGGTCATTGCCTTGTTTGCGGGTGCGTTCTTTGACGAGGCTTCCTGGGTCGGCACGCTGATGTATTTCGTCGGTATCGTGATCATCCTGCTCGGTGCTGTATTGGTCAACAAGATCGCGGGTCACAAGAGCCGCAAGTCGTATTTCATCATTGAGCTGCCCGAGTATAAGGTGCCGTCGCTGGGCCGCGCGTGTATGTCGATGCTCAGCCGCGGCTGGGCGTATATCGTCAAGGCGGGGACCATCATCCTGCTGTGCAACGCCGTGGTGTATATTATGCAGGCGTTTAACTGGAACTTCACGCTGGTCGCGGAGGGCGCGGAGAACACCTCGATCCTCGCGACCGTCGCGGGCCCGATCGCGGTCGTGCTGGTGCCGATCATCGGCATCAAGGCGTGGCAGCTTGCCGCTGCCGCGGTCACCGGCTTCATCGCCAAGGAGAACGTCGTCGGCACGCTGGCGGTGTGCTACGGCATCGCTAACCTCATTGACACCGAGGCGCTGGAGATGGCGCAGGGCGCGGGCGCGGAGGTCGCCGCGGTGTTTGGCATCACCAAGGCTGCAGCATTGGCGTATCTGATGTTTAATCTGTTCAGTCCGCCCTGCTTTGCGGCGATCGGCGCGATGAACGCCGAGATCACGGACAAAAAATGGCTGTGGGGCGGCATCGCGCTACAGCTCGGCGTCGGCTTCACGGTCGGCTATCTGGTCTATCAGATCGGTACGCTGATCACCACCGGCGCGTTCGGCGCGGGCTTCCTGCCGGGGCTTATCGCGGTCGCGGCGATGGCGGCGATCGTGGTGTGGCTGTGTGTACGCGCGGACAAGAAACTCAAAGCGGAAGATGCCCTTAAGGCGGACAAAGCCGCCGTGGCCGCGAAGAAATGATCGACAGGGAGTGAGATCCTATGTGGGAAAATATCATCATTATTGCGATTCTGGCGGCGATCCTCGGCTTTGCGATCGCTTATATTGTGAAGGCGAAGAAGAACGGCAAGCAATGCGTCGGCTGCCCTGATGCGGATACCTGCGCGGCGAGAAAGAGCGGCTGTGGTTGCGGCGGTTGCGTGGAATAAGGTATAGGGAAAGCCCCTGCGTTAAACGCAGGGGCTTTTGGCGTGTGGGGGGATTATTACACACATAGTATACATCTTTTTCTCTTTGGTGTTGCGAAATCCCAATAGGTGTGATATACTATAAGCACCACACTTAAACTCTATATTTCTAATTTACTAGAAGTCGTATTTTTACTTTGGTAAAAACGCGGACTTCAATTTTCGCATTTCTAGTGAATGTAGAAAGAGTTTTTGTGTGGTAGCAAAACGAAGTTCCGCATTTTTCGGTGTGTGTAACTTCGGTTGCACACACTTTTTTTAAGGAGAAATATACTATGTCGGAAAACTACCAAAAAATGATGGATAGCACTTTCGGGAAATATTATGAGCGGTTTAGAGAATTAAACGCTCTCTCGAAAGAAAACGCGGTAACAATTGAAGAACTTTTTCCGGACGAACGTCCTTTCTTGTTAAAAGATAGGATGCATAAAATGTTGAGCTCGGGGATTGTAAAAAGAGAGGGCATAAATCGCTATTGGCTTGACGAGGAAAGGGCCTCTGATTCAAAAGGGGTCTTAAAGCAAAGACTGCTTATTATTGCTGCAGGCGTACTGGTTGCGATTCTGTTAATTGTTCTGGATAAGTTCGGCATTCTATCGTTATAAAATCGGGCGGAATATAGTTGGATTTTAAAGATTACGCACTACATAACCAACAACAGATATTTTAATTCTTTGTTCGATAATATACAGTTTAATGAGCCATCGGGGATTCGTAACCCCCTGAGTTTGGCAAAGAGAGATCGTGCGTTGTGGATGGTTTAGACTTTTGCCAAACTCATATAGTTTGCCCTCGGCGGTCTAAACAACCGCCGTTTCGCCTAACGGCGAACACGGTCAAACTAACCGCGTTTCTCACCCCAAAGGCACACCAAACAGAAACGGCACCCCATCGGGGTGCCGTTTCTGTTTGGTGAACCATCGGGGATTCGAACCCCGGGCCCTTTGATTAAAAGTCAAATGCTCTGCCAGCTGAGCTAATGGTTCATACCTGCATAATAGTGCCTAAGGTGACACGAGTAATCCGAACCTGTTTTAAAAAGGCGGATTTTCGCTCATTCTTCGGTAAAATACTCGCCAATATGGCGCCTATCAAAGAAAAAAGGGCGAAAAGCACCGAAATCTGCCCCTTTGAGGCAGGCTCGGATTACTCGTGTCACCTTTGCTATTATAGCCAAACGGCGGGTAAAAGTCAAGACTATTTTCCAAATTCTTTCGGCCTACCCCTTTACAATTCGCCTTTTTCTTGTTAAAGTAGAGATGGTGTCGTGCTGACGGTACCAGTATGTGCAACAAGGAGACGGTTATCCATGAAAACAGTTGAAGATTATATGATTTCCATTCCCGATTTTCCGAAAGAGGGGATCATTTTTCGCGATGTGACGGGCGTGCTGGATAACGCCGACGGTCTGCGCCTCGCGATCGACGAATTGCAAAAGCGGTTGGACGGCGTGGCGTTTGACCTCATCGCCGGCGCGGAGGCGCGCGGCTTTATTTTCGGTATGCCGCTCGCGTATAATTTGCACAAGCCCTTTGTCCCCGTGCGCAAGAAGGGCAAGCTCCCGCGCGCGACCGTGACAAAGGAATACGCGCTGGAATACGGCACCGCCACCATCGAGATCCATAAGGATTCCATCAAGCCCGGACAGCGGGTGGTACTGGTCGACGACCTGCTCGCGACGGGCGGTACGCTTAAGGCGGCGGCCGAGCTCATCGAGGAGCTCGGCGGAGAGGTGGTCAAGGTGCTGGTGCTCATTGACCTTATCGACCTCGGCGGGCGCGCGGCGCTCGACGGTTACGACGTCGATACCGTCATTACCTACCACGGGGAATAATGATATTATATCCTTACCAAATCGCAGAGACACGCGCACGATTACAGTGCCTCCTACATCATATCATACCTTTGGTCGTTCCTTTGTATAGTGGCAAAGATCTTACTACGATCACATCATTCGTGGAGAGCAAGACTACCGCGAGGTGTGGCGGTATATTAAAGAAAATCCGACGAACTGGCAGTCGGATGAATTTTATTCGGTTGGATAATCAAAGCCGAGGCGACATTTTGTCGCCTCGGCTTTGCTTATATCCGTATACTCACCTCTCCCGAATGCAGGGTAACAATTTCTCCGTTGCCCTTTTGCACGATGAGGTGTCCTTGTCCGTCAATATCCTTTGCGGCGGCGGAAAACCGCTCGTTGCCGCGGGTGACCGTCACCCGCCGCCCGAGCACACACGAGCGCGCGCGGCTCTCGGCGAGGAACTCGCCGTTGCCGATGGCCGCGTAGGCGGTCTCCCATTCCTCAAGAATGGCGGCAATCAGCGCGTTGCGGTCGACCGCACAGCCCTCGTTGCCGAGCGAGGTGGCGATGTCGGCGATGTCGGGCGGGAAATCCACCGCCGCGACGTTCACCCCGATGCCGAGCACGACGAATTCGAGGCTGTTATCGGGCGCAAAGCCCGCCTCGGTGAGGATGCCGCACAGCTTTCGGCCGCCGACATAGAGGTCGTTGACCCATTTCACCTGCACCGTCAGCGGGCACAGCCGCTCGATCGCGCGCGCGACCGCGACCGCGGCGCAGGAGGTGATCAGACAGCCGTCCGCGTCCCGCGGGCGCAGGATGACCGACATATACACCCCGCCCTCAGGCGAGAAAAACGCGCGCGAGCGGGTGCCGCGCCCCGCGGTCTGCGCCGCGGCAACCACGACGGTGCCCTCGGGCGCGCCCTGCTGTGCGAGCTCGCGGGCGGTGGTGTTGGTGGAGGGGAGCACCGCCGCAACGCGCAGGTCGTGCCCGAACACGTCGGTGTGCAGATGCCGCCTTATGGCCGATTCAGTCACGTGATTCATGGCTCACTCTCCTTAGGGTAGAGCGAAATATCCGAACGCCGTTTTGAAAAGGGGGATTTCCGCTCTATCTTCGTTAAAATACTCGTAAACCCGCAAGGGTTTACTGCGTTTTTGCCTTGATAGAACAAAAATCTCCTCTTTTCAAAATCGTAGACCTCAAAGCGAGCAGATTTTGAGAGATTTTTATTCTATTTGGGCGAAGCAAGGCTGGCGCCTTGCGAGA
>JAZSHK010000097.1:0-2621 GCA_045533185.1 Acutalibacteraceae bacterium | reverse complement strand
TTGGCTGCTCCTGTCAGGCTCGAACTGACGACATCATGATTAACAGTCAGTCATGAGAATAACAGCAAAATACAAAACGTGATTTTTCGCGACATTTCAAGTGTATAAGTGGTTTTATGTATTGAAAAATTTTTACGTATTGCTACGCCTATTGCTACACTAAATAACACAAATCAGATCGTCGGCCTACGCCTCATATTTCATCCGCATAACCTGCGCTGGTTTACGCTGCCGACGATCCTTTTTACGGTAGCGACCTTATTTCAACCCCGCGTCCATCACACAACAAACGCCTTGTAGCCTTTAGCCTCGAGCTCCTTCTTCAAGGCCTCGGCGTACGAGCGATTCTCAAACGCGCCGACCTGCACGCGGTAGATCTGCTCCGTCTGCTCGACCACGGTTTCCTTCTTCGGCTCTTCCTTGACCTCGGGCTTGTACGCCACACCGCAGATCTCGCAGATCGCCTGTACCGTCTCCTCGGCGAGCAGCTCCATACCGCCGTTATGGAACCACGCGCAGTCCTCGGCATTGTCGTGGAAGAACAGCTCATCGTACAGACAGGTCATCGCGGTCTGCTTGATCTCGTAGAGGTCGTTGCGGGTCACCACCTTGTGCGACGCCACACACTTGCGGTACTTGTGGATGATGTTCGCCTTCGCCTTGCTTGCCGCATCGTTCCAGCACATCGTCATACTGTACCGCCCGCCACCCGCGTTGGTATGCGCGACGTAGTAAAGATCGGCTTTCCACTTGTTTGCCTCGCTGACACGGGTACTCATCGCCTTGGAGCCGGTGAGCGCCTTGTCGCCACGCTTGACCTCGAAGCCGAGCGCCTTCAGACGGCGCTCCACAATGTCCATATACTGATTGCAGTGGGTGTTTTCTCCGCATTTCTGCGGGCATTTGGTCGGGTTGTCCGTGGCGTGCGCCGCCGCGGACAGATAGATCTTCTTCGCCATTGGTTATCCCTCCTCTTTCTTGACGCCCTGCAGACGCTTAATGAAATCGCTGACATAGTTTGCGCCGCGAGAAATGATGATGCCGGTGAGGAAGATGCCCAGCCACGGCCAGACAAACGAGATCCCCACCACGACGAACAGATCGCCGCCGGTCATAAAGCACAGCAGCACCCCGAGCGCGATTGCCGTGAGCTGCGTGATCGCGACCTTCCAGCCGCCCTCCTTGACGGCCTTGGCGATGGTCTTGGCGTATTCGATGAACGCCTCCACCACGATCGCCAACACAACGATAAGTACGATACCCTTCATTTTGAAAAACTCCTTTCTTTATTTGCAAGCCTTACGGCTTTGCTTACGCGTTAGCCACCAAGCCCAAGCTTGATGACAATATACCCGACGATCGCCGTCACGACCGCCATCAGCGCCTTGTCGACGACGCTCTCCCACCGCTTGGCGGGCTTTCCTGCGAGCGCCTTCACATCCGCCTTGATCTCCTTGACGTCGGTGTCCATATCCTTTTGCCGCTGATCCAGACGGGCGATGCTCGCGAGCATCTTCTCATTGTCCTCAAGTTTTTTCTCCACCTCGTCCAGACGGTGAGTGTTGGACTTAGAGCGGTCTTCGTTCCGTTGCACCTTTATTGCCATCTCTTCGGCCGTCATTCACCCTCACCCGCTTCCTCGGTTTCCGCCTGCAGGCGCGCGGCCTCCTCATCGGGAATCTCGCGCCAGTTGTCCGCGCTGTCGTTGCAGCCGAGATAGATCTCCTTACCGAATGCCTCGCCGTTGGTAAGGGTCATCCCCTCAGCAGCGGTGAGTTTGATCAGTTCAATGGTCGATTGTATCATGCTAACGTCCATCCTTTCTGTGTGGCGATCGCCTTTTCCTCGTCGGTCAGCTTGGCGAGGTTGGTTGAGCCGAGATTTAATGTTTTGGTCGTGCCTGTCTCTGCGTAGTCCATCAAGCAACCGATAACATTCATAATGCTGTCGCGGGTGAGGTTCGGGCACGAACCGAAGGTGATATAGTTCCCGATGACACCCTCAAAGGTTACGCTGGTTAGGTTTGGCGCTTGAAAGAACATGTTCGTGAAAGTTGTTTTTCCATCATCCCTAATAATGATTTTATCGATCACTTCAATCTCTGCTTTGTAGAATGTATGATCCAGACTGGCCGGGTTGTAAGTTCCCCTCGTGTCGATAACACCTAAATGTGGTATTTTACTTGAGCGGAAGTAGTTCGCCCACATCTGCACCCTTGAAAAGTCAACCATTTTCAACGCTTCATAGTTGGTAATCGTCGCCTCACGGAATTGCGCTCCATTAGCATTCGCCCATAAAATGTACTTCGGCTTGAAAGTGTCGTCTGTCCATTTACCATATCCGTAGTCGTCTGCATAGCCCGTTCTCGCACCGCCTTGTTGGTACGTTTCCCAGAACAGGTCAAGCCCCGCATCAACGCCACCGCCTGCCGCCTTGCCCGCCTCATACACCTTCGACACATTCTCGGCGATGGTCGTCAACTTGTCCGCAATGCTCATCACGCGTCACCTCCGATCAGCGTCGCCTGCAGAGCGAGGATGCCGTCGAGCGCCGCTTCGATGTCGCCAAGCTGCTCATCGGTATACGTTTTAGCGTTGCCTTCTGCAAGCGCGACCCTTTCA
>JAZSHK010000117.1:0-5801 GCA_045533185.1 Acutalibacteraceae bacterium | reverse complement strand
CTATGGTACCGGCGCCGTTATGGCGGTTCCCAGCCATGACCAGCGTGACTTCGAGTACGCCATCGCCCACAATATTCCCATGATTCAGGTCATCGAGGGACGCGACGTGTCCGAGTGCGCTTTCGAGAAGCAGGATTATCTTGGCAAGGGCTGTAAGCTGATCAATTCCGAGGAGTTCACCGGCTTGACGGTGGAGGAGGCCAAGGAGGCCATCACCTGCAAGCTGGAGAAGATGGGCGTTGCCCGCAGAAAGAACAACTACCATTTCCGCGAGTGGATCTTTGCCCGTCAGCGTTACTGGGGCGAGCCCGTTCCCTGCGTGTACACCGACGACGGCGAGACGGTATTTCTGCCCGATGAGGAGCTGCCCGTCATTCTTCCCGTGTTGGAGGATTATAAGGGTCGCGGCGGTCAGGCACCGCTGGAGAATGCCGAGGAGTGGAAGCATTACGACAAGAACGGCCTTAAGGGCCTGCGTGAAACCTCTACGATGCCCGGTTCCGCCGGCTCGTCCTGGTATTTTATGCGCTATATTGACCCCCACAATGACAAGGCTCTCTGCGATCCTAAGCTGTTAGAGCATTGGATGCCCGTCGATCTGTACGTGGGCGGCCCCGAGCACGCCGTGGGCCATCTGATGTACGCGCGTATCTGGAACCGCTTCCTGTACGACGAGGGCCTGTCCCCCGTGAAGGAGCCGTTTAAGAAGCTGGTGCATCAGGGGATGATCCTCGGTGAAAACGGCATCAAGATGGGTAAGCGTTTCCCCGAGTTTGTGGTCAACCCCAGCGATATTGTGCGCGACTACGGCGCGGATACCCTGCGCCTGAATGAGATGTTTATGGGCCCCTTGGGGGTCTCGAAGCCCTGGTCGACCGCGGCGGTTGCGGGTGCGAGAAAGTTTATCAACCGCGTGTGGAACTTCTTCACCGAGCCCGCCAACATTACGGAGACGGACGATGGAAAACTGACCAAGATCTATCACCAGACCGTCAAAAAGGTTACGAATGATTTTGAGGTGCTGGGCTTCAATACCGCGATCGCGCAGATGATGGTGTTTGTCAACGAGGTCTATAAGGTCGGTGCCTGTCCGCGGGAATATGCGGAGGGCTTCATCAAGATGATCTCCTGCATCACGCCGCACGTGGGCGAGGAGATCTGGCAGCAGCTCGGCCACGGGAATACCATTGCTTTTGAGTCTTGGCCGACCTACGATGAGGCAAAGTGCGTCGAGGATACCGTCGAGATCGCGCTGCAGGTCAACGGCAAGATCCGCAACCGCATCGAGGTTGCGGCGGATATTTCCGCCGCCGACGCGATCGCCGCGGCGAAGGCGGACGAGAGGGTAGCCCCTGTGCTCGAGGGGATGCAGGTCATTAAGGAGCTGTACGTCCCCGGCAAGCTGGTCAATCTGGTCGTTAAGCCGCAGTAAATCGAAATTAATAAAAATCTTTTCAAAAACCTCTTGACGAGAGAGCGAATGTTCGGTATAATAAACCGTGCATTGTTGCAAATTACCCCTGCTATTCAGCGGAGGGAGGGAATAAAGTTATGTCAGAAGTCCATGTTAAGGAAAACGAATCTCTGGACAGCGCTCTGCGCAGATGGAAAAAGTCCTGCGCCCGCTCCGGCGTTCTCGCCGAGGTGCGTAAGAGAGAGCACTACGAGAAACCTTCCGTAAAGCGTAAAAAGAAATCGGAAGCTGCGCGCAAGAGAAAATACAAATAAGCGTAGAAAAAGCGGGCAGGCTAACTGCCCGCTTTTTGTTTTGAATTTAAGGTGACGCGAGCAACCCGAATCTGTTTTATGAAGGCAAATTCTCGCTCACTCTGCGTTAAAATACTCGGAAATACACAAAGTATTTCCTGCGTTTTATGCCTTGATTGACCGAGAATCTGCTCTTCATAAAATCTTCAACCTCAAAGCGATAAATTATATCGCTTTGAGGCAGATCCGGATTTCTCTTATCACCTTAGTGCGGCATCTTTTGGCTACTACGTTACTCAGAAAGGGGGGCGCTTGTGTGCCGTTGTTTTATCCGACATTATATCGTCGTCGAATCACCGACTTGACGGCAGATGACCTGCACGCACTCGGCGCTCAGGGAATTTTGCTCGACATCGACAATACCCTCACCACCCACGACAATCCTGCACTCGATGCGGGTGTATCGGCGTGGCTGGATACGGTGCGGCGGGCGGGCTTTTCGCTCACCGTCGTGTCCAACAACCGTGATGAGCGGGTGCGCCCCTTTGCCGAGGCAATCGGGCTTGCCTACCAAGCGCGCGCCGCCAAGCCCATGCCGCGCGGCTACCGCGCAGCGGCAAGGGCGATGGGGCTGTCCCCGCGGCAGTGCGTTGCGGTGGGCGATCAGATCTTCACCGACATCCTCGGCGCCAATCTCGCGGGGATGAAGTCGGTGTTGCTCGAGCCGATCGAACTTGAGGTCGAGCAGAAATTTATCGTATTCAAACGGCGCTTTGAGCGGGTGCTGCTCGGCACCCGCCGCGCAAAACGCCGTCGGGAGGAGGACTACGGAAATGCGTGAGGCACTATTCGGCCCTGCGGGTAACTGTGAGGCGTTCCACGAGGCGGGCTATAAGGCCACGGTGCAGGTCTTCGGCTTTCTCGAGCAGTGGGGTCTGAACGCCTACGAATATCAGTGCGGTCGCGGCGTGCGGATCAGCGATGAGTCCGCCGCGGCGATTCGCCGCAAGGCGCAGGAGCACGGCGTGACCGTGTCCCTGCACGCGCCGTATTTCATCTCCCTCGCTTCTGCCGAGGAGGAGAAGCGGGACAACAGCATCCGCTACATCCTCGACAGCGCGCGAGCGGTGGATAAGATGGGCGGCGATCGCATTGTCGTGCATCCCGGTGGGCTCGGCGGCCGTACCCGCGAGGAGGCGACCGCGCTCGCGACCGACACCCTGCTGCGCGCCCAGCGCGTGCTGGACGACGAGGGGCTCGGCCACGTGTACATCTGCCCCGAGGTGATGGGCAAAATAAACCAGCTCGGCACCCTCGACGAGGTGCTGACCTTCTGTCGGGCGGAGGAGCGGTTTTTGCCCTGCGTGGATTTCGGCCATCTCAACAGCCGCACCATGAAAGAGAATAACAGCGAGGCGGCGTTCGCCGCGGTGCTCAACCGCATCGGTGAGCAGCTCGGCAGTGAGCGTCAGCGGGCGTTTCACATCCACTTTTCCAAGATCGAATATACCGGCGGCGGGGAGAAAAAGCACCTCACCTTTGAGGACACACAGTTCGGCCCCGATCCCGCGCCGCTGATGGCACTACTGGCCGCGCGCGGGCTTTGCCCGACGGTCATCTGCGAGTCGGCGGGCACGCAGACGGCGGATGCCGCCGCTATGCAACAGCTTTACCGTTCGGCGGTTGCGAAATAATCCGTAAAATTGCCATAAAAAAGGAAAAACCCGAAAATAGTGCTTGAAATATGCCCGCAAATAGGTTAGAATATAGATAAGTATGAAATTGGAGGAATAACAATATGGTATCAGCAGGCGATTTTCGTAACGGCGTAACTTTTGAAGAGGACGGCAACGTTTTGCAGGTTGTCGAGTTCCAGCACGTCAAGCCCGGTAAGGGTGCGGCATTCGTGCGTACCAAGACCAAAAACGTCATCACCGGCGCAGTGGTGGAGAAGAGCTACAACCCCACCGCCAAGTTCCCCACCGCTTACATTGAGCGTAAGGAGATGGAGTTCTCCTACAACGACGAGGATCTGTACTACTTTATGGATCCCGAGACCTATGAGCTCGTACCGATCAACGCGAGTGATCTGTCCGATAACTTCCGTTTTGTGAAGGAGAATATGGTCTGCCGCATTATGTCCTACAAGGGCAAGGTGTTCGGCGTTGAGCCGCCCAACTTCGTTGAGCTGCAGGTCACTAAGACCGACCCCGGCTTCAAGGGCGACACCGCTACCAATACCACCAAGCCCGCGACGCTGGAGACCGGCGCCGAGGTGCGCGTGCCTCTGTTCATTGACGAGGGCGAGATGATCCGCATCGATACCCGCACCGGCGAGTATATGGAGCGTGCATAATTCGGATTGATTTACTAACCATATTCAAGGGGGTATTTTCCTATGACAACGACTGAAAAGGTAGCTTATCTCAAGGGCCTGATGGAAGGTATGAAGCTGGACGAGGCCACCAACGAAGGCAAGCTGTTCACTCTGATTGCGGAGATTTTGGACGATCTGTCCAACAACGTCGCGGATCTCGAGGACTACACCGCCGAGCTCACTGAGCAGGTGGATGCGGTCGACGAGGACCTTAACGCGCTCGAGATGGATTTCTACGAGGAGTGGGAAGAGGACGACGAGTGCGACGGCTGCTGCTGTGATTGCGAGGACGGCGAGTATTACGACGTGACCTGCCCGAGCTGCGGCGAGGAGTTTGAGGTCGACGAGGATACCCTGCTGGACGGCGGCATTGACTGCCCCAACTGCGGCGAGAACCTCGAGTTCGATTTTGACTGCGAGGACGACGAGGACGAGCAGGAGGATTAAGTGAATGAAACTATCCCTCTGCGGAAATTCCGCAGAGGGATAGTTTTATATTGTAAGTGGTAAATTTCTCTGCTTTTCCTGTTTTTTCTTCCGGAATTGTTGACTTAAACAGTGCGCGGGTGTATGATATAAAAAAGGGTGGAATACTCTGCTCGTTTGGATCGTTAAAGGGGGTTATACCTATGTTAGTCAATATGAATGAAGTCCTGCGACCGGCAAAGGCGAACAGATACGCCGTCGGTCTGTTTAACGCGGTGAATCTGGAGCTCGCACGTTATTATGGGTACGGCGGAGGTGCTGTTGCCTTACGGCCCGCTCGAGGAGGTCTCCTACTACCTCATCCCGATGGCGAAGAAGGCATCGGTGCCGGTCGTGGTGCATCTCGACCACGGCCTGTCGTATGACACCTGCATCAGGGCGCTGGAGCTTGGTTTCAGCTCGATTATGTACGATTGCTCCACCGATTCCTATGAGGACAACGTGCGCAAGGTCAAGGAGATGGCAGACATCGCCCACTCCTACGGCGCGACGATCGAGGGCGAGCTCGGTCACGTCGGCGACAACGAGGGCTCTGCCGAGGGCAGCTCCCACCTTGCCGATCCGTCCAAGTTCTTCACTGATCCCAAGCTCGCGAAGGATTTTGTGGATAAGACGGGCGTGGACGCACTCGCGATCGCGGTCGGCAACGCGCACGGCGCGTACAAGCTGCCGCCCAAGCTGGATTTTGAGCGCATTCGTACCATCGCGAGGACCGTGGACGTGCCGCTGGTGCTGCACGGCGGCTCGGGCCTGACCGATAACGATTTCCGCCAGGCGATCAAGGACGGCATCAGCAAGGTCAACATCTTCACCGACATCAATGTCGCCGCGGTCGAGGCAGAGTTTAAGAAGTTCTCCAGTATGGATAAGGGGCTTATTGACCTGATTCCCGCCGCGGTCGAGGCGGTCAAGCAGGAGAGCGCGAAGAAGATGAAGCTGTTTAGCAGCGACGGCAAAGCTGACCTGACCAAAGTGACGGCGGCGAGCGGCGCGGATATGGAAACGTTGACCAGACTGGTCACCGCCGAAGTGCTGAAATACCTGAAGAAATAAGCAAATTAAAACCGCATAAACAACCGTAAAACAGCACGGCAAAGCGCCGTGCTGTTTTTGCGTTCATAAGACAACCACTGGCTCTGCCAGTGGATAAAAAGCTTTAGCTGTGGACAATAAAAAATCTCCTTGTTATATTATGAAGTGAGGTCTGCCAACCGAACAAATAATATAACAA
>JAZSHK010000078.1:0-1589 GCA_045533185.1 Acutalibacteraceae bacterium | reverse complement strand
CAAGATGGAGCCACTCGCCGGTCCCGCCATCGAGGCGGTGGAAAAGGGCGAGATCACCTTTGTGCCCGAGCGTTTCACCAAGAACTACCTCAACTGGATGCGCGCCACCCGCGACTGGTGTATCTCCCGTCAGCTGTGGTGGGGGCATCAGATTCCCGCGTACTACTGCGACGACTGCGGCGAGACCGTGGTCGCGAAAGAGGCGCCTGCCGTTTGTCCGAAGTGCGGCGGCACCCACCTGACGCAGGACCCCGACACGCTGGATACCTGGTTCTCCTCCGCGCTGTGGCCCTTCTCCACCCTCGGCTGGCCGAACAACACCGAGGAGTTGGATTACTTCTATCCCACCGATACGCTGGTGACGGGCTACGATATCATCGGCTTCTGGGTAAGCCGTATGATCTTCTCGGGCCTTGCCTACACCGACAAGGTGCCGTTCAAGACGGTGCTTATTCACGGTCTGGTGCGTGACGCGCAGGGCCGCAAGATGTCGAAATCCCTCGGCAACGGCGTTGACCCGCTCGAGGAGATCGACAAGTACGGCGCAGATGCCCTGCGCTTTATGCTCGCGACGGGCAATTCCCCCGGAAACGATATGCGCTATATGACCGACAAGGTCGAGGCCTCCCGCAACTTCGCCAATAAGCTGTGGAACGCCGCGCGTTTCGTGCTGATGAACCTCGGAGGGCACGAGATTGCCCTCACCCTGCCCGAGGAGCTGACGCTGGAGGATAAGTGGATCCTTTCCCGCTTCAACGACCTCGCGCAGGCGGTCACCGACAACCTCGAGAAGTTCGAGCTGGGTATCGCGGTGAGTAAGCTGTACGACTTCATCTGGGATACCTACTGCGACTGGTACATCGAGCTGTGCAAATCCCGTCTGCAGGGCGAGGACGCCGACGGTGCACGCCGCGTGCTCGTCTACGTGATGACGGGGATGTTAAAGCTCCTGCATCCCTTTATGCCCTTCGTTACCGAGGAGATCTGGCAGTCGTTGCCTCACGAGGGTGAGACGTTGATGTGCTCTGCGTGGCCGACCTACGACGAGGCACTGCACTTCCCCGCCGAGGAGAAGGAGATGGAGCGCATTATGGCGGCGATCCGCGCGATCCGCAACCGCCGCGCTGAGATGAACGTGCCACCCTCTCGCAAGGCCGATCTCTACATCGAGACCGCCTTCGTCGACACCTTCACGGCGGGCGTGCTCTTCCTGCAGAGACTCGCCTCTGCCGCCGACGTCAAGATCGGCGAGAGCTTTGCGGTGGACGGCACGGTGAACATCGTCACCGCCGATGCGACAGTCAAGATCCCGCTCGACGAGCTGGTCGACAAGGCCGCCGAGCTTGAGCGTCTGACCCGCGAAAAGGCAAACGTGCAGAAGCAGCTTGACGGTGTGATGGGACGGCTTAACAACAAGTCGTTCACCGACAAAGCCCCCGCCGCCGTGGTCGACGGCGCGAGAGCGCAAGCCGCGCAGCTTCAGGAGAAGCTCGCCCTGCTCGAGCAGTCGATGCAGCAAATGCAATAAGCACTACACAAAAACAAAAATAAAGCGCGAAGACGAGGGACGGGGTTTGTTGGTTTTGTTT
>JAZSHK010000128.1:0-16531 GCA_045533185.1 Acutalibacteraceae bacterium | reverse complement strand
GGGAGTGGCACCGTCTGCCATAGGCATCGGGTTACTGCGGGAAATAAACTCACGCACGGGACGCTCGGGAGCCACGATCTCATAGTCGCGGTCACGACGGGCGGAGCGCTCACGGCGCTCGCCGCGGCCCTCGCCGCCACGGTTACGGGTGCCGCCGCGGCCGCCACGGCCACGACCGCCCTTGTCCTTATTGGGGTTATCGTCAGAGGGCCCGATGATCACGTGACGGTTAGGCTCGTTGCCCACCGACCAGGACACCACGCCTTCCATCTCCTGCACGGTGGTGTGGATGATGCGGCGCTCATAGGGATTCATCGGCTCCAAAGAATTGCGGCGGCCGGTGCGGGCAACCTGCCCCGCCAGACGGTGGGCGAGTGCGACGAGCGCCTGCTCGCGCTTCTCGCGGTAGTTGCCGATGTCCAGCGTCACGCGGTAATACGCGTTGTCCACGCGGTTGGCGACCAGACCCGTCAGGTACTGCAGGGCATCCAGCGTGCCGCCGCGGCGACCGATGATGAACCCGAGATGCTCCCCGTCGAGCAAAATGACACAGCCGTTGTTCTCTTCCTTCACCTCGCAGGTGAACTCGGTGACGCCCATCGCGGTGAGCACCTTTTCAAGATATTCCTTGGCGATCTCCGCCGCCGAGCCCGCGAGCGAGCCCTTGACGATGGCGTTCGCGCCGCCGAACAGGCCGAGCACCTTCTTGCCCGCCTCCTGCACGACCTCGAAATTGATCTTATCCTCGGTGGTATTCAGCTCCGCGGCGATGAGCGCGCGGGCTTCCTCCACAGAGGCGGCTTCTTTGACGATTTCTCTTGCCATACCCTTATTCCTCCACTTGTTCATCCGCCGCGGGGGTCTCCTGCGGGGCGTTATTTTCTTCCTTCTTGGGCGCGGGCTTCTTGCCTGCCTTCTGCGCGCGCTTTTCGTTCTCTTCCTTCTGCCAAGCGGCCTGCTCGGCAAGACGCGCGGCCTTCAGCCGTTCCTTGTCCTCCTGCTTCTTGCGGCGGCGCTCGGCGTATTCCGCCTCCGCCTGCGCGCGAATCTTGGCAGGGTTATACATCGCGTTGAGCACCGTCGTCTGCACCAGCGCGAGCAGGTTGGAGAAGATCCAGTAGACCGCCACACCCGCGGGCACGCCGAAGGAGATGATCAGCGACATCACCGGCATCATATACATCATCATATTGGGGGAGCAGCCGCCCATCTGCTGCTGCTCGGGCTGGCTCGCCTTATTGTAGTGCATCGACAGAAGGCTGGTCAGCAGCGCGGTGACACCCGACAGGATGGCGATGATCCACAGCCAGTTCGGCTTAATGCCGGTATGTGAGGGCTGCTGCAGCAGCGACACGCCAAAGATGCTGAACTGCTCCTTGGTCTCCTTAAGCAGGTCCATCGTTACGTCAGCATCCGCCTCTGACTTGCCACTCTTGACGAGCGCGGCGCGAATCTTATCCTCGTACTTGTCCACCTTCTCCATCAGGTTCATCTCACGGTAGTAAGACTTCTCGGAGAAGTTCGTTTCGTTCTTCTTATCGTCGTCCCAGGTGCCGTCCTCCTTCATCGCCTCAACGACTGCGGTCGTGCAGGTGGTGATGTCGGCATCGGGCATCTGCTTAATGTACACGAGCGGCTTGTAAATAACCGCGATAACGCTGAACAGCACCAGCGTCTGTACGATCATCGGCAGGCAGCCGCCCGTCAGGCTGACGCCTTCCTTTTCATACAGAGCCTGCTGCTTTTCCGCCAGCTTCTGGCGGTCATTGGCATACTTCTTCTGGATGCGCTCAAGGCGGGGTGCCAAGCGGGCGCGATCCGCCGCGGACTTCTGCGACTTGATGTTCAAGGGGAACATCAGCAGACGCACGAGCAGTGTAAAGACGAACAGCGCCGCAAAATAGTCGGGCAGCAGCTCATAGATCCACCGCAGGACAAAGCCGAGCGGGGTCGCGAGAAAACTGAAAAGACCCATAATCTCATAGCCTCCAAACCGTCGGGAGACCCGACGCGTATTTTCTTATTTCTTGCGCCGCCACGGGAGGGGAAACCTCTCGGGTACGGGATCGTACCCGCCGCGGCAGAGCGGATTGCAGCGCAGGATGCGCCACAGGGCGAGACCGGTGCCTAAAATGACGCCGAAGCGCTGGAGCGCTTCAATGGCGTATGCCGAGCAGGTGGGCGAGAAGCGGCAAGCCGGCGAGGTCCTCGCGGAGATGTGTTTCTGATAAAAGCGGATGAGCGCGATGAGCCAGTTTTTTGGCAGATACCACTTACCCATCGTCGATCACACCCATCTTGCGCAGGTGGCTCTCGATAACGGGAGCGAGCTGCGTGCTTTTCATCGTGGTCAGGCGGGTGCGGGCGACAAACACGATGTCCCAACCCCCAACCTTCTGAAAATGCGGGCGAAATGCCTCGCGGATAACACGACGGCATCGGCTGCGCACAACGGCGCCGCCCAATTTCTTGCCCGTGGTGATGCCGACGCGCGGCTCACCGAGGCGGTTCTTACGCACATAGGTGACAAGGGCAGGATGCACCTGCGAACGCCCGCGGTAATACAACGCGCGGAAGTCCTTGTTCTCCCGCAGGGTCAACCACGTCGCCAATGCCCCCGCCTCCTTGTCATTCTTTGTGCTGCGTGTGAGTAAGAAAAAAGGCCACACAACGGTGGCCTCTTTGATCAATAGCTCAGACGCGCTCTGCCTTTCGCTCTTCTGCGAGCCAAAACCTTACGGCCGTTGGCTGTTGCCATTCTCTTACGGAAACCATGTTCCATTTTGCGATGCCGCTTCTTGGGCTGGTAGGTACGAAACATGAAACCTCCTCCTTTCATATCGGGGTATTGCTGCGAGAGGGGATAAGCCCACTCATACAGCCTGACAATGACATATTATATACCAACCAAATCCCAAAAGTCAAGGCTAAATTCCATCAGAGCGCGGTTTTTTTCAATTATTTTTTTCTGCTTGTGGTATATCCGCGCAAAAACCACCATATATTGTATTTTTCGGCGGTAAACGGGCAAATACGGCGCTTATTTTTTCGCGATACCCTATACGGGTGAAAAAATTTCAACAAATAGCGCAAAAAGCGTTGAAAAAAATCTTGATTTGTGTTACAATTATGATTGTGATTATATCGCTTTTTTTGCGGCGTGATAAGAATGAAGAATACACTGAGGAGCAGCAATTTTTATGGAATCGATCAAACAAATCTGGGCGAGCGTGATGGAGGAGGTTCTCAACTCCGGCATCAGCAGCATCGCCTATGACATCTGGATCAAGTGCCTTGAGCCGCACGACATCAAGGACGGCGAAATGGTGCTGTACGTCAACACCGAATGGCAGAAGAGCACGATTTTGAAGGAATACGGCAGTGTCATTCAGAACTGTCTGCAGAAGGTGCTCGATGTGCCGCTGGGACTGCGCATCCTCGCTCGCGACACCACCGAGGACATCGCGCAGATGGACAAGCTGCCCATCGAGGGCAACGGCTTCCCCAACACCGATGAGGAATTCACCTTTGACAACTTCATCGTCGGCTCGTCCAACAAGTTTGCGCACGCTGCCGCCCACGCGGTCGCCAATCAGCGCACCAATCTGTATAATCCCTTGTTCATCTACGGCGGCTCGGGTCTCGGTAAGACCCACCTGCTGTGCGCCATCTGCAAGGAGATCCAGAAGAACAATCCCCGCGCGCACATTCTCTACACCAAGGGTGAGACGATGACCAACGAGCTCATCCAGGCTATTCAGAACGGTACAACGTCCGAATTTCACGCGAAATACCGCCAGGTGGACGTGCTGCTCGTCGACGATATTCAGTTTATCAGCGGCAAGACCAGTACGCAGGAGGAATTCTTCCACACCTTCGAGACCCTGCACTCAGGCGGCAAGCAGATCGTGCTGACCAGCGACCGCCCGCCGCGCGAGATCGCGACGCTGGAGGAGCGCCTGCGCTCCCGCTTTGAGATGGGTCTGCTCGCGGATATTCAGCCGCCGGATCTTGAGACCCGCATCGCCATCATCCGCAATAAGGCGCAAAACCTCGATCTGCCGCTGCAGGACGACGTCGCCGAGTACATAGCCAACCAGCTGCGCAGCAACGTCCGCCAGCTCGAGGGCGTGGTCAAGCGGATGCGTGCGCAATACCTGCTCGGCGGGGAACAGCCCAACCTCATCGCCGCGCAGAACGCCATTCGCGACATCCGTAACGACAACCAGCCGGTGCCGATCACCGTCGAGCGCATCATCAACGAGGTCGCCCGCACGATGAGCGTCCAGCCGGAGGATATCCGCTCGTCCAAGCATTCCGCGCCGATCTCCAAGGCGCGTCAGGTGGCGGCGTACGTCGTTCGAAACATCACCAACCTGCCGATGAAATCCATCGGCGACGAGTTCGGCGGCCGCGACCACTCCACCATCGTCTACGCCATTCAGAAGGTGGAGAGCCAGATGGCGAAGGACACGGCTTACAAAAATATGGTCAATGACATTATCAAAAATATCAGCGAATCATAACACCCGATATGGTTATTCCGCCGCCGACTCACAGGGTCGGTGGGGAATAACCACCCCTTTTATAATTTATACCTTATTTATATAGGGTTTTTCTACCGTCTTTTTCTTCCACATATTTCTCACATTCCACACACATCTTTTCACACGACAGTGAAAACCGTTTATTCTTTCCACTTTTCCATTTTTTATTCACGGAAAACCCATATTTTTTGTGGACGAAAAATCGGCACCTTTGTAAGCACATTGCCTCTTTTCCACAAAATCACAGTCCCTACTACTACTACTGAAAAATAACCATTGATATATCTCTTATTTTACATTTGAAGGTGGTTTTACTATGAACATCCTGTGTGACAAACAAGAACTCATTGAAGCGGTCGGCAACGTGCAGCGTGCCGTCGCGTCCAAAGCGGCGCTCCCCGCGCTGGAGGGTATCCTTCTTCGTGCGCAGGGCGCGACGCTGTACCTCGCGGGCTTTGATATGGAGCTCGGTATCACCACGACCATTCCCGCGACGGTGTGGGAAGCGGGCGAGATCGTACTGTCGGCGAGAATGTTCGGCGATATCGTGCGCAAGATGCCGGGTGAGAGTGTCACCATCATCTCGGATGAGAAATACAACACCGTCATCCGCAACGACGTGACGGAGTTTGCCATTATGGGTATGACCGCCGCCGATTATCCCGAAATTCCGAAGATCGAGGACGGTGTCAGCTTCCCGCTGTCGCAGCCGGTGCTTAAGAGTATGGTGCGCCAGACCATTTTTGCGGTCGCTGCGCCGAACGACCCCCGCCCGATCTACACGGGCACCCGTTTTGAAATCACCAATGACGAGCTGCGTCTCATCAGTGTGGACGGCTACCGTCTGGCGATGCGCAGTGAACCGATCCGCAGCGAGGAGACCGCGGCATTTGTCGTGCCGGGCAAGACCCTGCAGGAGATTCTCAAACTCTTGAAGGAAGAGGATAAGACCTGTCATCTCGTGGTCGGACGCCGTCACATCATCTTTGAAATCGACGGCTATGCAGTGATCTCCCGTCTGCTGGACGGCGAGTTTATGGCGTATGACCGCATCATCACGCCCGACGTGTCCTCGACCGTCACCGTCAACACCCGCGCCTTTATGGACGCGGTGGACCGCGTATCGCTGGTCATCAACGACCGTCTGAAATCCCCGCTGGTATGCGAATTCCGCGATAACAGCATCAATGTGTCCTGCACCACCCCCCTCGGCAGTGCGAGCGACTCACTGGCGGCGGATATCGCGGGAGAGGAGGAGGAGATGGGCTTTAACTCCCGCTTCCTGCTCGACGCGCTCAAAAACAGCGAGACCGACGAGGTACGCATTGAGCTCGCCGGTGCACTGAAGCCGATGAAGATCCTGCCGAAGGACGGCAATGCCTTCCTGTTCCTCGTGCTGCCCGTGAGGTTGAAAAAATGAGTAAGCAAGCCTTTACACTCAACAGCGAATTTATCCGTCTGGACGATCTTTTGAAGCTCACCGGCTGTGTGATGACCGGCGGGCAGGCGAAGATGCTCATTCAGAGCGGCGAGGTCGCGGTGGACGGCGAGATCTGCCTGATGCGTGGCAAGAAGCTGCGCGGCGGCGAGACCGTTACTATCCCTGCCGAAGGCGAGGAGATTACGGTTGACCGTCCGTAAGCTGACCTTTGACGGGTTTCGCAACCTGCACCCCGGCCAATGGGAGCCGTGTGAGGGTGTTAATATTCTCGCAGGCGACAACGCGCAGGGCAAGACCAACCTGCTGGAAGCGTGTTGGCTGTTCACGGGGTCGCGCAGCTTTCGCGGGGCGAAGGACCGCGAGATGGTCGCGTTTGACGCTGAGCGCGCGTCTTTGTCGCTGGAATTTTATGCCGGCGGCAGAGAACAGACCGCCGATATCATCATCGAACAGCGCCGCCGTGTGACATTAAACGGGATCAAGCTCCCGAGCGCGGCGCGGCTGGCGGGCAATTTCTGCGGCATCGTGTTTTCTCCCGCGCATCTGTCGCTCATCAAGGACGGACCCGAGGGTCGCCGCCGCTTTGTGGACAGCGCGTACTGCCAATTACGCCCTGCATACGTCGGCACACTGACCGAGCACGCGAAGGTGCTCACCCAACGCAACGCTTTTTTGCGGCAAATGGGGGAAACAGGCGGTTTTTCGTCTTCCGAAGGGGAGATGCTCACCCTCTGGGATAACGCGCTGGCGGTTGCCGCGGCGCGTGTTACCGCCGCCCGTTGCCGTTACGTGCAGAAAATCGAGCCGCTCGCCGCGGATATTTACAGCGGCCTGTCGGGCGGACGGGAAAAGCTGACGCTTGCGTGGAATTCCCCTGCCTACGAGGCGGGCGCGACGGCGGCGCAGATCGCCGCCAATTGGGCAAGCCTGCTCGATGCGGCACATCGTGCGGACAAGGCCGCGGGCTTTTCCACTGTCGGTGCGCACCGCGAGGATATGGATATCCTGCTCGACGGCATGCCCGCGCGGACCTACGGCTCGCAGGGACAGCAGCGCTCCGCGGTGCTCGCACTCAAAATGGCGGAGGCCACCCTCTTACAAGAGGTGACCGATGAGCCGCCCGTCGCCTTTCTCGACGACGTGATGAGCGAGCTGGACGTGTCCCGTCAGGACTACATCCTCAATCACATTCACGACTGGCAGGTGTTCATCACCTGCTGTGAACCGACCGCCGCCCTGCGATTGTCTGCGGGTAAAGTGTTTCAAATTAAACAAGGCGTAATATCGGAATAAATTTATACAGATAGGATTTGAATTAGGTATGTATTTGCACCTCGGACAAGAGGTCGTGGTGCGGCGACGGGACATCATCGGGGTGTTCGACATCGAAAACACCACCGTCTCCCGTGCCACCCGCGAATTTTTGAATAAAGCCGAAAAGGCGGGACAGGTCGGCTACATCAACTACGATCTGCCGAAGTCCTTTACCGTCTGTGCACCGCCCAAGGGTAGTCCCGACGGGGGAAGGACGACGGTGTATATTTCCCCAATCGCGCCCCGCACGTTATATAAGAGAGCAACAACTTCGAACATATAAGGAGGTTCCGACGATGAGTGAGCAGGAATTGGAAAAAAATTTGACCCAGCCTGAAGGCTCCTACGACGAAAAGGACATACAGGTACTGGAAGGACTGGAGGCGGTACGTAAGCGCCCCGGTATGTATATCGGCTCGACCGGTCCGCGCGGCCTGCACCATCTGGTGTACGAGATCGTCGACAACTCCATCGACGAGGCACTCGCGGGCTTCTGCACCCATATCGAAGTGGACATCCTGCCCGGGGACATCATCTCGGTGCGGGATAACGGACGCGGTATCCCTGTCGGTATGAACGAGAAGCTGGGTCTGCCCACCGTCACGGTCGTGCTCACCGTCCTGCACGCAGGCGGTAAGTTCGGCGGCGGCGGATATAAGGTCGCGGGCGGTCTGCACGGCGTCGGCTCGTCCGTCGTCAACGCCCTCTCCGAGTGGCTGGAGGTGGAGATCAGCCGTGACGGACACGTCTATGCCCAGCGTTTCGAGCAGGGCAAGACCGTGACGGAGCTGAAGGTTATCGGCGACACCGATCAGACGGGGACGCTGGTGCGCTTTAAGGCGGACCCGACGGTGTTTACCGAAACCACCGAATACGATTATGAAACGCTGCAGAAGCGTCTGCGTGAGCAGGCGTTCCTCAACGCGGGGCTGAAGGTCACGCTGACCGACCGCCGCGACGAGGAGAACGTGAAAAGCGAGGAATTCTGCTATGAGGGCGGTATTTCGTCCTTCGTCGAGTTCCTCAACAAGACCCGCGGCTATACCCCTCTGCACAACAACGTTATCCACCTGACCACCACCGACGGTGCGTCGGTCGCGGAGGTGGCGTTCCAGTATAACGACAGCTTTAACGAGAATATCGTGTCGTTCGCCAATAATATGAATACCGTCGACGGCGGCACGCACGAGACTGCGTTCAAGACGGCGATCACCCGCATTCTCAACGACTACGCGCGCCGCTATAAGATGCTCAAGGACAACGACAAGAACCTCAGCGGCGAGGACGTGCGTGAGGGCATTATGGCGGTGGTCAGCGTCAAGCTCGAGGACGCGCAGTTCGAGTCCCAGACCAAGGCGAAGCTCGGCAACACGTCGATCGCCAAGCTGGTCAACTCCCTGCTCACCGACAAGCTGACCGCGTATCTGGACGAAAATCCCGCGGTCGCCAAGGCGATCCTTGAAAAATCCATCAACGCCGCGCGTGTGCGCGAGGCCGCCCAGCGCGCCCGCGATAACGCGCGCAACAGCAAGAAGCTAAGCTCCCTGCGTATGCCCGAAAAGCTCGCGGATTGCATCTGGACCGACCCGGAACGTACCGAGCTGTACATCGTTGAGGGAGACTCCGCCGGCGGCTCGGCCATCCAAGGCCGCGACCGCAATTATCAGGCGATCCTTTCTCTGTGGGGTAAGATGCTCAACGTTGAGAAGGCGCGCATCGATAAGGTGTACACCAACGAAAAGCTGCTGCCCGTCGTGGTGGCGCTCGGTTGCGGCATCGGCGACGATTTCGACATCTCCAAGCTGCGCTACGGTAAGGTCATCATTATGGCGGATGCCGACGTCGACGGCGCGCACATCCGCACGCTGATGCTCACCTTCTTCTTCCGCTATATGCGTCCGCTCATTGACGAGGGGCACGTGTACATCGCCCAGCCGCCGCTGTTCCGTGTCTCGAAGGGCAAAAAGACCTTTTACGCCTTCTCCGACGAGGAGCGCGATCAGTACATCGAGGAGCTCGGCGGCAGTGCGGATATCCAGCGCTACAAGGGTCTCGGAGAAATGGATCCCGAGCAGTTATGGGAGACCACGATGGATCCCGCCTTCCGCACGATGCTGAAGGTCGAGCTGGAGGACGCGCAGCTCGCGGACGAGACCTTCTCCATCCTGATGGGGGACAACGTCGAGCCGCGCCGCGAGTTCATCGAGAAGAACGCCCGCTACGCGACCAATCTCGATATTTAACGGAGCCGTATTATGGAAGAATTCCGCGTAACCCCGCCCGCTGAGGAGCCGACCCCCGCGCAAAAAGCGTGGGCGATCGACCTCACGCGGGAGGAATATATCCGCTATTACACCCTGTTTTCCAAGCTCAGCGGCCCGCTGCGGATGCAGACGGTGCAGCTCATCATCTCGCTCGTGTTTGCGGCGATCCTCGCGGCGTTCTGCGTGATCGATCTTATGCAGACGGGCGGTGTGGATTGGCTGTTCGTGCTGCTCGGCGGTGTGCTGCTGCTCGCCTCGCTGTTTCTTTGGTGGTACGCGCCGCGCCACATGCGCCGCGCCGCCGCCAAGGCGTACGACGAGACGCTCGCGGGCGGCTACTGCTACGCCGGCACGCTGCGCGTGCGGGACGACCGCGTCGAGAAGGAGAACGCGCAGGGTATCCACACCGTGCATCTGAATGGGGGGACGCTGTTCATTGAAAACCCCGAGATGATGGTGTTTCTCACCGCCAACCGCCGCTCCATCGTCATTCCCGCGCGGTATCTGACCGCCGAATCGGCGAGCGTTATCCGCGCGGCGGCGGATAAGCTACCCTACCGCAACCGCCGCTTTTTAGGGCGTGTCGTGCCGCAGGGGCAGACCCCCGACGCCGCCTGCCCGCCTGAGGACACCGTGCTGTGGGAGCAGACGGTGCGCTACGAGCCCGAGGAGCTCGCCGACCTCATCCGCCACAACGTGACCCAGAATTATATGAAACGTCTGCCGTTTTTCAGCGTGACGAGCGTGATGTTCGGCGTGGCAGTCGGTTGGAACGGCGACAGCATTCTGCCCTGCATCGGGTTTTTCCTGCTGTTCTTCGGGTTGACGACGCTCTTTAACCTCGTGATGCCCCGCAGCCGCGCAAGACTGATCGCCGCGCAGGCGGATATTGCGGGCCGCACCGTCGCCATCAAGCTCACCGACCGCGGCGTGTGGATGACCGACCCGAACAAGGGCTTCGCCGTCCTGCCGTGGAGTGTTATCGAGCACGTGGTCGATCGCGACACCTTCGTCGAGATCAGCCGCGGCCCCCAGTCCATTCGCATTCCGAAACGCTACATTGATAACTTATCTGCGTTCGATACCCTCATTTCTACCTATTGGAAGAAAACAAACAGTAAATAATAACCATTAATATACAGACAGTAAACAGAAAGGTCAGGTGATCTTGGTGGAAGAACAAACCAATTCTCTCTCCAAGCTGATTTCGGTCGATTTGGATAAGGAGATGCGCAAGAGCTTCCTGGAATATTCGATGTCGGTCATCGTGGCGCGCGCCCTGCCGGACGTGCGCGACGGTCTGAAACCCGTGCACCGCCGCATCCTCTATACGATGCACGAGGACGGACTGACGCCCGACAAGGCGTACCGCAAGTCCGCGACCACCGTCGGCGACGTGCTGGGTCATTATCATCCCCACGGCGACGCGTCGGTGTACGATGCGATGGTGCGTATGGCGCAGGATTTCTCGTTGCGCTATCCGCTCGTGGACGGCCACGGTAACTTCGGTTCGATCGACGGACACCCTGCCGCCGCCTACCGTTATACCGAGGCGCGTATGAGCAAGATGTCGCTGGATATGCTTGCCGACATCGAAAAAGAGACCGTCGACTTTATGCCGAACTTCGACGACACCACCAAGGAGCCTGTGGTGTTGCCGTCCCGCTTCCCGAACCTGCTGGTCAACGGCTCGGCGGGTATCGCGGTCGGTATGGCGACCAACATCCCGCCCCACAACCTCTGTGAGGTCATCGATGCGATCTGTCTGCTCATCGACAACCCCGAGGCGGAGCTCGCGGACATTATGGAGTTCATTCAGGGTCCCGATTTCCCGACGGGAGGCATCATTATGGGCCGTGCCGGCATCCGCGCCGCTTATGCGACGGGTCGCGGGCGCATCACCGTGCGCGCCAAGGCGGAGATCGAGGAGCACGGTAACCGCAGCCGCATTATTATCAGCGAGATCCCGTATATGGTCAACAAGCTCAACCTTGTCAAGTCCATCATCGATCTCGTCGACGACAAGCGCATCGAAGGCATCAGCGATGTCGTCGACCACTCCAGTATGGAGGGTATGCGGGTCGTCATTGATCTCAAGAAGGATGCCGTCCCGCAGGTGGTGCTCAATCAGCTCTACGCCTACACTCAGATGCAGACGACCTTCGGCGCCATTATGCTGACGCTGGTCGACGGCACGCCGAAGGTGCTCACGCTCAAGCAGATGCTCGAGCAGTATATCAAGTTCCAGGCGCAGGTGATCACCCGCCGCACGATGTTCGATCTGCGCAAGGCGAAGGAGCGCGCGCATATTTTCGAGGCGCTCAAGACCGCCGTCGATTTCATCGACGAGGTCATCCGCATCATCCGCGAGTCGCGCGACCAGAACACCGCGAAGGAAGCGCTGATGGAGCGCTTCTCGTTCGACGAGGTGCAGGCGGACGCGATCGTTAAGATGCGTCTCGGCCAGTTGTCGGGTCTCGAGCGGCAGAAGATCGAGGACGAGCTGGGTGCACTAATGATGAAGATCGCCGAGTTCGAGGCGATCCTCGCCGACGAGCAGAAGGTGCTCGCCATCGTCAAGGAAGAGTGCCTCAAGATGCGCGACAAGTACGGCGACGAGCGCCGCACCGAGATCTCCATTGTATCGGGCGAGGTCGACATCGAGGACCTCATCCCCGAGGAGGAGTGCGTGCTCACGCTGACCAACCTCGGCTACATCAAACGCCAGCCCGTCGACAGCTACGCGGCACAGCGCCGCGGCGGCAAGGGCATTAAGGCGCTGTCCACCCGCGAGGAGGACGTCACCAAGACGATGTTCATTTGCTCGAGCCACGATTACGTGATGTTCTTCACCAATATGGGTCGCGTGTACCGCCTCAAGTGCTTCGAGGTGCCGGAGGGCAGCCGCACGGCGAAGGGGCTGAATATCGTTAACCTCTTGCCGCTGCAGCCCGAGGAGAAGGTATCCGCGATGATCCGCGTCGAGGATTACACCGAGGGGCAGTTCCTCAGTATGATCACCCGCCGCGGCATTATCAAGCGTACCCGCCTCGACGCGTATTCCAACGTGCGCAAGAGCGGTCTGATCGCGATCGACCTCGATGAGGGGGATGAGCTGGTCTGCGTACAGACCACCGATGGCGAACAGCAATTGCTCGTCGCCACCGCCAAGGGTATGGCGATCCGCTTTAACGAGAGCGACGCGCGCGTCATCGGGCGTACCGCCCGCGGCGTGAAGGCGCTTAACCTCGCAGACGACGACACCGTCGTCGGGATGGAGCTGGTCGATCCCGACAAGCTGCTGCTCACCGTCACCGAGACGGGCTACGGCAGACTCAGCAGCTTTGACGATTACCGCGTGCAGTCGCGTGGTGGTAAGGGCCTGACCAACTACCACACGGCGAAATTCGGCGACGTCATCGGCATCCGCACGGTGTCCACCGACGAGGATCTTATTCTCATTTCGTCGGATGCGATCATCATCCGTATGCTCATCGAGGAGATCCGTCTCTGCCGCCGTCCGTCGAAGGGCGTGCGCGTGATGCGCCTGCCCGAGGGCGTGGCGATCGTGTCCATCGCGAGCGCGGCGCACGACGAGGAGGCGGAGGTCGCCCATCCCGAGGATGACGGCTCCGCTGACGATGGCGCCGAGGCGGCGGCCGAAGAATCGGTTGAAGAAACCGCTGAGGCTCCGACCGAGGAATAAACCCTGAAAACAGATAAAGCTTTCGCAAAGTCCGACTGAAATCAGTCGGACTTTGCTTGTGTGTTAGACGTTAGATGATGAAAGACAAACCGAAATTGTGCTTGTAGGGGACGATGCCCACATCGTCCCGCAAGGAATGCGCGATGGACGGACGGGCGATTCGTGAATCGCCCCTACGCCCCTCTCCGTCACGGCTGTGCCGCGCCACCTCTCCCGAGGGGAGAGGCTGACGGGTCTACACAAACCTCAAATAGGATCGTAGGGGACGGGTTTCCCGTCCCGTCGACAGTTCTACTGTCCGTGTAAAGTCCTTATTACCCTTTGTATTTTCTTCCGCGCGGCGAAAAATTTCGCTCACAACCGCACTGTGGAAATCTTCGGTGGAAAAACCTAGCAAAATCAAGGGTTCTTATCGTTTTTCGGTAGTCGACTGTGGAAAACTGCGTGGAAAGTGTGGATTTTTCCACGGGCGAATTTTGCAAAATGTATACGAAAAACCCCGTTTTCCCCCGAACGCGTGGAAAAACACTGTGGAAAAGTGAACAAAACGGTGGAAAACCTTAGAAACCGCGCAACGATGCGGTTTTTTCAACAAATCGGCGATTTTTCTTGTGCAAAAGGGGAAAATGTGCTATGATTTTCCCGTATAACAGCGTGGGAGTAAAGGAACGACAGACTATGACATTTTTTGAAGCGGAATACGATATCGCGGTCATCGGCGCGGGTCACGCGGGCATCGAGGCGGCGCTCGCCGCCGCGCGGCTTGGCTGCTCGACGGTGGTGTTCACCATCAACCTCGACTGGATCGGCAATATGCCCTGCAACCCGTCCACCGGCGGTACCGCGAAGGGACACCTCGTGCGGGAGATCGACGCGCTCGGCGGCGAGATGGGCAAGGCGGCGGACGCCAACTTTCTGCAGAGCCGTATGCTCAACCGCGGCAAAGGCCCTGCGGTGCATTCGTTGCGCGCGCAGATCGACCGCCGCGACTATTCCGCCTATATGAAGCGCACCCTCGAGACCACCGAAAACCTTGACGTCAAGCAGGGCGAGGTGGTGTCGCTCGACCGCCGCGAGGACGGAAGCTGGCTCATCACCACCCGCCTCGAGGCGCAATACGGCGCAAAGGCGGTCATTCTCGCGACCGGCACCTTCCTGCAGGGAAAAATTTTTGTCGGCGACGTGTCCTATGACGGCGGCCCCGACGGGATGTTCGCCGCGACCGACCTTTCCGCGTCGCTGGCAAAGCTCGGCGTCAGCTTACGCCGCTTTAAGACGGGAACGCCCGCGCGGGTGCTCAAGTCGAGCATCGATTTTACCAACCTCGAACAACAGGTCGGGGAAGAGCCCGTCACGCCGTTTTCGTTTGAGACCACCGACGAGCTGCACAACACCCTGCCCTGCCACATCACCTGGACGGGGGAGGACACCAAGCGGGTCATCCACGAGAACCTGCACCGCTCCCCGCTGTTCGGCGGCAAGATCGAGGGCATCGGCCCGCGGTATTGTCCCAGCATCGAGGATAAGATCGTGCGTTTCGCCGACAAGGAGCAACATCAGGTGTTCATCGAGCCCTGCGGCAAGAACACCGAGGAGATGTACCTGCAGGGACTCAGCTCCAGCCTGCCCGTCGACGTGCAGCTTAAATTCCTGCACACCATCGCGGGCTTGGAGCACGTCCGCGTGATGCGCCCCGCCTACGCGATCGAATACGACTGCGTCGACCCGTTACAGCTCGGGATGACGCTGGAATTCCTCGACATCCCCGCCCTGTACGGCGCGGGGCAGTTCAACGGCTCGTCAGGCTATGAGGAAGCCGCCGCGCAGGGCTTGGTCGCGGGGGTCAACGCCGCGCTCAAAATTAAGGGCGAGGAGCCGATGATCCTCGACCGCGCGTCGAGCTACATCGGCACGCTGGTCGACGACCTCGTCACCAAGGGCTGTATGGACCCCTACCGTATGATGACCAGCCGCAGTGAGTACCGCCTCGTCCTGCGGCAGGATAACGCCGACCGCAGACTGACCCCCATCGGACGGCGGGTCGGGTTGGTGGACGACACCCGCTGGGCGCGGTACACCGCGCGGCAGGCGGCGATGGAGACCGAGCGTAAGCGTCTGCACGATACCATTCTGCCGCCGAGCGAGGCGCTTAATGCTCTGCTCGCCGAAAAAGGCACCACCCCCGTCACGACGGGCATTCGTCTGGAAGAGCTGCTGCGCCGTCCGCAATTGAGCTACGCCGACCTCGCGCCCGTCGACAGCGGCAGACCGCCGCTCGACAAGCTCGTCACCGAACAGCTCGAGGTGGACATCAAATACGAGGGCTACATCCGCCGCGAGCAGGGGCAGATCGACGAGATGCGGCGGCTGGAAAACCGCCTGCTCCCGCCCGATACGCCTTACGACACGATCCACGGCCTGCGCAAGGAAGCGCAGGAGAAGCTCGGGCGCATCCGCCCGCGCAGCATCGGGCAGGCATCCCGCATCAGCGGGGTCAGCCCCGCGGACGTGTCGGTGCTCATCGTGTGGAGCAGCCAGAACGGGAAAGGAGTGACCGCCGAATGATCGACCGTGACCTGCTGGCGCGCTGTGCCGCGCCGTATGGGGTAGACGTGACTGACACGCTGTATCAGCGGCTGGACACCTACGCCCGCCTGCTGGTGGAATGGAATGAAAAAATGAATCTCACCGCCATCACCGACCCCGTCGGTGTCGCGGTCAAGCACTTTGCGGACAGCCTGACTGCCGCGCCGCTGCTGCCCGAGGGGGAGTTTTCGCTCATTGACGTCGGAACGGGCGCGGGATTTCCCGGTGTGCCGCTCGCGCTGCTCCGCGAGGACTGCAAACTCACCCTGCTCGACAGCCTCAATAAGAGGCTCGTGTTCCTTGATGCCGTCTGCCGCGAGGTGGGCTTACGCGCGACCCTCGTGCACGCCCGCGCCGAAGAGGGTGGGCGGAAGCCCGAGCTGCGCGAGCGCTTTGACGTGGCGACCGCCCGCGCGGTCGCGGCACTGCCGACCTTGTGCGAGTATTGCCTGCCGTTCGTCAAGGTGGGCGGGCGATTTCTTGCGCTCAAAGGACCGGACGGCGACCGCGAGCAGGAGGCCGCCGCCCGTGCGGTGGCGACGCTCGGCGGGAAATTCGTCGGCGCGAAAACACTCATCCTGCCCGCGCGGCCCGAAGAAGGGGTCGAGCCGATGACCCGACGGTTGGTGGAGATTGCGAAGGTTGCCCCCACACCCCCCAAATACCCCCCGCC
>JAZSHK010000154.1:0-8788 GCA_045533185.1 Acutalibacteraceae bacterium | reverse complement strand
ACCTGCTGCTTTAACTGTTCGTTGACCATCGCGTTGCCGCCGTATTTGACGACGACGATCTTGCCGTTATACCGCTTGATATACGGCAGCGCCTGCGTCAACACCTCGGCACGCTGTGCGTTCGAAAAATCCATTGTCAATCCCTCCAAATGGATAGCCGAAGAAAGCCCGAAATGGGCTTTCGTCGGTTCTTGTATTATGTACGGTAATCGCCGTTGATCTTGACGTAATCGTAGGTCAGATCGCATCCCCACGCGGTCGAGGTCACCTCGCCGCTGTTGAGGTCAACGAGGATCTCGATCTCGCTCTCGAGCAGGATCTCCTTCGCCTTCTCCTCCGAGAAGTCGACGCCCGCGCCGTTCTTGCACACGGAGATGATGCCCTTAACGGACTTGAACGCGACGTCGATCTTATTCACATCCACCGTCGCGCCGCTGTAGCCGATGGCGCACAGCACGCGACCCCAGTTGGCATCCGCGCCGAACATCGCCGCCTTGGTCAGCGAGGAGCAGACAACGCTCTTGGCCACCGTCTTGGCGGTGGGCAGGTCGGCCGCGCCGCTGACCTTGCACTCGAGCAGCTTGGTAGCGCCCTCGCCGTCCGCCGCGATCCGGCGGCAGAGGTACACCGTCACGGTGTTGAGCGCCTTCATAAATGCGTCGAACGCCTCACCCTCGGCGGTGATCTCGGCATCACCCGCCATGCCGTTGGCGACCACCGTCACCATATCGTTGGTGGAGGTGTCACCGTCGACGCTGATCATATTGAAGGTCTCGGTGATGTCGGAGGACAGCGCCTTCTGCAGCATCGCGGGAGCGATGGCGCAGTCGGTGGTGATGAACACCAGCATCGTCGCCATATTGGGATGGATCATCCCCGAGCCCTTGGCGATGCCGCCGATCGTGCACTCCACGCCGTTTACGGTAAAGGAGACCGCGATCTCCTTTTTCTTCGTATCGGTGGTCATAATGCCCTCCGCCGCATCGTCGGAGTGGTCACCGAGCGCCGCTTTCAGCATCGGGATGCCCGCCGCGATCGGCGCGATGTCGAGCGGCTGACCGATGACACCCGTCGAGGCGACAACGACGTCACTCGCCTTGATGCCCAGCTCGGCGCCGAGCAGATCGCACACCTGCCCGTCGATCCCGATACCGTTCGCGTTACAGGTGTTGGCGTTGCCGCTGTTGCAGATGATCGCCTGCGCCTTACCGTCGGCAATATTCGCCTTGGTCACGGTCAGCGGCGCACCCTTCACCAGGTTGGTGGTATACACCGCCGCCGCCGAGGCGGGCTGCTCACTGAAAATCAGCGCCAGATCGCGCTTGCTTTTATTTTTGCGGATACCGCAATGCACGCCCGCCGCGGTAAATCCCTTTGCGGCGCAAACGCCGCCCTTGATGATCTCCATAATGACCTCCGATTAGATATCTAAGCCAAAATCTTTTTCTTTCCCCATCACGAGGTTGAGGCATTCCAGTGCCGCGCCCGACGCGCCCTTTCCGAGGTTGTCGTACACCGCCGTCAGCAGGATGCGCTCGTCGTTGCCGTACACCGACACCTGCATACTGTCCTTGCCGGACAGCGTGCCCGCGGCGATAAAGCCGCCCTCGTCGATCCCCTCACGGTAAGTGAGCACGGGACCTTGGTATTTGGCGGCGTACACCGCCTTGATGTCCTCGATCGACTTACCGTCAGTCAACTGCTCGCTAAACAGCGGCACGGTGACTTCCATTCCGCTGTAAAAGTTCGCCACAATGGGGCTGAAATGCGGGAGATGTGCAATGCCGGTGATCGCGGACATCTCTTTGAGATGCTTATGCTGCTGGGTCAGCCCGTACTGGCGCGGGGTGGACAGCGCATACGGCGCGTCCTCGGCCTCATACTCGGCGATCATCTTCTTGCCGCCGCCGCTGTAACCCGTCAGCGAATGACAGGTCAACCACACCGACTTATCGAGGATACCCGCCTCGATGAGCGGATAAACCAGTGCGACAAAGCCGCTCGCGTGGCAGCCGGGCACGGCGATGCGCTTGGCGCTCTTGATCGCCGCCTCCTGCGCCGCAGACAGCTCGGGCATACCATATACCCAATCGGGGTTGGTGCGGTGCGCCGTCGAGGTGTCGAGAATAACCGTATCGGGGTTATCCACCAGCGACACCGCCTCGATCGCCGCCGCGTCGGGCAGACACAGAAAGGCGATGTCCGCCTCATTGAGCGCCGCCTTGCGGCAGGCGGTGTCCTTACGCTGCTCCTCGGGCAGGGTGATGAGGGTAATATCCTCACGACCCGCCAGCCGATCGTATATCCGCAGGCCCGTCGTGCCCGCCTTACCGTCAATGAAAATCTTCGTCATATCGAAAACTCCGATGAATTATTTGATGCCGTTCTTCGCCTTCATCTTGGCGTACACCTTGGTGGGTAGGCCGTAGAGGTTGATGAAGCCGGCGGAATCCTTCTGATCGTAGACCTCATCCTCATCAAAGGTCGCGATCTCGGGATCGTACAGCGAATAGGGCGAGGTCACGCCCGCGTTGATCATATTGCCCTTGTACAGCTTGAGGGTGACGTCGCCCGTCACCGTCTTTTGGGTGGTCTTGACGAAGCTGAGGATCGCCTCGACGAGGGGGGTGAACCACTGCGCGTTGTAGACGAGCTCCGCGAGCTTCTGCGCGACGAGAGACTTGTAGTGCGCGGTCTCCTTATCGAGGCAGATGGACTCGAGCACGCTGTGCGCCTTGTAGAGGATCGCACCGCCGGGAGTCTCGTACACGCCACGGCATTTCATACCGACAAGGCGGTTCTCCACGATGTCGAGAAGGCCGATGCCGTTCTCACCGCCGAGCTTGTTAAGGGTGCTCACCAGCTCGACCGCGCCCATCTGCTTGCCGTCGACGGCGGTGGGGATGCCCTGCTCAAAGTGCACCGTCACGTAGGTGGGCTTGTCAGGCGCCATCTCGGGAGACACGCCCATCTCGAGGAAGCCTTCCTTGTTGTACTGCGGCTCGTTGGCGGGATCCTCGAGGTCCAGGCCCTCGTGGGAGAGGTGCCAGATGTTCTTATCCTTCGAATAGTTGGTCTCGCGGTTGATCTTCAGCGGGACGTTGTGCGCCTCGGCGTACTCGATCTCCTCCTCGCGGGACTTGATGCTCCACTCTCTCCAAGGGGCGATGATCGGCATATCGGGAGCAAATGCCTTGATCGCCAGCTCGAAACGCACCTGATCGTTGCCCTTACCGGTGCAGCCGTGGCAGATGGCATCCGCGCCCTCGGCAAGCGCGATCTCCGCGATGCGCTTAGCGATGGGCGGACGGGCAAACGCCGTACCCAGCATATACTCCTCGTACAGAGCGCCCGCCTGCACGCAGGGGAACACGTAATCCTCGAGGAATTCCTTCGTCAGGTCCTCGACGTACAGCTTGGACGCGCCCGTCTTGAGCGCCTTCTCCTCGAGGCCCTCGAGCTCATCCGCCTGACCGACGTTACCGCTCACCGCGATGACCTCGCAGTTGTTGTAGTTCTCTTTGAGCCACGGGATGATGATGGACGTATCCAGACCGCCGGAATAAGCCAAAACCACTTTTTTGATGTTTTCTTTTTTCATTTCAAACTCGCTCCTTGTGAATAAATATTCTGTCAATGACGGTATTATAGTCTTATTAGGTGAATAAGTCAAGTGTTTTTATGCAAAAATATACAGAATTTCTGTATATTGTGTATATTGCCTATCGGCGAACTTTTCCTCCGTCGGTTTTTGTGCATTTGGATAAAAGCCGGCGGGAAATCGGCGAATAAACCGCTATCCTATTGAGAAAAACGAGCAATTTTTATATAAAAGCGGTTGAATAAATCCAATTTTTATGGTATCGTAAATGTATAAAGATAAAAATTCGACATTGTAGAGGTTTCCTATGCCCTTTTTACCGATCACAAAAGAAGAGATGACCGCGCGCGGATGGGATGCGGCGGATTTTATCATCGTCACGGGGGATGCGTACGTCGACCACCCGAGCTTTGGCACCGCCATCATCTCCCGCGTGCTGGAGAGCCGCGGTTATCGCGTGTGTATCATCCCCCAGCCGCAGAGCGACGCGGACTATCACCGTTTCGGCGCGCCGCGGCTGGCGTTCCTCGTCAACGGCGGCAACATCGACCCGATGGTCGCCCGCTACACCGCCGCGAAAAAGCGGCGCAGTGAGGATGCCTACTCCCCGGGCGGCAAGGCAGGGCTTCGCCCCGACCGCGCCACCATCACCTACACCCGCGCTCTGCGGCGGCTGTTCGGGAACGTGCCGATCGCTATTGGGGGACTGGAAGCATCCCTGCGGCGGTTTGCGCATTACGACTACTGGGACGACCGCGTGCGCCCGTCGATCTTAGCAGACAGCGGAGCGGATCTCTTGATGTTTGGGATGGGCGAGCGGCACATTGTCGAGATCGCCGATCGTCTCGCCGCAGGCGAGGACATCCACTCCCTCACCGACATCCGCGGCACGTGCTATCTTGTCAAGGCGACGGACTATCAGCCGATGCCCTGCGCCGAGTGCCCGTCCTACGAGGCAGTGAGCACCCCCGACGACAACGGCAAAAAGCAATACGCCATCTCCTGCCGCATCCAACAGCAGGAGCACGACGCCGTGCGCGGCAAGACGATCATCCAGCGCCACGGCGATCACATCCTCGTGCAAAATACGCCGTCGATGCCGCTGGCGACCGAGGAGCTTGACCGCGTGTATGCCTTGCCGTTTATGCGGGACTATCATCCGAGCTACGAGGCGCTCGGCGGTGTACCCGGTATCGCGGAAGTGAAATTTTCCGTCATCCATAACCGTGGCTGTACGGGTGCGTGCAATTTCTGCGCGCTCGCGTATCATCAAGGGCGGATGGTCACCTGCCGCAGCCACGACTCGGTGGTGCGCGAGGTAGAAGAGATCGTCAAGATGCCCGATTTTAAGGGCTACATTCACGACGTCGGCGGCCCGACCGCTAACTTCCGTGCACCCTCTTGCGAAAAACAATTAAGACACGGTCTGTGCAAGGACAAAAAGTGCCTTGCACCGACAATGTGCCCCGCGGTGAAGGTCGACCACAGCGACTATCTTGCCTTGTTGCGCAAACTGCGCAACATCGACGGAGTCAAAAAGGTGTTCATCCGCTCGGGTATCCGCTTTGACTATCTGCTTGCGGACAAGGACGAGAGCTTTTTTAAGGAGCTCATCCGGCACCACGTCAGCGGGCAGCTCAAGGTCGCGCCTGAGCACGTGTCCGACCGTGTGCTGAAGTATATGGGCAAGCCGTCCTTCTCGGTGTACGAGAAATTCCGCAGTCGCTTCTACGAGCTGACCAAGAGCACGGACAAGAAGCAGTATCTTGTCCCCTATCTGATGTCGTCCCATCCCGGCAGTACGATCAATGACGCCATCAAGCTCGCGCAGTTCCTCAAAAAAGAGGGACTGCACCCCGAGCAGGTGCAGGATTTCTACCCCACCCCCGGCACGGTGTCCACCTGTATGTTCTACACAGGGCTTGACCCGATGACGATGCAGCCCGTGTACGTCCCGCGCACACCGAAGGAGAAAGCGGAACAGCGGGCGCTGCTGCAATACTACCGCCCCGAAAACCGTGCGCTCGTGCTCGCGGCTCTGCAAAAAGCAAAGCGATACGACCTCATCGGCACGGGTGCAGGCTGTCTTGTCCCGTCCCCAGCAGGCACGCGACAAGCGCAACCGAAAAAGACGGATAAAAAGAAATTCAGCCGCTACAGTCGGAAGAAGAAATGAGAAAGGCTCCCTTTTGAGGGAGCCTTTCTCATTTTGCGCGCAAAGCGAAACCAACATCGTCCCGTGAACGGGCGGATGTGGACATCCGCCCCTACGAGCCTATTTCGGGTTTGTGTCAGCCTATATGCCTTCCCCCTGAGGGGAAGGGGGACCGCGTCATCGGTGGATGAGGTGTCTTTATACGTGATCTCAAGCAATAACGCCGCCTGCGGACGGCTACACCTCATCCGTCACGGCCTACGCCGCGACACCTTCTCCTCTAGGAGAAGGCATTCGCTAAAATCCGCTCTTTTCTTTTTTGCTATTGTATGGTAATATAATATCAATGCAAAAAATCCCTCTCAAGGAGGTTGTTCTATGACCAATCCGCTGAAAAAGGAAAAGGAACGCGGGCTTGCGACCTTCGGGCTTGTGCTCGGGATGGCAATTCTGCTGTTTCTGCCCTTTGTCATCTACAACCGCGGCTATTTCATCTACTACGGCGACTTTAACGCCCAGCAGATCCCGTTCTACAAGCTCGCGCACGCGGCGATCCGCGAGGGGAATATCGGCTGGAGCTGGGGAACCGACCTCGGCGCGAATTTTATCGGGTCGTACTCCTTCTACCTGCTCGGCAGCCCGTTCTTCTGGCTGACGCTCCCCTTCCCGACCGACTGGCTGCCCTTTATGATGGCGCCGCTGCTCGCGCTCAAGATCGGCCTTGCAGGCTGGACGGCTTACGCCTACACCCGCCGCTTCCTGCAACCGCGGTTGGCGCAGATCGCAGGCATTCTCTATGCTTTTTCGGGCTTTTCCATCTACAATATCTTCTTTAACCACTTCCACGAGGCCATCGTCTTCTTTCCGCTGATGCTGCTCGGCGTCGAGCAGTATATGAAGGACGGCAAGCGCGGGCTGTTCGCCCTGTCGGTCCTGCTCAGTGCCTTGTCCAACTACTACTTCTTCATCGGACAAGCGTTCTTCATTATGATCTACTGGATCATCCGCGCGATGTCGGGTGAATGGGAAAAGTGCGGCCGCCGCTTCTTCGGGCTGTGGCTGGAAGCCCTGCTCGGCACACTCGGCGCGGCAGTGTTGCTGCTCCCCTCATTCTTCTCGGTCATACAAAATTCCCGCACCGACAACCCCGTCGAGGGCTGGGGGCTGCTCATCTACGGCACCAACCAACGGCTGTACGACATCCTGCACAGCTTCTTCTTCCCGCCCGAGCTGCCCGCGCGCGCCAACTTCTTCCCCGACGCGAACAATAAGTGGTCGTCGATGACCGCGTGGCTGCCCGTGTTCGGCTGTACGGGAGCCATCGCCTATTTTCAGAGCCGCAAGCACACCGACTGGCTGCGGCGGTTGCTCATCGCGCTGTTCTTCTGCGCAACGATTCCCGTACTCAACGCGCTGTTTCAGCTCTTTAACCAGATGTACTACGCGCGGTGGTATTATATGCTCACACTGATGCTGGTGCTCGCAACGATGCGCTGCTTTGAGCAGGATGAGCGGTATCCCGTCCACTGGACGCGCGCCATCGGCTGGGCGGGTGGCTTCACCGCCGCCTTCACGGTGCTCATCGGTCTGGTGCCGAAATCATGGACGCCCGACGAGGAGACGGGCAAGCTTACCATCGGGCTGCAGAAATATCCCGCGCGTTTCTGGCTGTATGTGCTTATAGCGGTCGTCGGGCTGGTGCTGACCTATCTGCTCGTGCGGCTGTTTCTCGACAACAAGCGCCGCTTTATGGCGTGCTGCACGGCGGTGTGTGCGTGCGTGTCCTTGCTGTTCGGGTGGTATTTCCTCGCCGCGGGCAAGTCCAACAGCAACTACCCCGACGTGTATGTGATCGAAAAGCTGCTCGAGAATGAGGACTATACCCTGCCCGACGATGACCGATTTTCCCGCACCGATATGCACAAGGGAATGGATAATCAGGGAATGTACTGGGGGCAGTCCACCATTCAGGCATTCCACAGCATCGTGCCCGGCTCGGTGATGGATTTCTACAACTCCGTCGGCGTATCCCGCTCGGTCGGCTCCCGCCCCGAGAGCAAGTATTACGCCCTGCGCAGCCTCTTGTCGGTGCGCTGGCTGTTCGACTACGCCGAGCAAGAGGGCGACGTCCAGCTCTACTACAAGGACGCCGAGGACTATTTCTCCGTCGACGGCGAGACGAAAATGCCCGACTGGACTTATTATGACACCCAAAACGGCTACTACATCTACGAGAACGACCGCTTCATCCCGATGGGATTCTTCTACGACAGCTACATCACCCGCTCGGAATACGACTCGCTGGATCAGGATGAGCGCCAGTTCGCCCTGCTCAAAGCGTTGGTCGTCGAGGATGCGGATGCCGACAAGGTACCGCTACCGCATCTGGATGTCGATGCCGTCTACTTTGACGGCGGCGACTACGCCGTCGACTGCGCCGAGCGTGCCGCCACCGCCGCGACCGACTTTGCCGTCGACAACGCGGGCTTCACCGCCACGGTGACGGCAAGCGACACCAACTGGGTGTTCTTTAGCGTCCCGTACGAGAGCGGCTGGTCCGCCACCGTGAACGGTAAGCCCGCCGACATCAAGACGGTCAACGTCGGCTTTATGGCGGTGGAATGCCCTGCGGGCGAGACGGTCACGGTGCGCTTTGACTATGAAACACCGGGGCTTCGCTATGGTGCCTATATCTCCGCCGCGGCGCTCGTGCTGCTGCTGATCTACTGGCTGCTTGCCATTCGGCACAACCGCAAGCTTATAAAAGCCGAAGTCGCCGTGCCTGCCAGCAAGCCGCTGCCGCCGCAATCGGTCATCACCGAGGCGGGCGATAAGTTCGATCTCTACGCGATCTACAAGCCGGACACCGACGAGGTCGATGCCCCCGCCAATGAGACCGAAGGAAAAACCGAACAATCATAACCACCGGTTCAACCGGTGGTTTGACCAACCCCTAGAAGGGGTTATTACCGGCTCAGCCCCTAAAAGGGGCCACTGAACTATGTTATCGCATCAATCGCACTGCCACCCGT
>JAZSHK010000060.1:0-19377 GCA_045533185.1 Acutalibacteraceae bacterium | reverse complement strand
CTCATGTTGCGAAGCACATGCTCGTCGCATGCCGTTTCAATGTCGCGGCACAGCAGGATGTACGCCACCCACATCAGCGGGTGGAACCAATACACCGACAAAAGCACAAATCCGAGCGGCTTCCACCAATGGTCACGGCGGCGTAGGTGCGCCTGCTCGTGGGCGATGATGTGGGCGGTCGCCGCGTCGTCCAGCCCCGTCGGCAGGTAGATGCGCGGGCGGATGATGCCGAGGATAAACGGAGACGGCAGCCCGTCGCAGGCGTAGATATTCTCCCGCAGATGCAGGCACGCGCCGACCTGCCGCCGCACCCGCCAAAAGCTGACGGCGGCGTAAACGAGCAGCACCGCGATGCCGACGAGCCACAGCAGGGCGGCGATCCACGTCCACACCTGCAGGGGGTTGACGCTGTCCCCCGCCGCGGGAGTGAAGCTCTCGGAGATGATCGGATTGACCACCGCGTTGACCGCGGGCAGACCGCTGTTGATGGCGGGAGCGGGGTCGGTGACGATGGTCTCGGGGATGGGCTGAGCACTCGGGATAAGGCTGAGCGCGCTCTCAATGGAGAAGGGACAAACGAGCCGCACCCCCACCAGTGCCCACAGCACACAGCGCAGGGACTTCGGCGCCTTTTTGAGCAGCAGGCGCAGCAGAACGACGGCGAGCACGAGCCAGCTTGCCGTCAGACTCATATTGACAATTTTAAGAAATACCGCATCCACCGTCATCACCCCCTACGATCGTCTATGATGCGCTGAATATCCGCGATCTCCTTGTCCGACAAGGCCCGCCCGCCCGTGAAGGCGGCGAGAAACGCGGGCAACGACCCGTCAAAGGTCTGCTCGACAAAGCGACGGCTCTGCGCGGCGTAAAAGTCGTCGCGCGAGATGCGGGCGGTCACCTGCCCGCCCTCGTTGCGGAAAATGCCGCGGTCACATAGCTTGCGCAGTACGGTGTAGGTGGTGGATTTTTTCCACTCCAGCTCCTGCCGGCACAGCCGCACCAGCTCCCCCGACGAAAGCGGCGCGTGCCGCCACACAATGTCGGCAAACCGCGCCTCCACGACACCCAAACGCAGATCATCCATACAAAACCCTCCTTGCCGGTCTATTGCCAGTAAACCTTACAGCTTTAGTCTATCACCTATAGACCGATTTGTCAAGAGAAAATCTCCGCACGAATTTATGCGGAGATAAAGTAGGCGGCGGTTCGCGCAAACCGTGACGGGGCGATGTGGTCTGTACAAATCCTACAGGCAGATGATATCCGCCCCTACAAGGTTGATTTCGGTTTTCACGTGTCGCGGTTGTCGCGCATATACTGGCTTGACCGGGGTTATCGCAGGTGCACCACGTTGGTCACCACACCGCCGCCGACGATGTCGACGTAGCCGTACGTCCCGCCGTGGCCGAGGCTGCCGGGGTTAAACAAGTACAGCCCATCGGCGTACTCCTCGTATGGCTGATGGGTGTGCCCAAACAGCGCAATATCCGCCTTGTACTGCCGCGCGGCGAGGTCTAATCTATACAATCCGTATTTTACGTCATAAATATGCCCGTGAGTAAACAAAAATCGTTTGCCGCCGAGCGTCTCCTCCCGCACTTTGGGATCACGGCAGGCAAAGTCGCAGTTGCCGGGCACGGTGTAGACCGTGCGGTCGGGATAGCGCGTCTGCGCGTCCTCGACGTCCCGCAGACCGTCCCCAAGGAAGATGACCGTGCGCGCGGTCGGCTGTTCTTCGATCGCGCGGCAAAGCGCGCCCACGTTGCCGTGGGTGTCCGATACCACCAAGATCCGCATTGCCATCCCTCCGTCATAATGCTTACCGTTCACTCATAATATACCATAGAAAAATCTGTTTGAAAAGGTGGTTTTTTCGATGGCACAGCAATCCTTCTCCCCCGAACAACTGGAAAAACTGGTAAACTACGCGAGCCGTCAGCTCGGCACCACCCCCGACCAACTCAAGGCGGCGTTTCAGCAAGGGGGGCTGTCGGGACTGTCGAGCGCCCTCTCCGCCGAGGAAGCGAGCAAGGCCGAGGCGCTGCTCAAGGACAAAAACGCCGCCGCGCGGCTGATGAACGACCCGCAGGTGCAAAAGCTGCTCGCCCAACTGCTCGGCGAAGCCTGAGAGGTGCGGTATGGACGATCTCAACGAGAAAATCACCCGCTTGCTCAGCGACCCGAGCAGTATGGCGAAGATCCAGGGGATGATGGCGGCGCTGGGCGGCGGGGACACCCCCGCGCCGCCCGAAGCCCCGCCGTCACCGCCGCCCGCGCCGACACCATCACCGCCGAGCACGCCCGCACCGAGCTTTTCGCTCGACGGACTGCCTGATCTGTCAATGCTGACAAAGCTCGCGCCGCTGATGGGCGCGTTCAGTAAAGAAGACGACGACACCCGCCTGCTGCAGGCGCTGCGCCCGTATCTGCACGGCGAGCGCGAGCAAAGGCTTGACGACACGATGAAGATGCTGCGTCTGACGAAGCTGCTGCCGCTGCTGCAGGAGCAGGGCATCTTCGGCAAATAAGGTGACAGGACTCGAGCCCTGTCACCCTACGCGAAAGGGGGTAACATACCCGATGGCAGAAGATATACTGCAGATGCAGCGCGAGGCCGCGCGGCGGGTCAGCCGTATGCAGGAGCACTCCCGCCGCGTGTTCGAGGAGCACAACGGCCGCGCGGCGACACCGCCCGTGCCGCCGCGGAATGCGCAGGCGGCGGGGTTTACCCAGCCGACAATGCGCTCGCCGGGGCTGTACGCGCGACCGATGCCGTCCGCGGACGCCACACCCGTGGACTGCCCGCCGCCCGTGAGCGAACCGTGCGCAGGAACGGCGATCGCGCCGTCAAAGCCCACGGATAGCTCCCTTTTTGACGGCGAGCAGTGGTTGCTGTTGGGGCTGGCGCTGTTGCTGTTTCGCAGCGGCTGTCGCCCCGAGCTTGCGATCGCGCTGTTGTATTTAGCACTGTGATAGACGGGCGCATCGTGACGCGCCCCTAAATCCTAATTCAATATTTGTGCAAATTCCACGGGGCGATGCCCACATCGTCCCGTTCTCAAAAACGCTTCAGTCAACGCAAGCCAGATTTTCCACCGTTACACCGCGTTTTTTCGCGTAATTCATCACCTTGCGCGCATTGCTCGGGGCGTTAATCACATACGCAATCAAGTACTCCGCCTGTTCGACTGCATAACGGTTGGCGCGAGGAATGGCAAATCGTGGCGGCACGTTTTCCATATTTGTCGGATAGCACGTGCCGTCAAAGCCGTGCGGCGTTTCAATTGGGCGCACGGCGGGATGATACGGCAATAGCAAGGTTAATGTAATTTGCGGATAAAACGCCCTGGCGGCGATGACCGCGGCCGCGGCAAGACGGTCAAAATTGCCGTAATGCCCTACGATAAATTCCGTTACGCCGTATTCGACAATATAGTGCTCAACCGCCGCCGCCAAAGCCGTCGCCACCGAGTCGGGTACGTCCCGATGCCCGATAAAGAAACACGTTTTCATAAATCCACCCCTTTTGGGTTATTTTAACCCAAAAGGGGTAATCTTTGCAAGCCCCTATGGGTATCATTTTTATAGAGGTGATACCCATGACGATCGGCGAAGCAGTTCAGCAGAGAATTATCACATTGTGTGAAGAACGCAATATATCCGTCAACAAGCTATGTACCATCAGCGGTGTTACACAGTCAACCGTAAACAACATTGTCAGCGGAAGAAATAACAGTACGACCGTTGCAACCATTCAAAAGCTTTGCGACGGGCTGGGAATAACGATTGATGAGTTTTTCCATTGTGCATTATTTCACCATATTGAACAAGAAATAAAATGAGTATCGGGGCGTCGTTTGCGGCAATCGGTTTGCTTGGGCAAATGTTGCTTGAAACAGAACCCAACTGAATTGCCGCGCGGCCGCCCCTACGCGCATAATTCGAATTCAGTATGTAAGGGATGGCGCTTGCGCCATCCCCTTTTGCTTTCATAACCGCAAAATTTCACCTGCGTATGCCACGGGGGTCCGTCTTTGTATGGGCGGAAATCGTATGTTGACAACACCGATTTTCAATGATAGACTGACATTGCGTGATTTCTCCTCGAAAACCAAACGAGAACAATTTCTATAACTTCATTGGGAGATCTAATATGTCAACACAAACCATCGTCAAACCGAAGCAGCACTCTCCGCTGTTATCACGAAAGCTGCCCGTATGGTATACGCGTGCGGTGATGGCCTTTTGTCTGCTGTTTTTCGGTTATATCGCCCTTTTTTCGCTCTGTCAGGTCAGCGTGTTCGATCCGGAAAATTTTGCCGGTGAGACCGTGCTGTATCAAAACAACGCACCGCTCGGCATCCTTCTGTTGCTCGCGCTCGGTTTCGGCGCGGCGTGGCTGTTGCGGCGGTATATCCGCCGCCCGATCGCCATCCCGCTTGGATGGCTGATCGCCGGACTGACGGTGTATGTAATGGTGCTCGGGCTGAGCTGGATCTATACCGTGCAGAGCGTACCTGCTGCCGACTCAGGCGAGATCTTCCGCACCGCGCAGTGTGTTATTGCAGGGGATTGGTCGCTGTTTTACAATAGCGGCAATGATTTCTACGGTGATATGAGCTATTTCAACCTCTATCCGTTCCAGTTGGGGTATGTATTTCTCTGCGAGGGTGTTATGCGGTTGTTTGGCAGCGACACCGCGATGCCGCTTGAGGTGCTCAATGTCATAGCGCTCGCCGCACTGTACGCAGGGCTGCAAATGCTGTGTCATCGGCTGTTCCGCCGTCCCGCGTTGACCCTCATCTTGACACTGCTGCTCGCCGCCTGCCTGCAACCGATCCTGTTCACCACCTTTGTGTACGGCAATCTGCCGGGCTTTGCCGCGGCGGTATGGGCGTGCTGGTTTTTGCTGCTCTTCACCGGCACGGACAAGCCCCGTCGTTTTTGGCTGCTGATACCGATCATACTGCTGATGTGCCTGTCGGTGCTGGCAAAATACAACAACCTTCTTTGGGTGGTTGCCATCGCCCTCTACCTGCTTATCGACGGTATCCGCCGACGAAAGCTGCACTGTCTGCTCACCGCCGCGTTGGTCGCGGTCACTCCTCTGTTGTGCCAACAAGCAGTCATCCGCAGCTACGAGCACCGTAGCGGAGCTTCGCTCGGCGACGGTGTCAGTCAGCTTCTCTACCTCGAGGCAGGGCTCAACGAATCCCCGATGGCTCCCGGCTGGTATAACGACCGTGGACGGTACGTATTTGTCGAGCTCAACGGCGATCAGGAGGCGATAAGCGAGCAGGCAAGAGCGCAACTGGACACGCGACTCAAGGAGCTTGCAGATGATCCGCGCTATACCCTTGACTTCTTTCGTAAAAAGGTGCTCTCGCAATGGAACGAGCCGTCCTACCAAAGCCTGTGGGTCAGTCAGGTAAAAGGGCACTACAACGGCCACCCCGCCGAGGGCTCGTGGCTTGATAACCTCTACAACGGCAAGGCCAACGTCCGTCTGTACGATTGGTTCAACTTCTATCAAACGGCAGTCTTTCTGTTCTTCAGCGTCGCCATGGTGTTCCTGCTCCGTCGCGCACCGCTCGGCACGGCGCCACTGCTCACCGTACTGGCAGGGGCTGCAGTCTACCACCTGCTGTTCGAGGCGAAAAGCCAATACTGCCTGACCTATTTTATTTTGATCGTTTTCTTTGCCGCCTACGGCTTATATGAGATCGCCCGACGGTTACCCTGCAAGCGCCCGTAAACCGACTGCGATAATGCGCGCACATCCCGAAGATGTGCGCGCATTTTTATATGCAATGAAAAAAAGTGTTTTTTCTAACGAAAGAATTTTTGTATATATCAAAGAAAATCGAAAAAAATTCGTATGTATTCTTGAAAATCGTCTATATATGCGGTATAATACTATGGTGTTTTCGAAATGCGCGTTTTTCTATCGAAAAACGTCTATCAGAAAGGGATGTTAGTATGGAAAAGAATGAACGTAGAGTCGGTACTGTTTCGAGAGGTATCCGCTGCCCGATCATCCGTCAGGGCGACGACCTCGCCGCCATCGTGGCCAACAGCGTCATCGAGGCCGCTGAGATCGAGGGCTTCCCCTTACAGGATCGCGACGTTATTTCCGTCACCGAATCCATTGTCGCCCGCTCGCAGGGCAACTACGCGTCGGTCGACGCCATCGCCGAGGATGTCAAGGCGAAGCTCGGCGGCGGTACCATCGGCGTCATCTTCCCCATCCTCTCGCGCAACCGCTTCGCCATCTGCCTGCGCGGCATCGCCAAGGGCGCGAAGAAGATCGTTCTGATGCTCAGCTATCCCTCCGACGAGGTGGGCAACTCTCTGGCGACCTACGATATTATCGACGCGGCGGGCATCAACCCCTACACCGATGTGCTCACCCTCGAGCGCTATCGCGAGGTGTTCGGCGTGCAGAAGCTGGAGTTCACCGGCGTTGACTACGTGCAGTATTATGCCGACCTCATCCGTGAGTGCGGCGCCGAGGTGGAGATCATCTTCGCCAACCAGCCCAAGGCGATCCTCGACTACACCGACTGCGTGCTCACCTGCGACATCCACACCCGCGAGCGCACCAAGCGTCTGCTCAAGGAGGCGGGTGCGAAGATCGTCTGCGGCCTCGACGACATCCTCACCGCGCCGGTGAACGGCAGCGGATGCAACGAGAAATACGGTCTGCTCGGCTCGAACAAGTCCACCGAGGACACCGTGAAGCTGTTCCCCCGCGACTGTCAGGACCTGGTGCTCGACATCCAGAAGAAGGTGCTCGACGCGACCGGCAAGCACGTCGAGGTGATGGTGTACGGCGACGGCGCCTTTAAGGACCCCAAGGGTAAGATCTGGGAGCTCGCCGATCCGGTCGTGTCCCCCGCCTTCACCGACGGGCTCATCGGCACCCCGAACGAGCTTAAGCTCAAATATCTCGCGGATAACGATTTCGCCAACCTCTCGGGCGAGGCGCTCAAAGAGGCCATCTCCGAGAGCATCCGCAAGAAGGACGGCCAGCTCGTCGGCAATATGGCGGCGCAGGGCACCACCCCCCGCCAGCTCACCGACCTCATCGGCTCGCTGTGCGACCTGACCAGCGGCTCGGGCGACAAAGGTACGCCCGTCGTGCTCGTGCAGGGCTATTTCGACAACTACACCAACGGTTGAGTATACGAAAGGGGTAATCACTATGGATAACAACGTTCGTCCCGCATCTATGCAGCGCATCACCACCCCCGCACAAGCACAGGCCTTCATCGACGAGCAGGTCGCGGCTGTTCGCGCGCAGGTTGGCGATCAGAAGGTGCTGCTCGCGCTGTCCGGCGGTGTTGACAGCTCGGTCGTCGCCGCGCTGCTCATCAAGGCCATCGGCAAGCAGCTCGTCTGCGTGCACGTCAACCACGGCCTGATGCGCAAGGGCGAGAGCGAGCAGGTCATCGAGGTGTTCGGCAAGGAGCTGGACGCCAACCTCACCTATATCGACGCGACCGACCGCTTCCTCGATCTGCTGGCGGGCGTCAGCGACCCCGAGAAGAAGCGCAAGATCATCGGCGGTGAGTTCATCAAGGTGTTTGACGAAGAGGCGGCCAAGCTCGAGGGCATCAAGTTCCTCGCGCAGGGCACCATCTACCCCGACATCCTCGAGAGCATCAAGGCTGCCGAGAGCGGCAAGCCCGTTAAATCCCACCACAACGTCGGCGGTCTGCCCGAGGAGATGGCGATGGAGCTCGTCGAGCCCGTCAAGCTGCTCTTCAAGGACGAGGTCCGCGTGGTCGGCGAGGCGCTCGGCCTGCCCCACGCGATGGTCTACCGCCAGCCGTTCCCCGGCCCCGGTCTGGGCGTGCGCTGCCTCGGTGCCATCACCCGCGACCGTCTGCACGCCCTGCGTGAGGCGGACGCCATCCTGCGCGACGAGTTCGACAAGAACGGTCTTGCCGAAAAGGTGTGGCAGTATTTCATCTCCATCCCCGACATTAAGTCGGTCGGCGTGAAGAACGAGATGCGCTACGAGGGCTGGCCCGCCATCATCCGCGCGGTGAACACCACCGACGCGATGACCGCGACCATCGAGGAGATCCCCTACGCGGTGTTGCACAAGATCACCGCCCGCATCACGAGCGAGGTCGAGGGCATCAACCGCGTGCTGTACGACCTCACGCCGAAGCCCACGGGCACCATCGAGTGGGAATAAAGTTTCACTAAAATCGACCCCCGAAAACCCAAGTATTTATGCGGGTTTTCGGGGGGTTCTCATTTTTGTGGGTACACAAAAGGTACACGGTAACCAAATTTTCGGCGGCTAAAAATTTGACTTTCTCGCTTAATTCGTTCATTGAATTAAGCGAGAAAGTCAATAAAAAATATTAAAAAGGAATATGGAAATCATTCTATTGGTTGATAATGATATATCCCCAAGATTTGCCGAGACGAACCTTTTTAAGTTTTCCTTCGTCGGTTAGCTTTGCAAGTATACGATTTGCTGTTGCAGCAGATACTTGAAACATCTGCCTCACATCTGTATTGGTGATGGTTTCGTTCTTTTGGAAAAACCGTTCGATTTTATACCAACGCAATTCAGCGGTGGACATATTTTCGGTTACACCGACCGTTTCTACCGCTTCTGTCAATGCTTCCTTGATAGCAGAAAGCATAAATGTAATAAAAACAGTGGATTCACCATCGCAATTCGACTGATTGATGGCTTTGTAATATTCGGCTTGCCGGTCATGAATGATAGATTCCACAGAAAGCCATGCAAATAGAGGTTTCCACTTAGTTAACAAAAGCGTGTGCCAAAGTCGCCCAATTCTACCGTTGCCGTCCGCAAACGGATGTATCAGTTCAAGTTCATAATGGAATACACAGCTTTTGACCAGCATATGAATGTCACTGTTTTCTACCCAATCTAATAAATCAACGACCAGACCGGGAACATAATTCGGGAGTGTACCCAAGTGCAAAACATTGCCCTGCTTGTCCACGACTCCAACCGGACGAGAGCGAAAGCAACCGGATTCTTCAACTAATCCTCTCGTCATAACTCCGTGAGCGTTTAATAAATCATCTACAGAATACGGATTTAACGTATCCATCATTTCGTAAATTTCATATGCATTTTTTACTTCTGCAATATCCTTTGGCGGTGCGAGGACTCGTTTGCCGTTCAAAACAGCCGTTACCTGTTCTAAACTCAGAGTGTTCTGTTCAATTGCCAAAGAGGAGTATATGGTGCGGATACGGTTTGTTCGACGCAATGTGGGGTTCGTAGATAACCCTTGTGTGGCACTTAACTGTCCTACCAACTCTGCAATTTCTGTAACAGCCTCTAAAACCTCGTTTGTAATTTCAAATGGGGGCTTTTTATTATACATGGTTTCTCACCTCGCTCTTATTATAACACTTCATCGCTCATTTATCAACCCTAAATGATTGATGAAGCGAGCGATGAAAAGTGAATCTGAGATATACGAGATAGCTGATACACTTGAGGCACACGGAAAGTACCAAGTGGCTTATGAGTGGCTTGAAATCGCTTGATTTCAAGCCACTTTTTCGGTTGCAAAAACGCCCGCGTCTGCCGAACGGCAAACGCGGGCGGGATTGTTTTTCTCTTATTTCTCGTTCTTGTAGATCTCTTTGAAATACTTGTAGGTGTCGAGCTTCAATTCGCCGCAGGCTGCCTCGTCGCAGGCGATGACGCCGTTGGGATGCAGCTGCAGGGCGCTGATGGTCCACGCGTGGTCCACGCCGCCCTCGACGCAGTGACGCAGGGCACGCGCCTTGTTGTGGCCGTTGATGACCAGCAGGACTTCCTTTGAGTCGCACACCGTGCCGACACCGACGGACAGAGCGGTCTTCGGCACCTTGTTGGGATCGTTGTCAAAGAAGCGGGAGTTGGCGATCAGCGTGTCCTCGGTCAGTGCACGCACACCGGTACGCGAGGTCAGCGAGGTGAAGGGCTCGTTGAACGCGATGTGGCCGTCAACGCCGCAACCGCCCATAAACAGGTCGATGCCGCCGTAGGACGCGATCTTGTCCTCATAGCGCTGACACTCCGCCTCGGGATCCTCTGCCAAGCCGTTGAGGATGTTGATGTTCTCCGCGGGAATGTCGATGTGGTTAAAGAAATTCTCGTGCATAAAATACCAGTAGCTCTGGTCGTGCTCGCGGGGCAGGCCGACGTACTCATCCATATTAAAGGTGACAACGTTCTTGAAGGTCACCTTACCCGCCTTGTTCATCTCGATGAGGTTGCGGTAGACGCCGAGCGGCGACGAGCCGGTCGGCAGGCCCAGCACGAAGGGGCCGTCACCCTTGTGGTTGTTGATCGCGTCCGCGATATGCTGCGCCGCCCAAGCGCTCATTTCCTCATAGTTGTTCTTAATGATCAGTTTCATTGTCAGTCACTCTCCAACTGTAATTTAAGGGAAGATTGTCAAGTTCCCCTTACAATGGCTATTATACATCGTTCCTTTTGATTTATCAAGCCTGTTTCGGTTGGTTTTTTCAGCAACTTTGGGTTGCATCGGACGTTTTTCGTGCAACGCGACCGCCTTTCGACGGCATTCGCCGCGGCAAAAATCATTTGACACACGCACGGCGCGGGCTTATAATTGAGAAAATGTTTTTTGCGGGTATAACACCGCGCAAAGCGCAGATAGTATACCGAGGTGTTTTCCAATGGTGATTGATTTTCATACCCACTGCTTCCCCGACAAAATCGCCGAGCGCGCGATCGCAAAGCTCGCGCACGTATCCGGCGGACTTGAACCGCACACAGACGGCACACTCGACGGTCTGCGGCGGTCGATGGCGAAGGACGGCGTCGATCTGTCGGTCGTGCTCTCTATCGCGACCAACGCGCATCAGCAGCGCAGTGTCAACGATTTCGCCGCCGCTATCAATAACGGGCGGGACGTTATCGCGTTCGGCTCGGTCTACCCCGACAGCGAGGACGCACTCGACGAGCTCGAGCGCATCAAAGCCCTCGGGCTTAAGGGGGTCAAGCTCCACCCCGACTATCAGAGCTTTGCAGTCGACGACCCGAAAATGAAGCCCATCTACCGCAAGATCTCCTCACTCGGGCTGATCTGCGTGTTTCACGCGGGGCTGGACTACGGCTTTGCGCCGCCCTACGGCGGGATGCCTGAGGCGATGCGCACCGCCGTCGGCTGGTTCGACTCCCCCGTCGTCGCCGCGCACTGGGGCGGCATCCACTGCGGCGAGGGGGTGCTTAAGCATCTGTGCGGCATCGGGCATCTCTATTTTGACACCTCGTTCGGCTATGCGATGATGCCCCGCTATTATGCCGAGCGCATCCTCGAAAAGCAGGGCGCGGACAAGCTGCTGTTCGGCACCGACACGCCGTGGCACTGCCCCTCAATGGAATGGCGGCTGCTCGATACGCTGGGCTTATCCGACACCGAGCGCGAGGCGATTGCCTGCGGCAACGCGAAAAAACTACTGGGAATATGAGAAAACAGCCCCGAGGTGCTCGCCTCGGGGCTGTTGGTTTCTTTTGCTTATTTCTTATCCTTGAACAAGGTATTGAGCGCATACATCGACAGGATGATCACCGCGGTGACTACGAAAATGCCGAGCATACCCAGCCCCATAATCGGGAGAGTGTCCACAAACGCTTTTACATCAAACATAGCTGTCACCTCAACCAATCAAATTCAGGATCATACCGCCGGCGATAACCGACGCGATCTGACCCGACACGTTGACACCGATGGAGTGCATCAGCAGGAAGTTCTGCGGATCCTCCTTCAGGCCCATCTTATGTACCACGCGCGCCGACATCGGGAACGCGGAAATCCCCGCCGCACCGATCATCGGGTTGAGCTTGTTGCCGTCCTTAATGAACAGGTTGAGCAGCTTCGCAAACAACACGCCGCCCGCGGTATCGAAGATAAACGCTACGAGACCCAGGCCAATGATCATCAGCGTCTCGGCAGACAGGAACTGATCGGCCTGCATCTTGGTCGCGATGGTGATGCCGAGGAACAGCGTCACGAGGTTCGCGAGCACCTTTTGCGCGGTCTCGGACAGGTTATCCAGCACGCCGCACTCGCGGATGAGGTTGCCGAACATCAGGAAGCCGATGAGCGCCACGCTACGGGGCGCGACGATACCGGTAATGACGGTGATAACGATGGGGAATAGGATCTTGGTGGTCTTGGACACCGCCGCCGGCTTATACGGCATACGGATCATCCGCTCCTTCTTAGTGGTCAGCAGGCGAATAACGGGCGGCTGAATAACAGGGACGAGCGCCATATACGAATACGCCGCAACCATGATCGCGCCGACATACTTCGACTCGAGGAAGTTTGCCACGAAGATTGAGGTGGGGCCGTCCGCCGCGCCGATGATAGCGATGGACGCCGCGTCCTTGAGGTCGAAGCCGAGCAGCGCCGCGAGACTGAGCGTCATAAAGATGCCGAACTGCGCCGCCGCACCGAAGATCATCAGCTTCGGGTTGGACAGCAGCGGGCCAAAGTCGATCATCGCGCCGATGCCGACGAACAGCAAGAGCGGGAACAGCTCGTTCGCAATGCCCATACCGAACAGCTCGTCAATAACGCCCGGCTCGTAGGACACCCCTTCCGCACCCGCCTCGAAGAGCTTTTTGCCCTCCTCAAGGCTGAGCAAAACCTCGCCGGTCGCCGTCTTCTGATAATAACGATCCACCACGCCGGACCACGGCAGGTTGACGAGGATGGCGCCGAAGCCCATCGGCAGCAGCAGCGTCGGCTCCATATCCTTCTTGATCGCCAAGTAGATCAGCACCGCGCCGATGATCCACATCAGGACCTGCGGTACAGTGATGTGAGTCACGTTGGAAAATACGTCAAATAATTGTGCCACAAAAATACCCTCCTTAAAAAATAAAGACTTTTACCGAGAGTGATCTCGGTAAAAGTCTTGCTTTTTCATCCTCAAGCGAGCCGGAAACGGCTGTATTGACGCCGGAGAAACGGACGCGCCGTCCGCAAGCTACTCCCTTTTACAGGTATGTGATTTTGGAAACCTCTGTTATTTTACATAACTTTCCGCAAAAAGTCAAGAACTTCTCTCAGCCGACCGTGTTGATCGGTCGGCCGTTTTGGAACGCGCGAACGTTGTCCGCAACCTGTGCGATCAGCCGCAGGCGGGTCTCCCGCCCCGCCCACGCGATGTGCGGCGTGATCAGGCACCGCGGCGCACCGAGAAGCGGACAATCCGCATCCATTGGCTCGTGACACAGCACGTCCAGCCCCGCACCGCCGAGATGACCGCTGTCGAGCGCGGCGCGCAAGGCCGTCTCGTCCACCAACGGACCGCGGGCAGTGTTGATGAAGATCGCACCGCGCTTCATTTTCGCAAACGCCGCCGCGTCCATCATTCCCGCGGACTGCTCGTTGAGCGGGCAATGCAGAGTAACGACGTCGGCGCGGGCGAGCAGGTCGTCCAGCGCCACCTGCTCCACCGTCGGGTCGCCGCAGGGGCGGCGGGTATACACCAGCACCGCCATCCCGAATGCCTTGGCAATATCAGCGACACGCCGACCGATCGCGCCGTAGCCGACAATGCCGACCGTCTTGCCCGCGAGTTCGGAGAGCGGCAGCGGGAAATACGAAAAGGTGCGACTGCGCACCCAGTCGCCCGCGGCCACCGTGGCATTGTATTCCCCGACGCGGTTCGTCAGCGCGAGAATGAAGGCAAAGGTGTGCTGTGCCACCGCGTCGGTGGAATAATTCGGCACGTTGCACACGGTGATGCCGTGCTCGCGCGCATAGGTGAGGTCGACGTTGTTATACCCCGTCGCGAACAAGCCGATGTATTTCAGATGGGGGGCAGCCGCCATCGCCTCGGCGGTCAGCGGCAATTTGTTGCTCAACACAATATCCGCATCCGCGATGCGGGCGGGGAGCTCCTCGGGCGTGGTCAGCCCATACACCGTCACGTCGCCGAGCGAGTGCAAAATATCCAGCGTCACGCCGTCGCCGACGATGGTGTCCGCATCCGTCACCACAATGTTCATAAAAATGCCTCCTTCGGGAAGTTGCCCTTATTCTACCACAGCCGAATAAAATTTACAATTCCTATCTTTTCAAACGGCGCATTTTATTCTATAATGAAAACAGCAAGACCGAATAAACATCCGTCAAACGGAATAGGATAAACTATTGACGAAAGGCAAGGGTGAGGGATATGAAACTACACTTTTTAGGCGCGGCGCACGAGGTCACGGGCTCCTGCACACTGCTGGAGGCCGCGGGGCACCGCATTCTCATCGACTGCGGTATGGAGCAGGGCGCGGACATCTATGAAAACGCCGATCTGCCCGTCGCCGCAGGCGACATCGACGCGGTGCTGCTCACCCACGCCCACATCGACCACTCGGGCAAGATCCCGATGCTGGTCGCACAAGGCTTCAAGGGGGTCATCTACACCACCGAGGCGACCGCCGCGCTCTGCCGCATTATGCTGATGGACTCGGCGCATATTCAGGAATTCGAGGCGGAATGGCGCAACCGCAAGGCAAAGCGCAACGGCGAACCCGAATATACCCCGCTCTACACCGCCCACGACGTGCAGCGCACCCTCACCCTGCTGCGCCCCTGCAGCTACGGGAAGGATTACACGCTGTTTGACGACGTGACGGTATCCTTTACCGACGCGGGGCATCTGCTCGGCTCGGCGAGCATCACCGTCACCGTCACCGAAGGCGGCAAGGCCGAAAGCCTGCTCTTCTCGGGCGACCTCGGCAACACCCGCCGCCCGCTCATCCGCGACCCGCAGACACCGCCCGCCGCCGACTACGTCATCGTCGAGTCCACCTACGGCGACCGCACCCACGGCGATCGCCCCGACTACGTCACCGCGCTGACCGCCATCCTGCAGCGCACCTTTGACCGCGGCGGCAACGTGGTCATCCCCTGCTTTGCGGTCGGGCGCACACAGGAGATGCTGTACCTGCTGCGGCAGATCTATAATAACCGGCTCATTAAGGGGCATCCCGACTTCGCGGTGTGGGTGGACAGCCCGCTCGCGGTGGAGGCGACCAACATCTACAACGGCGACCTGCTCGACTATTACGACGAGGAGACGCTCGCGCTGCTCGAGCAGGGCGAAAACCCTATCCACTTCAAGGGACTGCGTCTGTCGGTGACGAGCGACGACTCCCGTGCCATCAACTTCGACCGCTCGCCGAAGGTCATCCTCTCGGCGTCGGGTATGTGCGAGGCGGGGCGTATCCGCCACCACTTAAAGCACAATCTGTGGCGTCCCGAAAGCACCGTGCTGTTCGTCGGCTATCAGTCGGAGGGCACCATCGGACGCAAGCTCATCGACGGCGCGGACAGCGTCAAGCTCTTCGGCGAGGAGATCCGCGTGCGCGCGGAGATCGCCAACCTCGCGGGCATCAGCGGTCACGCTGACCGCGGGATGATGCTCGACTGGTTGCGCGCCGTCGCAGGGCAGAAAAAGCATATCTTTGTCAACCACGGCGAGGACACCGTCACCGCCGCGTTCGCCGAGGAGATCAAAAATGCCCTCGGCGTGTCCGCGAGCGCGCCGTATAACGGCGCGGTGTACGATACCGCGGCGGCGGCCTATCTCGACGAGGGCAACAAGGTCCGTCTCGAGAAAAGATCCCTCGGCGGGCGGGTGGCCGACACGGTATTCCAGCGCTTGCTGGCGGCGGGTCGCCGCCTGATGAGCGTTATCGAGAAGAACAAGGGCGGCGCGAACAAGGATCTGGCGAAATTCGCCGATCAGGCGAACGCGCTCGCCGATAAATGGGAGCGATAAGCGTGAACATTACGATACAAGATATCAACGCCCGCATCGACGCGGGGACGGCGGACTTTATCGCGGCGACCGACGCCGCCTATGCCGCACAGCTCGACCGCATCGCCGAGCACATCTGCGCCCACCGCGAGCAGAGCCCCGTCATCCTGCTGTCGGGGCCGTCGGGCTCGGGCAAGACCACCACCGCCCGTATGCTCGAGCAGAAGCTCGACGCGATGGGCTGCGAGACCCACACGCTGTCGATGGACGACTATTTTCACTCTCTCACTCCCGACCAGCTCGTGCTCGCGGCAGAGGATAAGCTCGACCTCGAATCCCCCGATCGGGTGGACGCGGCGCTGCTCGAGCAGCAGCTCGAGCGCTTCATCGCGGGCGAGCCTGTCACCATCCCGCATTTCGACTTTCGCACCAGCACCCGCAGCGAGTCCGACCGTGTGCTCACCCGTAAGCCGGGAGAGCTGCTCATCCTCGAGGGCATCCACGCGCTCAACCCCGCGGTGGTAACCCTGCCCGAGGAGCAGACGGTGCGGCTGTACGTCAGCGTGCGCACCCGCCTCATCACCGAGGAGGACATCCCCCTGCATCCGATGGAGATCCGTCTGCTGCGCCGCATCCTGCGGGACGTGCGCACACGCGGGCGAGACCCGCGGGAGACTCTGCGGATGTTCCGCAGCGTCCAGCGCGGCGAGGAGCGGTATATTATGCCGTATAAGCACCGCTCGACCTTCGACATCGATACCTTCTTCGCGTACGAGGTCAGCGTGTATAAGCCGATGATCGCGCCGCTGCTCACCCCGCTCGCCGATCAGCCCGAGATCCGCGAATTGTTGCCCGTGCTCGACGAGCTGCATCCCATTGATGCCGCCGCCGTGCCCGCGGCCGCCCTCATCCGCGAATTTATCGGGGAGTGAAATATAAAACCGCAAATGCCATCGTAGGGGCGGATGCCCACATCCGCCCGCCATAAAATCACGCAAAATTCATCGGGGCGATGTGGGTAGCGCCCCCTACAAAGGAATTTGCGGATCGCACAAGCCAAAACCGCCGAGACAGACGAAGATCTACCTCGGCGGTTATTCATTTCATCTCTTGTTCCGGATCCTTCGCATTACTTTTCATCTGTGCGTCCGACCAAATAATCCAGTGAAACGTGATAGAGATCGGCGATCCGCATCAGTATCTCTACCTTCGGCTCGCGTGCCATCAACTCATAATTTTGATAGGTATGCTCGGTAATATCGCAATATATGGCCACCTGCCCCTGCGTATAACCGTGTTCTTTTCGACATTCTTTCAATCGTTTTGCCAAAATTTTGCGCATTCATATCACCCACAATTGTTATTGACAAAACCAGTATAAATGATTATAATAGTCAATATACCAACAATCGTTAGCGTTATAAACGCAGGCTCTGCCGACGAACAGCGTAACCGCCGAGGCAGACGAAGTCTTCCTCGGCGGTTATTCATTTCAACTCTTGTTCCAAATTCTTAAAATCCGGCGTATCAAAAAACTCTGTCAGCGAGATTCCCATCCCATCACACAGCATTTTCAGCGTCACGACACCGGGATTTTGGCTCTTGCCATACAGAATGTTCTTGATCGTGGACGGCGCAACACCTGATTCGGTCGCCAGCTTGTTGATCGTCATCCGCTTTTCCTCACACAAGCTCAAAATGCGCGCTTTAACCGTTTCAACCGTATTCAATCTGCTCACCTCATCATATCAGCATAGGCTAATTGTAGCCTTTTTCGCTTGACAAGGTAGGCTATATATGATACTATTAGGCTATAAAAAGACGCAGACTCTGCCACCAAGCAAACGAAATCCTCCGATGCGGCAGCAGCCGCATGGCAGGATTTCTCATTCGCATTATTCCGCTTCGTTCGCGGGAGCGGGTTTTTCTTCATCCCTTGCACGCTTGGCGACGATGGCGTCTTTGACGAACATCTGCACGACCGCCATCAGCGGCACGCCGAGGAAGATGCCCCAGAACCCGAACAGCCCGCCGAACAGCGTGATCGCCAGCAGCACGTAGATCGGGCGCAGGCCGACCGAGCCGCCGACCACACGGGGCTGGATGACGTTCGCATCCACCTGCTGCACCACGATGATGAAGATCACCACGCCGATTGCGGCGGCAAAGCCGTTGGTCAGCAGGGTGACGAGCGCGATGCCGATACAGCCAATGATCGCGCCGAAATACGGGATCATATTGAGCAAGCCCAGCATCAGGCCGAGCAGCACCGCATACGGCACACGGAAGATCGCCAGACCCACCGACACGACCACGCCGACCACCAGCGCATCCAGCAGCGCACCGTAGAAGTAATTATAGAAGATCGCGGCGGTGCGGTGGCCGTATTGTGAGACGGTCTCCACGCGCCTCTTCGGCAGGAAGAGCCCGCAAAGCGCCTTTGCCTCGCGCATAAGATGCTCGCGGCCGGACAGCATATATACCGACACGATGAGCGCGATGACCACATCCACGATCGAGGTGGTGACGTTGAGCACGCCGCGCAGGGCGGTCATCACGTTCTCGGTGCTGAGCAGACGAGTGACGGTGTCCATCAACGACACATACACCTGATCTAATGTGGCCGCAAGATCAAGCTGCTGCATAAAATCGGACTTCAGCAGGCCGTCGAGTCTCACGATGGCCGTCTCCACATAGCCCGGCAGCGAGCGGACCAGATCCATCAGGCTATCCGTCAGGCGAGGCAGCACCAGTGCCACGATCAGCGCCAGCGCGCCGAGCAGCAGCAGGTACACCGCCACCAGTGCCAGCGGGCGCGCCACGACCAGCCAGAAGCGGCCCTTGAGCTTTTTGATCTGCTTCTCAAGCCAGAGACTCGGGTGATGCAACAAAAACGCGATCATCAGCCCCGCCACAAACGGTGCCAATATCCCGATGACCGTGCCGACGGCACCCACCACCTGCCCGAGGTTATCGCACAGCTTAAATACCACGATCAGTGCCGCGATCAAGCTGAAATACCAGATCCACCGACGGGTCGGCTTCTTTCTCTCCATAATCGGCACCTCCTTATTACGATTTTATATCCATAGTATACCAAACCTTCCGCCGAAATACAAGTGCGTTTTCAGACAGGGGCTTGTTATCAAAATGTGAAAAATATTCACAGCGTAATTTGTCGGTTTTTGTTGTGGTTTGCGGCGGCGCGTGATATGATGTGTGAGAGAAAAGAAAGGGGGCGAGCAGGATGCCGCGAGACAATCTGTCACCGCTTGCGATGCGGCTGCGTATGCTGCGCAAGCAACATCATATGACGCAGGCGGATGTTGCAAAAGTGCTTAATCTGCACCGCACCTCCTATACCAACTATGAGACCGACGGTTCCCATCCCGATCCGGCGACTCTGTGCGTGCTTGCGGAGCTGTTCGGCGTGACGGCGGACTACCTGCTCGGCAAGGACGGCGAGACCCCCGCCGACGCTCTGCAGGACAACGTCACGGTGGTCGCGCTCTCCCCCGAGGAGATGGAGCTCGTCACCTCGTTCCGTCGGCTGACCGAAAAGCAACAGCAATCGCTGCT
>JAZSHK010000111.1:0-4789 GCA_045533185.1 Acutalibacteraceae bacterium | reverse complement strand
GTCGGTATGCTGTCGACGCTGGGTATCACCCTCGCGACCGACGCCTACGGTCCCGTCGCGGATAACGCGGGCGGCATTGCCGAGATGGCAGGTCTCGAAAAAGAGGTGCGTCAGCGCACCGATGCGCTGGATGCGCTGGGCAACACCACTGCCGCCACCGGCAAGGGCTTCGCGATCGGCTCCGCCGCGCTGACCGCCCTCGCGCTGATGGCATCTTACATTGATAAGGTTCAGTCTATCGAGGGTGGCGCAGAAAAGCTCGCCAACCTCAGCCTGATGAATCCCACCGTGCTCATCGGTCTGTTCATCGGCGCGTGCCTGCCCTTTGTGTTTGCCGCGCTGACGATGGAATCCGTTGGCCGTGCGGCGCAGAGCGTCGTCAAGGAGGTCCGCCGCCAGTTCCGTGAGATCACGGGTCTGATGGAGGGCAAGGCCGAGGCGGATTACGCTAAATGCGTCGACCTCTGCACCAAGTCCAGCCTGCGCGAGATGGTGCTACCCACCATCGTCGCCGTCGCCGTGCCGATCGTGGTTGGTCTGCTGCTTGGCTGCACGGGCGTCGTCGGTATGCTCGCGGGCGCGACCGCTTCGGGCTTCCTGATGGCAGTGTTTATGTCCAACTCGGGCGGCGCCTGGGATAACGCCAAGAAGCACATCGAAGGCGGCGCCTTCAACGGCAAGGGCTCGGATAACCACAAGGCCGCGGTCGTCGGCGACACTGTCGGCGATCCCTTCAAGGATACCTCCGGTCCTGCGATCAACATCCTCATCAAGCTCCTTTCGATGGTGTCGATCGTGTTCGCCTCGCTGGTCGTTTCCTTCAGTCTGCTGTAAATACAAAAAGAAATCCCCGACCGAGCGGTCGGGGATTTCTTTTTGTATACAATTTACTCCTCGTCGTCGGGACGATCCCAGTTGTGCCATACGTTCTGCACGTCGTCGTTGTCCTCAAGCAGATCGAGCAGCTTCTCCATATTCTTCGCCGCATCGGGGTCGGCGATCTCGCTGAGCACGTCCGGCACCATCTGCAGCTCGGCGGTGATGAAGGTGTAGCCCTTCGCCTCGAGGTCGTCACGCACGCCCGAGAAATCCTCCGGCTCGGTGGTGATCTCGAACACGTCCTCGTTCGCGGCAAAGTCGGCGGCACCCGCTTCCAGCGCGTCCTCCATCACCTTGTCCTCGTCGAGATCCTCTGCCTCGACAACGAGAATGCCCTTCTGATTAAACATAAAACCGACGCAGCCCGTCTGCCCCATATTGCCGCCGCACTTGTCGAAATAATGGCGCAGATCCGCCGCGGTACGGTTGCGGTTGTCGGTCAACGTCTCAACGATGACAGCGATGCCGCAGGGGCCGTAGCCCTCGTACTGCAGCGCTTCATAGGTATCCGCGTTGCCCTCGCCCGCCGCCTTCTTGATGATGCGATCAATGTTGTCGTTGGGCACGTTATTTGCCTTCGCCTTCGCGATGGCGTCACGCAGCTTGGAGTTGGAGGAAGGATCGGCACTGCCGCCCTCCTTCACCGCCACCGCGATCTCGCGGCCCATCTTGGTGAAGATCTTGGCCTTCTGGCCGTCGGTCTTCTCTTTTTTACGCTTGATGTTGTTCCACTTGGAATGTCCTGACATGGAAAGATCCCCTTACATTATAAAATATCTGCAAAATATCATAGCACAAACCGCGCACTTTTGCAACACCTATTTACAGCGTGTTCCAAAATGCCGCTATCTCGGCGGCGGTGGCGAACACCCGCCCCTGAATAAGCTGTGCCGAGCCGCCTCCGCGGGCAGAGAGACGCTCCTTGAGCGCGGCGGCGAAAGCGGGCAGATCGCCGCCCGCCGCGGCGTAGGTATAGCCGCTCCCGTCATCCCCCGCGAACGCGGCGCATAAGCCCCCGACCTTCGCCGATGCCGCAAGCGCGAGATCCCGCAGGCTTTCGCCGTCCATCGCCTTTTCGATAAACAGCGCGCGTCTGCTGTCGGGAGAAAGTGCGTCCACCCGCAGGGTGAGCGCCTCTTTTCGCACCGCGGCCAGCTCGCGCGTCAGCGCGTCCCGCTGGGCGAGCAGGCGCTCCACGCCTTCGAGCACCGCGTGCTGCTTGACCGACAGCGCAGAGGCAATGGCCGCGGTCTGGGTATAACGCATCCGATAATCCCGCAGGGCATCCGATCCGCACTGCAGATGGATGCGCACACCGCCCTTATAGCGGATGAAATCCAGCAATTTAATGAGTCCGACCTGCCCCGTCGTCGCCACGTGCGGCGCACAGCAGGCGCAGCGGTCGAGCCCCTCGATGGTGACGATGCGCACCGCGCCGTCGATCGCCTTTTTACTGCGATAGTCCATCGCCGCGAGCTCCTTTGCTGACGGATACACCGCGGTCACAGCGCGGTTCTCCGTCACGGCGCGGTTGGCGAGCTCCTCGACCTCGTCGAGCTGCTCGCGGGTCAGCTCCCCGTCGAGATCCAGCGTCACATCCTCGCTGCCGAGGTGAAAGCCGACGTTCTCATAGCCGTACAGACGGTGAATGATACCGCAGACGATGTGCTCGCCCGTGTGCTTCTGCATCCGCAGAAAGCGGGCGTCCCAGTCGAGCGCACCCGTAACCGTCTGCCCCACCGCGAGCGGCGCGGCAAGCGTGTGCACGATCTCATTGCCGACGGTCTGCACGTCCAGCACCGCGACACCACCGAGCGTACCGCTGTCCGCCGCCTGCCCTCCCCCCTCGGGGAAAAAAGCGGTGCGATCCAATATCACGGCGTAATTCTCGCCCTGTTTCTCGCAGGACAGTACCGTTGCGGTAAAGTCCCGACAGAAGCTGTCCTGCTCGTATAATCGCTGTGTCATGTTCCATCCCTCGTTTCATACAATCACAATAGGTATATTATAGTCGATGGATAGGAAAAAAGCAAGCACGCTCGGGCAAGCATCGAACTGCAAAAAAAGAGAAGCACCGCCATCGGCGATGTTTCTCTTTTTTGGGCTCTCGTGTACGAAAAGAATCGGATAAAAACCGCGGATTTTCTTTAATTTTTAACGTGTCAATAAAACTCAGCGATTTTTGCCTTTCGCTTCGTTATCAGGCAAAAAGTATGTTAAAATATGTCCTCGCAAACCTCGGGAATATGGGTAAAATCAAATCTTCTATATGAAAGCAACCGCTGTATGAGGTCTGTTTCTCGGTATGCATAGTCAATACCATCGTTATGACCTTTATCTCTTATGATATTAAGTTCTGCCGTACCGCCGTTACGGTTTGTGAAATTCACCATAATTTCCGATTGCGAAGCAGGAACAGTTAAATCCTTCTCTCCGTGGTACGCAATTACGGGCGTCTTAATCAATTTGCTCGTTCGCCACACAACCCCGCCGCCTGCCACAGGAGCGATGGCGGCAAACATTTCAGGATAACACATCGCCATCTCCCATGTTCCATAACCGCCCATGCTGGAACCGGTTAAAACAATCCTATCCTTTGGTATTCCGTATTCGATCACTACAGCATCAATGATGGATTTAAGTTCTTTGACCATATTGTTCCAAATAAACTCACCGGGGCATTGCGGAAACAGAACAACCGCATTAACATCCAGTCCTTCTTTTATAAGTTTCGGGATGCCATGGCGGTATATATGATCAAAATTCTTTCCTCTTTCTCCTGCTCCGTGAAGATAGATCAGCAACGGTAGATCTGTATAGTCATCACCAAAAGCCACTGCGTAATTCATTTGACGGTCATCATTGGATAGATACGTCTTGATTTTCATTACAATAATTCACCTCATCACGTGTATTATACGCTTGTGTTAAATTGGGAACAAATATTAAATTAAGCTATCTATCAAAGTGTCTTTTTAGCATCAGTTGTTTTCGCCTTTTGTGGCAATGATAGAAAACTCCCAATAATAAGTGACGCATATCCGATAATAAATAAAAGTCCGCCGCTTTTCAAAAAATTTACTATAAGAACTAAATATGTATCTATAATTCCCAATTTGCTAATTATAATATATTGTGGAATCGCAGGCGTGAACGAAAAAAGCAATATCCATAAAAGAACTACGCAATTTACTATTATAGAAACAATTGGAAGCACTTTTCCCGTTTTGCTTTTGAGGTTATGAACAAGTAAAACAATAGGAAAAATCATCAACAAAAAAATTATTGCAACGGGCAATATGTCACCGTTCAAAAAATACTTTATGTTCTTCTCCGTCAGAACGGTTAAACTATGATAAATAAATTGCATCAGTTGCCATACCGCAATAGTAAAATTACAAATAATTCCAATTAGCAAGGTTATGTTTTTCCCTTTTTTCATAACAAAATCCCCTCGATAATATTATGTTTTGAGAGTATGACAAAAGTCATACTTCTATATAAAATATCATACCATACTTTTCCTTGTTTTACAAGGATACATTAAAGTGTGGTATGACAGTTATTCCTGCCTTGCCTTATAAATTTGATAAAAAAGGCAAGGATAAATAATTATTTGTCCCTATTGTAGCACAAGCATAGCATAAAAGCGGCAAAGGGGCAAGGGAAAATGAAATATGGCTTCGCCATATGAAATAATCCTTGCGGATTATGAAATATTTTGCCGTTGGCAAAATGTGAAATAAAATTCGTTCCTTCATATGCCGTAGGCATATTTCATACGCGAAGCGTATTTCATATTGCGTAGCAATATTTCACTCGTTCCGCAAGGAACTAATTTCATTGAAAAAGAAAAGACACGCCCTCGCGTGTCTTTTCTTTTTCTGGCTCTCGTGTCCGAAAAAGAACT